>JAVBRV010000097.1:0-10546 GCA_031547585.1 Victivallaceae bacterium
CCTTCGCTCGACTACGTTCGGCTTCGGCACTCTTGTGCCTTCGCTCGTTTGCTGCCGCAAACGAGTTCCCTCACATTCGCTCGCGGCGCTTGCCGCGCTTACTTAGTGGAGCAACGTGGTTGAGCCGGGGAAATCGGCACGCAACGTCGTTTGGTACACGCCGCCAACAGCGCCGTACCCCCGCTTGTTCTCCATAACGCAAAGCGCGGCGGAGAAAGGCCGATGTTCGGCCGCGACGCTTACTTAAGCTAACCACGCGGGGGGCCGGGGAAACCGTGCCACAACGTCATTTACGCAAACGAGCGGCGCGAGTGCCCCGTTCGATCTGTTAATCAATCGCCTTCGCGATTGCGGTAGTCGCGGGGGGAGACGCCCCAGAACTGGCGGAAGCGGCGCGAGAAATAGAGCGGGTCGCCGAATCCGGTCCTTTCGGCCACCTCTTTGCAGGAGTACGGGTAGAGGCGGAGGAGGCGCGCCGCCTTGTTCATGCGGAGCGTGTTGAGGTACTGCATGGGGGAGACCCGGTACTGTTCGCGGAAGAGCGCGGCAAAGTGCGGCGTCGACAGGCCGAAGTGCGCCGCAACGCCCTCCAGCGTCAGCTCTTCCCGGATGTGGGTGCGCAAGTACCGCTCCATCTCCTGAATCCGGTGCGGAATCGGCTGGTAGTTGTGCTTGCACTGCCGGTGAAGCTCGTAGAGAAAGAGCTGAAGCAGGTTCTTCTGGAAAAAGAGATCCGGTTCCGCCAGGGCCCCCTCCTCATGGAACAGCGGCAGGTAGCGGGCGAAGAGGCGGTCGGCGTCGGTCCGTAGCGGGCTCCCCACCGGCAGGGGGTGACTTTTGAGCAGCTGCTCCATCTCGGGGAAATCGACGATCATCCAGGAGTGCGTCCAATTCCGGGTTTCGTTGCCGTAGTGGTGCCGGGCTCCGGGGGGCCAGATCATCAGCGACTCCTCGCAGACGATCTCTTCGGGCGTGCCGGGGTTGATTCGAACGGGGTCGTTGAAGAAGACGAGCAGCCACGGCCAGGGGTACGCCCGCTTCTCGCCGTGATGGATCATCACCGGCGGCATCTCCTCACGCAAGGCGAAGCCGCGGATGTGGAATTCCTTCCCCGGCGCTTGCCAGGGGGTGATGCTGTCGTAACTGGAGAGTTGGGTGGTCGGCATCGTTTTCTCCATATTTTTCCATGGATGTGCCATATGACGGGTATTGACATATCCATGAAAATACAATATAATTGATAGTAACGAGAAAAGCAAGAGCCAATTGCGAAAGTCAGTTCGAGTGGATTTTAGCGACATCGTCAAGGATGGAGCCGGGTAGATTTTAGCGGCTACCCAGCAGGTAACCGCTAAAATCGCTCCCGGTTTCAGCCTTGGCGAGGGCGATGAAAGCCGCCGGAATGACTTTCGCAATTGGCTCGCAAATCAAGGGAAACCGATGACGAACCGTTTTACGCCGTTTTTACCGAATGAAATCAAAATCGGCGGCGAAATCCGCAGCCGAATGGACCGCACCGCCGATAAGATTCTCCATCACCTGGAGGTGGAGCATTACTTCCTCCGCCACTTTCAAAAGCGCAGCGAAAAGCCGGAGGTTCCGGGCGGCTTTTCCGGCTACGGAATGCTGCTCGACGCGGTGGTGAAGGCGGCGGCCTACGGCATCGGCGGCGACGAGATGCTCCGCTTCAAAGAGCGGCGCTTCGCCGAAATCATCGCCACCCAGTCGGCGGAGGGGGCGATCACCATCTACTCCGGCGAACCGGGCTATTGGGACAATCACGAACAGGCCTACATGATTCAAGCCTTCGTGCTCGACCACCGCTGGTTCGGCAATAAGGAGTCTTTGCGGACGGCGCTCCGCCTCGGCGAATTTCTGATCGGGCGAAAAACCGGGGTGAACCTCGGTCTCGAAACCGCCTTTCTGATGCTCTTCGAAGAGACGGGCGATGAACGCTTCCTCGACTACTGCCGGAATGAATTCAAGTTGGCCGAAAGTCTCGATACCTACGACCGGATGACCCCGGTCAACGGCATTGCCCACGTCTATACCTACGCGGCCCGGGCGCTGGCGCAGCTGCAACTGGGACTCCCGGAAGGGGCCGAGGCGTTGTTCGAACGCGTCTTGCGCGGGGGATACTCGTCGGTCAGCGGCTCCTGTTCCGGCGGCTTTTACTGGGGCGAGGTGTGGGACGACTCCCAGACGGGGCTCGGGCATTGGGGCGAAACCTGCGCCTCGGCCTATCTCTTGCGCGCGGCGGCCGCGATGTCCGGCCGAACGGGCGAAACTGTTTACGGCGACCTCTTCGAACGGATTCTCCACAACGCCTTTGTCGGCGCGCAGTCCGGGGACGGGCTTCGCCAGCGCTACTTCATCCCCTTCAACGAGCCGGGCGAGTGGTACGAACACGAGACCTACTGCTGCCCGAACAACCTGCGGCGGATGATGTTCGAACTCCCCGGCGCGGTCTATTTCAAGACGCCCGAGGGGGTGGCGGTCAACCTCTATACCGATTCGGAGCTGCGTTCGGACGACCTGGAAATCACCCAGAAGACCGGCTACCCCGAGGCGGAAACCGTGGAGCTGACGGTCAAGGCGGCAGGGGAGATGACCTTGCGACTGCGGATCCCCCGCTGGTGCCAAACCGCCCGTATCGCCGTGGAAGGCAAAGAGTTAACCGCGCCCGGCGGCGACTGGTTCCGGCTGACGCGCGACTGGCGGCAGGGGGTGACGCTGCGCTTGACTTTGCCGATGCCGCTCCGGCTGATCCGCGGCACGATGGCGCAGACGGGACGCGCCGCCGTCATGAAGGGCCCCCTCGTCTACGCCGTCGAAATGGAACGCAACCGCCTCTCCCGCCACGCCATGGATCTTCTCACCTTCCACGCCCCGGAACAGGCTGTGGCGGAAGAAGAAGGTATCCGCATTCCCTGCGTCATCCCGAATCAGGCCCATCCCGAACCGGAAGTTCTCTTCACCCGTTTTTCAAACGAAAAGCGCACCCGCACCTACTTCCCGGTTGCGAAAGGGCACCCATTATTGACCGATGATGAATTGTTCCGAAGCCATCCCAATGAGTCCTGCGAAATAGATGAGAGTCAGAATTCGCGGAACATGCAGAATATTAACATAAGGAGGACTGTGTGATGCGCTTTTTCCCATCTCCGATCGGCTGCAATATTGTAACTGAAGTCGACACCTGTGATTTCTATACGGAAGAGGTCTATGCCGAACAACTGGTGAAATACCGCGACGAGGGATTCGCATTCGTGGAATTTTCCCACGTCTTGCCGTTGGAGGAGGAGGCGGCGCGGCGTCTTCAGGCACTGTCGAACGAACTCGGAATCACGATCTGGTCGGTTCATTCCTGCCATCTGAATGAATATACGCCGGAAGCCCTGGCGCAATATTACCGGGACCAGGCGCATTGCGCAAAAATATCCGGGGCCCTGGGAGCTCAAGTCATGACCTGCCACCTGCCGAATGTGGAGAACCGGCTTGGAGATTTTACGCGGGATTTGGACATTCTGACCAAGGTTGCCGATCTCTGCCGGAAAAACAGCGTAAAACTGGCAATCGAAACTTGTGAAAAGGGTGATCCCGCTTACATTATTCATATCGTCGACACGCTGGGGCGGGAAGACGTCGGCATCAATGTGGATGTGGGGCACGTAAACGCTTTGATGCGTGAGCAGGCCGGCGAAGTGATTCGCCAATGCGGAGCGCGAATCAATACCTTGCACCTGCATGATAATTATGGAGAAAACGACGATCACCAGATGCCCGGCCTGGGGACGATCGACTGGCGGGATGTACTGCGGGCGTTGCGGGAAGTCGGCTATCGCGGACCGCTGATGATGGAGATGACGGGGCCCGGCGGCAAATGCTGCCGCACGGTGGAACGCCTGCGCTCCTATGAAATCGAAAAAGAGCGGATTCAGGGCGCCGCCTGGCTGGACTGGCTCTGGCGGAAATCCACGGAAGTTTGTAAAACAGGAGAAGTGACTGATGAATACCAAAAGTAAACCATTCACCCTTATCGAACTCCTGGTCGTAATCGCGATCATCGCCATTCTGGCGGCGATTCTCCTGCCCGCGTTGAATTCGGCGAGAGAAAGAGCCAAAACCATGAGTTGCCTGAACCATCTGAAAACGCTGGGCGCGGCAAATATGTTTTACGGGAGCTCTTTTCAAGATTATGCAGTCCCTTTTTACCTGAAAGTGCATAACGAAGCGGGGGATTCCAATATGTCGAGATGGTTTGCCAATCATACGTTTCTACGGCAAGGCGGGATCGGAACAACGCCGAGCGGATGGTACTCGTGGTCCAACAAGTACCTCTGCCCCAGTGCCGATTATAACCGGGGCGCGGAGTACTCGCAACCCAATTTCATTTACGGGACGGTATCCTTTGCGGGGGACGGCTCGGAGTGGAACAGCCTTTTCCGGTTCAACAAAATCAAAAAAGCATCCATGAAAATCGCGTTTATGGACTGTGCTTCCAGTGTCGGGCGCATACACTCCATGTATACGGCCCCCACCCGCTATTGGCAGGGGTATGACGCCTGTTCCCGTGACGCCAATGGTGACGGTCCGCCCGCGTACCGCCATAACCGGCAGCAGGCCGCCAATGTCTCTTTTTTCGACGGCCACGCGGCGACCAAAAATTACAAAGATCTTTGGATCAACGGGAGCGGGACCGCGGCGACGCAGATTAAACTGCAATATTTCCCGTATGACAATCCAAATTTTTAACGTATGTGCCGTACCATGAACATCCTTAAAAGCATCTTCATCCTCTTTGGCGGAGCGGCGGCGTTGCTCCGCCTTGCCGCGGAAACGCCGCTGGTGGATATCGATTTCTCCCGGATGGGCGGAAATCGGGAAATCCAGGCCAAAGGTTCATTTTCCGGCCCGCTGCCGGGAACGGTGAGACCAGACTTCCCGGGTTGGAACTCCTCCCGCGCAACGACCAAATTTCAAAAGACGCCGGCCGGGAACAACCTTCGTTTCGAATCGCAACAGCTGGATTTCCATATCCTGTATGCGCTTTCAAATCAGAGGGAAATACCCTTCCCGGGATATTACCGCATTACGGTGCGGTATCGGCTGGGAGGCGACTCCAAAATCTGGTTGCGCAGCCCCCTCTCCCCGACCTACTCCCGTTACGCGATCGTGGACCTGCCGTACTCCGCCGACTGGACGACGCTCTCCATCCCGGTTGCCGCCCTCGATGAAATTGCCGGAGCCCTGCCGAAGAGCTTCGAGCCGAAAGGCAAACTGCAAGCCATGCTGGAAGGGGGGAACCGCCCGATTGAAATCTCCTCCATCCAGGTGAGCCGAACCGAGATGGAGGATTATGCGGCTTTCTTGAATCGGAATCTCAAACGCCCTCCGGCAGAAATACATAACTATCTCGCTTCCTCCTGCTTCCCCCTTGGCCTCCCCGGCGGCTGGCGCGGCGTCAATGTGGATTTCCCGGCCGATGAGCCGTCTCCTTCGGGCTATCCCCCGCTTCGGATGAAAGAGGGCAAAGCGTACTTTTTTTCGGCTCCCTTTCTCGCTCCGCAAGGAGTAACGCGCTGCACCCTGTCGTTTCAATGCAAAGGAAAGGGGACGCTGCATGTCTATATCATGAATGAAAAAGAGAAACCGCTCAAAGCCGATGCCGGCACGTTCCCGTTGTCGGCCGCATGGACCCGGCGCGCGATCACCTTCGATGCCCCGGAGGGCCTTAACGGCTATACCGTTTTCATGCAGGGCGAAGCATTGATCGACAGTCTGACGGTTGCCGACGCCGCCCGGGGGAGCGATTACGCGACGGCGATCCGCAACGAGGTCGCCCTGGCGCCCGACGGGGGAGAGCACTCCGCCATGCGATTGCAGTTCATCGATGAATCCCCCCGGGTCTCCTATCGGGTGACGGGGGCGTATACGCCCGATACCGTTCTGAAGGGGAAGGTGGTCGATGTGTACGGTGAAGAGCGTCCTCTCCCCGATATCAAGGTCTCCGAAAATCCTTCCGGTTCCTTCGATTACCTGCTTTCCCGGGAAAAGGGACTTGGTTCCTTCCGGATAGAAACCTGGGTCGAGGAAAAAGGGCGGCGCACCTCTCCGTACAGTGAATTGATCATGACACGGATTCGCCGCCCGGTCTATGAAAACCGGGATGCGCCGAATTCTCCTTTCGGCAACCATGTCAACCCCTCGCAGCCGCGGCTTTCGCTGCTCAAAGCCGCGGGCGTCAACCACATCCGCCTTCATGACTGCTTCTGGCGTCCGACCTGCTGGGCCGACGTGGAACCGGAAAAAGGGAAATGGACGATCAATGATGCGGGAATCGACGAGTACCGCCGGGCGCATATGCTGGTTCTCGGCTGGCTCGGCGGAGTCCCCAAATGGGCCGCTCCGCCAAATTCCAAGAAAGACTATTACGGTTGGGGCGAGGGGTGGGGCGGTTACTATTCGCTTGTCGACGAAGGGGCCTACCGCAACTACGTCCGACAAATTGTGACCCATTATCGCGGACGCATCCGCGAATGGCACCTCTGGAACGAACCCTGGTTCGTTCCGCAAGGCGCGGAAAAATTCGCCCGGCTTCAGAAGATCGCCTATGAAGAGATGAAAAAAGCCGCTCCGGAAGTGGAGCTCATCGGTTTCAACACCGTCGCCGACTACGGCAACACCCCCGACTGGACCAGTAAAATCTACCATTTCGGCGGTTATCAGACCTGCGACAGCATGGATTACCATATCTATGAAGCGTCCTTCCTCGGCTACCCCGGCGATACGATCGAACGCTCTTTCAAGGCCGCCTGGGACGGCGTGCTGAAACAGGAAAAAGGCGCCATCAAACCGATCTATATGTCGGAAGGGAATTGGAACGGCAACCGGACCGACGGCGCCGGAATGTACAACCACTCCATCACCTGGAAAGGGTTGGAAAACAGCCTGGAAACGTCCAACGGACTCGTCCGTTTCCATCTCGCCTTGTTTCTGGCCGGATGCAAACGGGTCTATCTCTATGCGGATCAGCACCAGAAATACCTCCTTTATCGCATGGGCTACCCCGCACTGCTGATGAACGACGGTTACCCCCGGCCGACCTTCGCCGCCTATTCGAACATGACGCAATGGCTGGAGGACCGTACGATCACCCGAAAGACCGAATTGGCGAAAGGCGTCTGGTCAATCTGGTTCTCCGGGAAAGGAAAAACCGTCGCCGTGATCACGGGGAAGCAGTCCGCCGAATGGTCCGGCGCTTTCCCTCGGGGAACAACCGGTTTCGACCTTTTCGGCAATCCGCTGCAAGGAAAACTCGAATACCGTGATCTGGTCTTCTATCTGGTTGTAAATGACGCCGACAAAGAACAGCTCCCCGGCGGAGCGCTGTACCGTCCCTGAAATATTTGGCTTGACATTCTGTGCCGGAGCGGGTATTGTACGTCCAGGGAGTAACGTACAAAGGAGAAATACCATGCGAAAAGTCAAACGTGTCGTAACCGGTATCCAGACTGAAGACGGGGCCGGGGTCAAGCTGCAACGGGTGGTCGGCAACCGGGATGTCAAGGATTTCGACCCCTTCCTGATGCTGGACGGCTTCGACTCCACCGATCCGGCGGACTATGTGGCCGGGTTCCCCTGGCATCCGCACCGGGGCATCGAGACCGTCACCTACCTCATCGAAGGCGAAATCGAGCACGGCGACAGCCTCGGCAACCGGGGGACCATCCGTAGCGGCTGCTGCCAGTGGATGACCGCCGGTTGCGGCATCATCCACCAGGAGATGCCGCAACCCTCGAAGCGGATGCTCGGCACCCAGCTCTGGATCAACCTCCCGGCAAAGGAGAAGATGACGCCGCCCGCCTACCATGACATCCAGCCGGAATCGGTGCTGAAATTCACCGAAGACGGCGCCCGCATCGCCCTGATCGCGGGGTCCTACAAGGGGGAAAAAGCGCCGATGCAGAACCGCTTCATCCCCACCGATTACCTCGATGTCGACCTCGACGCCGGGAAGAGCTGGGAGCTGGAGGTTCCGCCCGAGAATACCGTCTTCCTCTACATCATTTTAGGCGGATTGGAGATCGACGGGACGTCCTATCCCTCCCGGCGGGCCGTCCTTTTCGAGCTCGGCGGCGACCGGGTGAAGGTGACCGCCGGCAAAGAAGGCGCGCGTTTTCTCCTGGCCTCCGGCAAACCGCTGCGTGAGCCGGTCGCCTGGGGCGGCCCCATCGTCATGAACACCCGTGAGGAGCTGCTGCAAGCTTTCCGCGAAATCGACGACGGAACCTTCGCCAAAGGGTGCGACAAAGCCAACAAAGGCTATTACGACAAGTAATCGTAAAAATCACTGTCGACGTCATGGGTAGGGCGCTCTGTCCCCAGAGCGCCGTTCTCGTTGCAGGGTCTTTGGGGAAAAACCGCGCTCACGACTTATTCCGGAGAGGGAAGAGCCCAACACCTTTCATCACAAGTTCATACCCTGAAAACCATACAGCGAGAACGGCTGCCTGGGGACAGGCAGCCCTACCTGATATCGCTTCGCCAAACCCTCAGTTCTTCACCAGCAACGGCAACAGGTCGATCTCTTCTAGCAAATCGAGGAAGTCGGCCTGGTTGAGCGTGGCGAGGAAACCGGTTGCGACCGGGGCCGGGGTCTCGGCGGAGAGAATGACGTAGGTCACCGTCAAAGGATACTTCCCTTCGCTGATGTTCCGCAGCGTGGCGGGGACGCCGTCAATCGCGGCGATCTTCACATCGAGCGGAGCCGAGGGGAGGAAGAGCCCGAAACCGACCGCCTCGTCGTTCTTGCCGATGAAAAGCAGCATCTCCCGGGTCGAAGAGGCGCGGAAAAGCCGCCCCACCGACTCCGGCGGAATCCGGAGAAACTCTTCAAATAAGCCGTAGCCGCGGCTCTTCGGCTTCAAGCCGAAACGGTGGACGTCGGTCTCTTTCTTGCCGTACCGGCTCCAGTTGGGGAGCTGAAGGGTGAGAAGCTCCTTTACCTCTTTAGTGGTGAAGTTGTTGAGAAAGTGTCCGCCCGAGAGATAGACGGCGGCGGCCTCGGCGGCGTACGCCCGCTCCTTCCCCTTGAAATCGGCGGGAACCTGCTTCCGGTCGATCAGCACAAGATCGGTTTCGCCCTCGCGGAAAAGTTCCAGCGCCTCCTTGACCTCCACGCGCCGGAAGGAGAGCTTCGTCCCCGGCGTGCGGGCGGCATACAGCAGCGCCGCCTGGCGAACCGCCGGATCCCCCTGCCGGGTGGCGTCGGCGATCCGCAGCGTCTCCGCCTGAAGTCCCCCCGCGAGGAAGACCAGGGCGAAAACAGCGAGGAGCCGTTTCACCGGTACATCCCCCGCAGCGCTTCCACCAGCCGTGTCATCTGTTCCGGCGTGCCGATGGTGATGCGGAGGTAGGCCCCCGTCACCGGTCCCGGGAAGTAGCGAACAATGATCGCCTGTTCACGAAGGCGGCGGAAGCACCCCGCGCCGTCCCGATCCGGAGGCGCGGCAAAGAGAAAGTTGGTCTGCGACGGCACCACCGAGAAACCGATCTTTGTCAGCTCATCGGCAAGCGCCTTCCGGCTCTCCTTGATCCGGGCGCAGCAGTCGCGGTGGTATTCGCGATCCTTCCAGGCGGCGGCCCCGGCTACCTGAGCGAGAAGGTCGATGTTGTAGGAGTCCTTCAGCTTGAAAAGCCCCTCGATCAGCTCCGGATTCCCGACCGCGAAGCCAAGCCGGAGCCCCGCCAGCGAATAGCTTTTGGAGAAGGTGCGTGACACCAGCACATTGGGGAATTCACGCGCCAATTCCAAACAGTTGTCGTCGGCGAAATCCGCATACGCTTCGTCGAAAAGCACCACCCCCTCAAACTCCCGGCAGTACCGCCGCATGGTTTCCAAGGGGAAGCTGTTCCCGGTCGGCGCATTCGGGCGGGCAATGACGAGAAGATTCGCCCCCTCCGCCTGTTCCAGCAGGTCCGACGGCAGTTCGAACCCCTCCCCCTGAAGCGCAATCCGCCGGATCGGCGCCCCCTGCATCTCCGCCAGCACCGGGTACAGCGAATACGTCGGCTCCACACAAGCCACCGCTCTCTCCGGATCCGTGAAAGCACGGAAAACCATCGTCAGAATATCGTCGGAACCATTCCCGGCAATCACATTCTTCCGCTCAAAACCCAGCGTCCCGGCAAATTCATCCCGCAGCGCATCCGCCAAAGGGTCGGGGTAAAGCCGGAGCCGCGTCCAATCACACTCCCGCAGCGCCTCGGCCACCCGCGGCGACGGCGGATACGGGTTCTCATTCGTATTCAGTTTCAACAGATTCAGCAGTTTCGGCTGTTCGCCCGGGGTGTAACCGGCCATCGCCTCAATCTCGGGGCGGAAGTAGGATTTCATCGCAAAAATACTCCAGAAGGCATTGTCGTTTTATCTCTATAATATAGTCTTTCAAATCGCAAAATTCAATCGTTGTATGGCTTAACAACGGTTCTCGCTGGGGCGGCCCGCCCCAGACCCTCCGGCGGGCTCCGCCCTGACCCCGCA
>JAVBRV010000427.1:0-16936 GCA_031547585.1 Victivallaceae bacterium
TTCCTGAAGTCGGCTCCGGGGGATCCGGACAGGATCAAGAACAACTGCCTCTCCATTCTCGAATACCCCCACGCGACCGTGGCCCTGCGGGCTTGCAGCCGGGAGGTCAACGGCATGAATCGCCGCCTCAAAATCTGCGGCACCAAAGCCACCGTCGATATCTGCCCGATCGAGCGCTTCGACGGAGTGGCGCTGACGATGGAGGTTGTTTTCGCCGAAGCGAATGAAGAGTACGAGGCGAAGAAGCACATCCTCGATTTCGGCGTGATTCGCGACCGCTACGAGGAGCAGCTGATGGAGCTGACGCGGATGATCCGGGGCGAAGTGGCGAACCCTTATGATTACAAGCACGATTATTTGACCCAGGAGGTGCTGCTGGCCGCCTCCGGCTACACCGAGTGGAGGTAACTGCATGCATGCAATGAAGTTGAATGCCGATAAAAATTTCTCTTGGAGCGAAGTCCCCAACCCGGTTCCGGGCGCGGGGGAGCTCCTGGTGGATATCCGCGCCGCCGCGTTGAACCGTGCCGACCTTCTGCAACGCGAAGGGAACTACCCGCCGCCCCCCGGCTGGCCGGAGTGGCCCGGCCTCGAAGTGGCGGGGGTGGTGGCCGCCGCACCCGCCGGCTCCCGCTTCCGGGTGGGGGACGAGGTGTGTGCGCTCCTGGGGGGAGGGGGCTACGCCGAACGGGTGGTCCTCCCCGAAGGAATGGCGCTGCCGATGCCGAAAGGCGTGTCGATGGAGGAGGCGGCGGCGATTCCCGAAGTCTTCGCCACGGCCTGGCTTAATCTGGTGGTGATCGGTAATTTAAAGGCGGGCGAAACCCTCTTCGTTCAAGCCGGGGCGAGTGGGCTCGGCATCGCCGCGATCCAGATTGCCAAGCGCCTGGGAGCCAAGGTGGTAACCTCGGTCGGCGGCGAAGAGAAGGCGGCATTCGTCCGTTCGCTCGGAGCCGACCGGGTGATTGACCACCGCCGCGAACGGCTGCCGGAGGCCTTGAGGGCGACTCCGCCCGATCTGGCGCTCGACTGCGTGGGCGGCCCGGATCTGGCGGCCTGTCTCGAAGCGGCGGCTCCCGGCGTCCGCTGGATCATCCTCGCCACTCTGGGCGGAGCGAAGGTCGAAATCGACCTCGGGCTTCTCTTCCGGAAGCGCATCCGCCTCGAAGGCAGCAGCCTGCGCAGCCGCACCGCCGAAGAGAAAGCGGCGCTCCTTGCGGCGCTCGAAAAGCATCTCTGGGGCGACTTTACCTCGGGAGCCCTGAAGTCGGTGCTCCACAAGGTGTTGCCGATGGCCCAAGTGGAGGAGGCGCACCGCATTCTCCGCGATCGCGAAAACATCGGCAAAGTGGTTCTGACAGTATAACGGTCTTCCCGAAAACATGGAACAAGGTTTGCGGATTACTTTCGCAAACCTTGTTTTCGTAAAGCCCACAGCGCGTAGTTGCCGATGATGGCACAGGCCATGCCGAAGAGGGAGTAGTCCGTCGCCGGACTTTTGGCGATCTCGATGGCGAGGTCCAGTTTCGTCAGGAAGAGGATAAGAAAAGCAAAAAGCGCGCCGCCGCTGCCGAAGATGAAGAGCTGGAAGATGCCCCGGGCGGTGCGATTGGCGTAGAGAACCGGCTCCTTGAGGAAGGTGATGCTGATCCCCATAACCGCCGCCAGTCCCCCGAAGGTGAGAACGACATAGGCTGTTTCCGGCAGCGCGAGCCGGACGGAAAAGGTAGCTTCCAGCGTTTTCAGGAAAAGCAGAAGAATGCCGGTCAGGGTAACGATTTTCGCCAGGCGTCCGGGATTGCTTTTCCGGACCGGGGGGTGGTTCTCTGTCATATGCTTGCCTCCAAATAGGGAACAATACACGCTCAACCGGAATTTACAAGCGCCGTTCCGGTTTTTTCAGGACTTCAACGTCGATATCTGGAGGATCAACGAGAAAGCGGGCTTTGGTTTGCCAGCTCCCGTCTTCATAGCGAAAGATTCCCGAACCGATATCCGAGCTGATAAACTCGAAATGACCGTCGTTGAGGAATTGCACGGAGTATTTTGAATAGACGGAAGCGCGGGTCTTCATCACGAAAGTCGATTGGCGGAGCCGGTCGTCGATATGCAGCACGGCCAGGTGTTCGTCGTCGGCCGGTACCCGGATCGTAAGTTTTCGATCCGGGGAATGATACACCTCTTTCGACTTCTGGTGAAGCGTGAAGGCGATAGCCAGCGCAAGCAGAAAGAGAATGTATAAAACGGCCATCGTGCTTTTCATGCTCATCTTGATCTTCATTATTCTGCCTGGTCAGGCGTGAAGTAGTAGACAGTGTAATGCAAGAGCAGTTCCTCGCGTTTTTGTCCCAGGAGATCATCCTCGTTCGGATGGTCCCGCTGCAGCCACTCACGGAAGCCGGGAGTGGTTTTCTCGATGGCGTCGAGGAAGGAAAACCAATTCCCCCCATCGAGGCGGCCGTGGGTGTATAGATGCAGCAGCTGACGGTTTCTCCGGTCGCTCTCCCAATGGACGGTTTTTTTCAGCACCTTGGGGAATTGCGTATGCCAGGTCTCGTAATCGTGGCAATACCGCTTGATTTTGCGGGTATTATCCGCATCGCTCCCCTGTTCGTCCAGCCGCAGAAAGCAGACGGGGCCGGGCAGCCACAGGTAGATGACGATCGCAATCATCAAACCGAAGGTCAACAGTTCAGCTTTGGTATATCGCACTTCATTGTGTTCCATGAAAATAGTATATCGCGTTATCGGTGATATTGCAATCGCTTTCAGCGGCAATGGCCAAAATCACTCGGCGAAGTTTTGCTCGAATAGAATAATAAAAATCGAATTTTCTTGCAGATGGGGCTTGCTTTTATAAACTACGGTTGTAGTTTATTAATGGAAGATCACCAATGCGGGAGGATTTGTCATGGCTTCAGTATCGATTTCGGGCAGTGAGTTGGAGGTGATGAAGCTGCTCTGGGAGCGGGCGCCGCTCTCCGGGCCGGAGCTGGTGGCGGGGCTGGAGAAGGCGGGTTGCGGGTGGGAGGAGAACACGATCAAGACCCTTCTCGCGCGGCTGGTGAAGAAGGGCGCGGTGGCCCAGGAGGGGCGCAAGCGCATGTACTCCTACCGCCCGCTGATCGGACGCGACGAGTACCGCGAGGAGGCTGCCGGGCGGCTGGTCGATCAGGTATTCGATTCGAATCCGGCGGAACTGGTCTGCTTTTTCGCCCGGCAGGGGCGGCTGTCGCCGGAGGACATCGAGGAATTGAAGGCCATCCTGAAGCGAAAGGAGCGGGAATGAATACACTCGTCTGGTATCTCGCGGGAACCTTGCTTCGGGGAGCGTTGGTGGCGGCGGTGCTGCTGGGGTGGGAACGGCTCTCGGGCCGCCGCCTCCGGAGCGGTTGGGGCATTGGTTTACTATTGGCGTTGCTGGTTCTTCCCGTGGGGATGATGACCTTCCGCTCCATGCGGCCGGGAATGGAAACGGAGGAACTCGGAGTTTTCGAAGTGCCGGTTCCGTCGACGGCGTTTTCCCGGCCGGAACCCGTTGCCGTCGTGAAAGACGTGGAAACCATTCCGCGAAAAACGGTTTCGGGGTGGGATATGTCTCTCCCCGGAAGCCCGCTCGACTGGGCGGGCGCGGCTTACCTCGGCATTCTGGCGGCGTTGTTGGCGGTGCGAATCTGCCGCTCCCGGAAGTGGAACCGGGCGCTCCGGAGCTGCCCGGAAGTGACGGACGCACGGCTGAACGAATTGTTCGCCGAGGCGCGGCGGCGGATGGGTATGGAGAACCGCCCCATCCGGCTGTTGGATGGCTCCGACCTGGTGTGGTCGCCGGGCTGCTGCTCCGGCGGCGGTGGGATGGTGGTCTTGTTCCCCGTGGCCGAAGCCGTGGACAGGAGCGATTCGGAGGTCCGGATGCTGCTGACCCACGAGCTGGAGCACCTGCGGCGGGGCGATCACCGGACGGCCCGGTTGTTTTACTTTATCTCGAGCTGCTACTTCTTCAACCCTTTTTACCGGTTCCTGGTGCGGCGGCTGGAAGGCCAGCGCGAGATCGCGTGCGACGCGGCCGTGGTTCGCCGCCTGGAACTCTCGGAAGGCGAACGCCTTGCCTATGCCGGGCTATTGCTTCGCTATCATGGATTCCTCGTGCGCGTTCCGGTCCCCGGCTTGAGCGGGAACGGCCGCGAACTTAAACAACGTATTCTGGAGGTGAAAATGAATCGAAGCCGCCATCGCTTTTCCTTCAGCGCCTGCTGCTGTCTCGTTCTGGCCGTGGCGGCGGCTCTCCTCACTCCCGCCTGCGTGGCGAAGACGCCCGCCGGAAGTGCTGCGCCCGAAGTTGCCTCAGCTGATGTGCCGCCTGAAGTCGCCTCGGCTTATGTGCCGCCGGAGGTCGAGTCCGGCGAGTGGAAATCGTATAATCAGAACACTCGACAAATGGTGAAGAAGGGCGAGTTCGCCGAGGCCCTTAATCGGTACCGTTGGGCCTTTGAGCATATTCTGGAGTATGTGCCGTCATACAGCAGCGTTCGTGTCTCCTTTCTGCTCTCTTATTGGAAGGAGTTGGCGGATCAGTATCCACCGGCTTTGGCGGAGATGATCCGCACTCGCGATGAGAAGACGGCTTATCTTGACGGCGGGAAGGATCGGCGGCGGATTCCCGTCTCCTATGCCGACGATTCCGGGGATGGTTCCAAGAGGCAGCTGATTGTCAAGGAGAAGGATTGGGCGGCATTTCAGAAAAGTATTGCCGGGGATGTAGGAGTTTTCCAAGATGTGGTGTCGCTGAATCATTATTTGAAAGAGGAGGATAAAACGCTTGAACTTTTCCGCCGGCTCGATCGGGATCAGCCGGAATTTGCCAAGGCGTGTATTCGTCGTGTCGCAGAGTTGCTGATCCGGAAACGGGAATTTGCGTTGACAAAAAAATACCTCGATATTGCTTCCTATTGGAAGAGTTTCAAGGAGCAGGCGGAGCGCAACTCGGCTGAAGAAAGAATGGGGACGTACCTCCGTGACAAGGCGGACAGTTTGAGCCTGCTGGCCCGCGAAACGGGGGATCCGAAACTGGCCGACCGGATTCAGGCGGAGTATCAGGCCATGGCGCCCTCATTGAAGTTTTGAAGCCAGTAACATATGATCGAGGTGAAAATGAATCGAAGTCGAAATGGTCTTTTTTCCTGCATTTTCTGCTGCCTTTTCTGGGTAACAGTGGTCAGTATGGCGGAAACGCCCGCAGTCGGCACCGCCCCTCTCGATGTGCCGCCGGAGGTAAAGTCCGGAAAATATAGATTGTATATCGAAAACACAAAGGCTATGGTGGAGAAGGGGGAGTACCAGGAGGCCCTGATCCGGTACCAGTGGTTTTTCGACCATGTTTTGGAATATGACCGGAACGCCGGTCCTGTTCGACATTCCTACCTGGTGGCGGCCTGGGTGGAACTGGGGAAGAAGTATCCTCCAGCTCTGGCGGAATTGGTACGCCTCCGCGACGAGAAGACCACTTATCTAAGAAAGGGAAAGGACCGGCGGCAAATTCCCGTTTTTGACGCTGATGGTTCCGACAAACAACCGGTCGTTCGGGGGGAAGACTGGGCGGCCTTCCAGAAAAGCATCGCCGAGGATGTTCCTGTTTTCAGCGATGTCGCCTCGATAAACTTTTATCTGAAGGAGGAGGAAAAAACGCTGGTCCTTTTCTGCTTATTCAATGGTTGGCAGCCGGAATTTGCCAAGGCGTGCATCCATGAGGTCGAAGAAATGCTGATCCGCGACCGGGAATTTGCACTGGTGAAGAAATATCTCGATATTCCCTATGAATGGGATATTGCGAAAAAGGGTCTGGAGTTTTGTTCGGACGTGAACAAGGAAGTGGTTTGGTGGGGGTTCAGCGCCAAGGCATACCGCATGAGTATGTTGGCCCGTGAAACCGGAGAGCCGGAACTCGCCGACCGGATTTTGGCGGAGTACCAGGCTCTCAAGGATTCGCGAGAGAAGTAGAGATCAATCTGCCAGGCAGAATTCCAGCCGGAGCGTCCGGTCGGCGGGGAAGGGGAGGCGGAGGGGGCGCACCGGGCACTCCTTCTGCGAGGTCGGGAGTTCTTCGGCCAGCGTAACGTTGCAGCCCTCCGGCAGCTTTACCCGGAGGCGGCCGATGGTGAGTTCGTTCCCCTTCAGTTCCAGAGCGTTGCCGTTTTTGGAGAGGAAGGGGAGGTTCAGCACCGGATTCTCCCAGTCGCACCCGTTGAGGCGGACCGTGAGGAGGAGCTTGCCGGGGGCGATTTCATACTCCCAGGCTAGCGTTCCCTTGCCTTCGCGCAGGGCCCCCGCGACCGAGAAACGCTTCCCGGCTTCCTGTGTGGTCAGGCGGCTATGCTCTTTCCCAGAGGCGGCGAAGCGGCCCTTCACCGTGCCGTAGACGGCGCACCAGGTGATGTCGTCCGGCGAGGCGGCGCGGTTCTTGCGGGCGTTGCGCATCGACCCCAAGGTGCTGCCGCTCTTTGCGTCCCACAAGGTGAGGGGGCCGCCCGAAGTGATGCCGGGGAGCGTCTGCTTTGGGTCGGAGCCCGTCACGTCGTAGAAGAGGAGCCCGTAGAGTCCGCCCGACTTCCAGGCGGCGAGGCCAGGCAGTTCCCAGTAGCCCTTCTCCGCCTCGCAGGGGAGGGGAGCCAGCTTGGCCCGGATCGGCAGCCGGTAAATGTCGTAAATCTCACGGGTCCAGGCCCCCGGGAACCCATCCGCCTGCCAATCCGCGGTACCGCGCGGCCACTTGGCGGCGATCAGGCGTTTCGCCCATTCGTCGGTGTTGGCGACGTGGCTGAAGGTGGCGGCCATGCCGATCCCTTCGGCGGGCATGCGGTTCATCATGAAGCGGGTGTAGCCGAGGTCGAAGTCGGGACGGGCGAGGTAGTCCGCCGGATAGCTCGGGCTGCCGAGCTGGGCGTCGGTCCGGCAGTTGGGGGCGTTCGGCACCCGGATCGCCCCGCCGGGCTGACGAAGCCAGTGGAAGCTCTTGAAGACGAGGTTCTTTTGGATGCCCTTACGGAGCTTCTCGACCAGTTTCGGGTCGGCGTCGGGGAGGGCGCGGTACTTGTAGTAGACGACGGCGACGGAGTAGCCGTTCAGGTGGTCGTAGTTGCCGTCCGGACCGCACTCTTCGAGGTAGAAGCCCGCCGGATGCTGGCCGAACTTGGAGCCCGGGCCGAAGTCGTTGTCGAGGTAGGCGTTGAGGTGGATTTCAAAGTAGTCGCGGAAGCGCTGTTCGCCGGTCGCGAGATAGACCGAGAGAAAGGCGGTGATCATATGGCTCCACTGGTTCGACTGGTAGCCCATGAAGGAGGCCGCCTTGTCGCCGGCCCGGAGCAGGCCTTCGCGCCACAGCTCCCGGTGCTCCGGCGCGAGGTCGTCACGCAGGTACTCGAAGCCCTGCGCTAAAGCGTTATAGCTGAAGAAGGCGTGGATGTGCGGATAGTTGCCGCTCCGGAAGTCCCCTTCGCGGATGATGTCGTCGCCCGACATCGCCGCGAAGTGGTAGAAGGCCGCCGCGGCCGCCCGGTTGATCACCCCCCGGTTGCCGCGGAGGAGATTGAGTTCGCCGGGGGTCGTTGCCGCCGAAGCCAGCGCCGCCGTCGAGAAGATCGCCCCGGCCCCGGTGTAGGAGAGGAACTCCTGCCAGTTGTTCTCGCGCTTCCGGATTTCGGGCGGGGGATTGGCGCCGTAGAAGGGGCTGGCGGGGTCGAGCTCCTGAGCGCGGGCGGCGGCGTTGAAGCCGCCGAGAAAGCCGTATTTGCCGAGAGGCAGCGCTTCGAGCTGGGGATTGGCGAAGTCGAGCGACATGGCGGGGAGGGGATATTCGACCCGGAACTCCTCCGGCCGGATCGCGGTCGCGGCGGCCCGGACCCGCGCCTGGTAGGGACCGCTGACGGTGAATCCGGCGCTATGGGCGATTCCGCCCTGAAGTGTGCGGGCGGCTTCGGGGGTGGGGGCGAGGAGCCCCGGCACGCCGTCGAAGGCGATGGCCCGCCCGGCGAGCCCGGCGAGTTTCACTTGCACGGTTTCACCGACGGGGGCGGGGGTGACGCTGAGGCGGCGGTTCCCCCGGTTCTCGAAGCTGCCGATCTCCTTATCCGCCAGGGATAGCGAAAGGTCGGCCTTGCCGCCGCCGAAGCGTTCGGCGATCAGGAGCTTGGCGTTTTCGGGGATGTAAAGGTACATGATCTCCGGGAAGCCTTTGCCGAGGCCGAGCGCCATTTCGCCCCGGATGCCCCAGACGGGGGTGTCGGGGAAGTCGAGCGTATAGCGGTCGCCGGAGAGCCCGTTGGCGACGGAAACGCGCCAGACGCCGGGCTTGCCGGGGGGGAGGGTGACGGTGTAGGTTTTCTCCCGCTCCTTCTGGTTGCCGAGGTCGGTGAAGTTGACCAGCCGCCCCTCCGGGTCGAAGACGCGCACGGAGGCGATGCCGGGGAAGCCGCCGTAATCGGGCTTGCGGTCGGCTTCCGGGCGGGTGCGGCGGGTCAGGCGGAGGGTGCCGCCGGCGCCGGAATATTCGGCGAGGAGCCCGAAGCCGCGCACGTTGCCGCCGAGGGTGTGGATAAAGAGTTCCAGCTCAACGGCACTGAGGGGGAGCGCCAGGAGCGCGGCGAAGAAGAGAAGAGTGTGCTTTTTCATCAGTCGAAGAGTCCCATGCGTCCATTTTTGCTTTTATCGTGTACGTTCCAGAGGCGGGTGGAGGTAGCCCATTTCGCGGTCAGGGGCTGGAGGTGGCCGTCGAGGAACCAGAAGTGAAGGTTGACTCCGTGCCTCTCGAAGAGCAGCGTCTTGCTCCACCATTTGCTGTCGCCGTAGCTGCCGGTGGTAGCGGAGGCTATGAAGTCATTGTCCCACCAGAAGGGGGTCGCCGCCGGTTTCCGGTAGTAGTTCATCTTGCGCGGCAGCCGACCGCCGGCCGTGGTGTCAAGGCTGATGATCGAGAAACTGAGGCGCAGAGTGTTTAGCTTCAATCCCTTATCGGATGGGCAGTTCTCGATCGCCTGCGGAATGGCCTGATCGGTGACCGCATCGAAGACCGTGGCTCCGGCGCCGACGTAGTAGGGGCGCAGCAGCGTGCGGAAGTCGGTGTTGTGACCGGTCGCCAGCTCCTTGTGGGTGCCGTTGGTGTCGAAGAAGTTATCGTGCGAGTCATTGAGATAGTTGAGTAGCCCGCTCCCCATCTGACGCAGGTTTGATTGGCACCGGCTGCTCTTGCCGCGCTCCCGCGCCTTATTCAGCGCGGGCAAGAGGATGGCGGCCAAAATGGCGATGATGGCGATTACGACCAAGAGTTCAATCAGCGTGAAAGGTCTTCGTCTCATTCTTTAGTCTCCTTCGGGAAGAGGGTTTTCGATCAGTTTCGGCGGAAAAATTTTCACCACGCGGTCGCTGCTCGACCCATCCACCCGCAGGCAGAGCTGTTCGGCGGCGGCCCGGCCGATCTCCTCGAGGCGGAGGTCGATGGTGGCGGGTTTGACGGAGAGGGCCTGAGCGAGGATCGACTTGTCGTGGTTGCAGCCGACGATGCGGACGTCGCGCCCCGGAATGATGCCGTTCCCCCACAGCCAGTTGCCGACGAAGACGGCATCGTTGTCGGTCGGGCAGAAGATGCCGTCCGGACGTTCGGGGAGAGAGCGGAAGTGCTCCAGCCGGGCGGTGATTTCGTTGCGGTCGGGTTCGCCGCGGGCGCCCAGCACCAGGGCGGGGCGGCCAAGCCGTTCGGCGTGGTGTTGAAAGCTCTGGCAGCGTGCAGCGAAGAGGCGTCCGCCCGTGCTGCCGATATAGGCGAAACGGCGGCAGCCCTGCCGCGCCAGATAGTCGGCGGCCAGCTTGCCCACCTCGTCGCCCGCGTAGGTGATGTGGTCGATGGGGCTTTCGGGGTCAACCACCTCCATGGCAATGACCTTGGGGATGCCGGCAAGGGCCTCCGGAATCGCCCGGATGATGTGCGACACCAGGATGACCCCGTCGATTCGGCGGATCAGATTGGTGATGTAGCGTTCGGATTTGCCGTGGAGGTTCTCCGAAAAGAGCAGACTGTTGTGCTGCCCGAGCCAGTTCTGCACGGCGCTGGTGAAGGGGGCGTAGAACCCCTGCTGCAGGAAGGCCGGTTCCGGGTCGCTGACGCAGATGGCCACGGTTTTCTGCTTGCGGACGTAGGTTCCCTTGCGGGGAATCCGTTCGACCACCGCCATCTCCTTCAGCACCCGGATTGCCTTGTCGACGGTCATGAAGTTGACGTCGTACTCGAGCGCCAGCTGCTTGACCCCGGGGAGCGCGCCGGTGAGTTCGCCCGACTCGATCCGGAGCAGCAGCCGCCGGGCGACCTCCTGATATTTACTGGCGGGAAGCGGTGTCATTGCATTGTCCTTATAGCTGTCTTGTTTTGCTTATAGCTATATTATGACATATTCGCTTCCAAAAAGCAAGAGGCGGACGAAAAAAAACGGCAATATTTTTTCAGACTTCCAGAATGGCCCCTGCGGCGAGGAGGTGTTTTCGCACTTTGGGATAATCCGCGCCGAGGGCGGCGATCACCCCCGCCGCTTCGCCGATGGCGGCGCAGCGCGGCATGAAGCGGAAGCTGGTGAGCGTTTTCGCTTCCGCCGAAATCGCCCGTCCCGCCAGGATGAGATTGTCGAAATCCTTCGCCAGCAGCGCTTTCATCGGAATCCCCCGGGGACCCGGATTCTCCTTGCTCCACGGCGCGTTGAAGCGTTCGAGGCTGTGCCCCCCGTACGAACGCGACCCGAGGGCCACCGGCTCGGCGACCGGGGTGCCGCGGTCGAGATCGTCAAGGCGGATTGTTTCGAGGCCGACGCCGCCGCGTCCGGCTCGAATGCCGATGCGGGAGGCTGAGGCGATTACCCGGCAATGGGCGAAGCCCGGCAGATGCCGCCGAACCCACTCCACGCCGGGGGCGATCTGTTCGCGGAGCTCTCGGTCCATCCGGGTCAGTTCGGCGCTGGAGAGGCTGTTCCCGGCGGTCAGCGTCAGGTTGAGCAGCACTTCGCCGGGGTTGAAGAGACCGATCCCCATAAAACGATCCTGATTGGGGAAGGGTGGATTCCCCTTATCGACTTCACGCTTAAAGGCTTCCCAGGTCTCGCTCTTGTTGAAATTTTCGACGCCGCCCACCCGGATGAAGACGGTCTTGGTCATCGCCGCGTCAGGCTCCGCGACGCGGCACTCCGCCCCGGCGCGGAAGGCGAGCGCCGCGTCGCCGGTCGCATCCACGAAGCGTTCGGCCCGGATCCGCAGCAATCCTTCGGCGGCGTCGACCACGATCGATTCGATCCGGTGGCCCCGGGTTTCGGCGGCGACGAGTGAGGTGTAGAAAAGCCGTTCGGCCCCCGCTTCATCGAGCATGCGGTGGGCGGCGAGGCGGAGCCCGTCTTCGTCGATGACCACGTTGGTGAGAGGGCGGTCGCCGATCGCTTCGGTTTCGGGCGTTCCGGCAGAGGAGAGGAGGCGCGCTTCCCCCCGTCGGTCGAGGCGGCGCATCCATTCGTCGGCGATGCCGCCGGCGATCTGCCGCCCATCCAGCGCGAAGCCGAGGAAGTAAGGGCAGGTGTTGACCGCCTCGCCGCCGGGGAATCCCGCCCGGTCGATGACCAGCGTTCTCTTCCCGGCGCGGGCGGCGGCGACGGCGGCGGCGAGTCCGGAAGGTCCGGCGCCGCAGACCGCCACATCATAAGCAGTGGAAAAATCGGTAATTTTCATGGTTTTCTCCCTTGTTTTCCGTCATGGATACAGTATACTTCATCTAAAGAGAAATCACAAGGCCGGAATCGGCTGATTTATGACCCGAAAACGCTGAAACGGGATAAACATGTCCATTGATCTCGAACTTCTGCTGCGCGACCTGGAGAGCGCCTACGGCATCAGCCTGACCGTCCACGACGACCTCGGCTGTCTCACCGGGAAGGGGGGCGGCGCCTGGCTGCCGGGGCGGAATCTGCACCAACACCCTTACTGCGCCTGGAACCGCTGCCGCCGTGAATTCAACCGCCGCTGCGTGGAGCATTGCCATATCGGCATGAACGCGAGGCTGCGGCACCGGGAGGAGCCGCTCGAAACCTTCTGCTGGAAAGGCGTTTCTGAGGTGGTGGTGCCGATCTGGCGCGGAGGGCGCAAGTGCCTGACCTTGTTCGCCGGAGGCTTCCGGCGCGAAGGGGAGGCGTGCCCGTTGCCGGGCGTGAAGGCGGAAGCGTTGTACGGAACTCTTCGCCAGTTCCAACCGGGAGAGCGGGAGCGGTTGATCCGTCTCTTGACGGTGACGGGGCAGGGGATGCTGGCGGCGGCGGACCGGGAGGTTCCGGCGGCGGAGGGGGATCGTCGGACCTGGATCGAGCAGTGCATCTACCGGAACGCGCACCAGCCGGATTTCGACCTCGGGACGCTGGCGCGTCAGCTGTCGCTGTCGCCGTCGCGGGCGGGTCATCTGGTGCGCGAGGTGTGCGGCGTGAGCTTCGGCGAACTTCTGGCGGCGGAGCGGCTGCGCCGGGTTCGCAATCTGTTGTCGAGCAGCGATCTGCCGCTCGCCGAAATTGCGGAGGCGGCAGGCTTGTCGGGGAGCCGTAACCTCTGCCGTCTTTTCCGTCGTCACGAAGGGATGACTCCCGGCGACTACCGGAAACGGATTGAAAAGGAGTAGAATATGACAGACGGGAGCCTGGAATTCTGGGATTTGTTGGATAAACTGGTTGCCGAGCACGCGATGGTCATCGACCGTCCCCGGGGTTCGCGCCACCCCCGCTACCCCGACTACGTCTATCCTTTGGATTACGGCTATCTCGCCGGAACCGTTTCGCCGGACGGCGGCGGAATCGACCTCTGGCGCGGCTCTCTCCCCGGTGGCGCTCCGGTAGCGGTGATTGTTTCGGTCGACTACCGCAAGAAAGATTCCGAAATGAAAATCCTCTGCGGCTGCACCCGGGAGGAGGTTGAAATTATCTTTCGCGATCACAACCGAACTCCCGATATGAAAGGCCTCCTGATCGAACGGCACCGGTAGTTTTTTGAAAAAAAATGACTTTTCTTGCGTATTCGAGGGGAAACGATTTGCAAAAGATAAACCTCGTGCTATTTTAAAGGAGTCTCTACGAGGCGTGGTAGCCAATCGGTTAGGCAACGGTCTGCAAAATCGTATAGACCGGTTCGACTCCGGTCCACGCCTCCATTTTTTTTTGCCCGGATTCCTGAAGACTCTCCCATTGACGATTCCGGCGAGATCCATTTGAATTGATCGCGCGGAGTTTTTTGTTGAATAATATGTATGATATATTGATTTAATGAAATATTGTGATATGGTGAAGAAGAGATCACAGGAGGCGCAATGGATATTCTGGAAAAAGTTGAGCAGGAATCCCTGACCGACGCAGTGGAGAAGAAGATTTACGACTACCTCGAACGCAACCGGTTTCAGCCGGGGCGGGCGCTGCCGCAGGAGGGGGAGTTCGCCGAGATGCTCGGCGTCAGCCGCTCGGTGGTTCGCGAGGCGCTCAGCCGGTTCAAGATGATGGGGCTGGTGTCGGCGCGCAAACGCCGGGGGATGGTGGCGGGACGTCCGAGCGTCTTCGAAACCATTTCGAAGGTGGTGAATCCGGCCTTTTTGAAAGAGGAGGAGCAGCGGGATTTCTTCCGCATCCGGTTGGCCATCGAGATCGGCATGGCCGATGAGCTGGTCGCGAACCAGACTGACGAAGATCTCGCCGCTTTGGAGGAGATCGTCGCCCGCGAGGAGGTCGACCCCGCCGATTTCACTCTGGCCCTCGATTGCGATTACCAGTTTCATTCGCGGCTATATCAGGCGACCCATAACCGGGCGCTGGCTTCGTTTCAAGAGATTCTTCTCGCCTTTTTCAATGACCCTGAAACCCGAAAGGGCAATGCTTCGCCGAATTTCGCCGAGCGTTTCGAGAATCCCGAGATGGTTTCACACCGTGACCTCCTCTGGGCGCTCAGGTGTGAGGATGCCGCGCAATTCCGTGAATTGATGTGCTGCCACTTCCGTATTTACTTGAAGGGGAAACGATGAACACCTATCTCGAACCCGCCCGCGAATTGAAGATTATCGGTGAATTCGACGTCGTCGTCGCGGGGGGCGGTCCGGCCGGATGCGCCGCCGCTGTCGCTGCCGCCCGGCATGGCGCCAAGACTTTATTGATCGAGAAATACGGCTATCTCGGCGGCGCCACGGTGACGCAGCTCGTCATGCCGGTCCTGAGCAGCAACGGCGCCGACCTCGAAGGCATCTGGCACGAGTGGATGACTGCTCTCGATGCTATGGGCGGAGTCGGCGAGCTGGCCGCCCGGCGCGGTCGGAAAGTCGACGGATCAGTGGATCCGGAGCTGGTGAAATTCGCCTGGGATCAGCTGCTTACCGCCGCCGGGGCGAAAATTCTGCACCATGCCTGTGTCGCTGAAGTGATGAAGGTGAAGGGCCGGGTGACCGGCGTCGTTCTCGAAACCGTCGCGGGCCGCGTCGCGGTGGCGGCGAAACGGGTGATCGACTGTACCGGCGACGGTCTCGTCGCCGCCATGGCGGGGGCCGGATTCGACGCGGGCGACGAGGCGGGGAATCCCGCCATGGCTATGACCAAACCGTTCCGGTTGGGAAACGCCTTTATGCCGAAGGATTTCCCCAATGACGACTACCTGCGCAAGATCGACGAAGACTTCGACGCCGCGATGGCGAATGGCGAATTCGACGACCCCATTATCACCTCGGGGCGGATCAAGCTCTATCTCAAAGCCTGGACCCGCCCGCTGGCGAAGCGCCCGGAGATGCTGGTGGGCGGCCCGTCGCGGATTCTCGGGGTGGATCCCCTCGACCCCTGGCAGTTCAGCGAAGCCGAACGCACGGCCCGCGCTCAGATCCGTCAGGTGCGCGATTACTACCTGAAGTACTGCCCCGGTTGCGAGAACGCCTATTTTCTCGACTCTTCGAACCAGATCGGGGTGCGCTCCTCGCGGCGGATTCACGGCATCGACCGCATCGACAAAGTTGCTGTCGATGCCCTGCGAAAGCGCGAGGATGGCATCGCCCGGGGCTCCTGGTGGGTCGATATCTGGCCCGCCGCCAGCTACACGGCCGCCGCCGAAGTGAATTCGAAGGAGTGGGCCGAACGGGTCCGGAACGGCGACTACTACGACATCCCCTACGGCTGCGTGGTGGCGGATCAGGTGGACAACCTCCTCGTGGCGGGCCGCTGCGTTTCGGCGGATCACTGGGCGCAGTCGAGCTTGCGCATTCAGCAGACCTGCCAATCCACCGGTCAGGCGGCGGGTACTATCGCCGCCCTCAGCCTGCGCGAAAATCTTACGCCGCGGGAGCTGGATTCCCGGCTGGCTACGGAAGCCCTGAAGCTTGATCGCAAGAACGTAAAACGATTTCTGTAAGAGGATATGATGGAAGCTGTTACCTTCACCCGTTCGCTCCCGCTTTGCCGGGAGGTCTATGACCTCATCGTCGCCGGCAGCGGTCCCGCCGGTTGCGCCGCTGCTCTCGCCGCCGCCCGTAAAGGGCTTCGGGTGCTGCTGGTCGAAGGGGAGGGGCAGCTCGGCGGCACCGCCGTCTCCGGTCTTGTTTCGCATTGGCTCGGCGGACGCACCTCCGATTGCCGGAACTGGGTGGTCGGCGGCATTTTTCGCGAACTCGCGTTGGAGGCGGTTCGGCGCGGCATTGCCCGGCTTCCCTTTCCGAACCCGGCGGGCGAGTATTCGCCGCACGGCTGGGGGGTCGGCGGCCAACTGACCGCCGGAGTTCCCTTCGACCCCTTCGCCATGGCCGTGCTGCTTGATGAAATCACGGCGAAGGCCGGAGTCGAGGTTCTTCTCGCCACCCGTGCCGTCGAGGTCGAGCTGGAGGGCGAACGGATCCGCCGCCTGGTGATCCACAATAAATCCGGCCTTCAAGCCGTGGAAGCGTCGCTCTTCGTCGACGCCACCGGCGACGCCGACCTCGCCGCCCGGAGCGGCTGCGGCGTTGAACTCGGGCGCGAAGGCGATCACGCCATGGCACCCGCATCGATCGAGTGCCACTTCTCCCACATTGACCTTGAACGCTTCCGCGACTATATCAACCGGAATAAAAGCCCCCGCTTTCTGAAGGAGATCGAGGCGTGGCAGCAGACGGGCGACTGGCCCTTTGACTACAACCGCCTGATTACGGTGCTGCTGGAGGGGGAGGATACCTTTCTCGTCAACACCTCCCGGCTCTGCGGCGTCGACGGGACTGACGGCCGTTCGGTGTCGGCGGCGCTGGCGGCGGGACGGCGTGAGACCTTTCAGCTGCTGGAGATTCTGCGCCGCCGGGTTCCCGGCTTTGAACACGCCGCCGTGCGGGCGGTGGCGGGCTATCCCGGCATCCGCGAAACCCGGCGCCTTACCGGCGATTTCCGGCTGACGGTGGCCGATCTGGCAGCCGGGAAAGCCTTTCCGGACACCATCGGCTTCAGCGCTTACGGCTGGGATCTGCCCGACCCCAACCGCCCGAGCCACCAGCCGATGGAAGGGAAGGGGGCTGCCATTGCCGCCGGGTTGACCCCTCTGCCTTACCGAATGATGCTGCCGCAGCCGGTGCGCAACCTGATCTGCCCCGGTCGGGCGGTCAACGTCGAGCGGGACGTCCTGGGACCGGTCAGGGTGATGGCCCCCTGCATGGCAATGGGCGAAGCCGCCGGTATGGCTGCCTCTATTGCCCTGCGGAGAAAAGACTTCACAGCCGTTTCACCGGAATTTCTCCGGCATGAACTCGCCGCCGCCGGAGCCATTCTCACGCCGGAAGAAATCTCAAAGAACCTGGTCATCTGATATCGCTGACTGTCGGACTTGTCCGACAGCTGCCGCAAGTAATTCCAATTATAAATCAAATTGCGTCTATACTTTTGCGCTTGCGGTTTGCGAAAAC
>JAVBRV010000140.1:0-23005 GCA_031547585.1 Victivallaceae bacterium
AATCAATCAGATGCTCTCCGAAACCGGCGGCGTCAAAGGAGAAAAGGGCGATAAGGGCGATCCGGGCGAGCAAGGTGCGAAGGGCGAAAAGGGCGATGCCGGGCCAGCAGGCCCGATAGGTCCGCAGGGTGCAAAAGGTGATCCTGGTATGCCCGGTACGCAAGGCGAAAAGGGCGATGCCGGGCCAGCAGGCCCGATAGGTCTGCAGGGTACAAAAGGTGATCCTGGTATGCCCGGTGCGCAAGGCGAAAAGGGCGATCCCGGCCCGGCTGGTCCGACAGGAGCATTTGGCGAAAAGGGCGATCCCGGCCCGATAGGCCCGCAGGGTGAAAAGGGCGATTCCGGTGAGCCGGGTATGCAAGGCGCGAAGGGCGATAAAGGTGATAAAGGCGACCCGGGACCGGTTGGCCAGCCGGGCGATAAGGCCGATCCGACTGAGCTCTTGACGTATTTCATCAATCCCGGGGGAGAAGGTTTATATGAGGTCATCAACATCGGATCTTCCCGTACGCTCAGAACGCTTGCCGAAGCCTATAGCTACATGCATACCAAGAATATGGGCCGGAACAAAGGGTTCGACTTGGTTCTGGATTCCGGAAGTTACGTCGCCAATCTCACTTTGTACCGGACGCTGTGCCGCATTCGCAGCGCCGATCCGGCGAATCCGGCTGTTATTGGTACGGACGGCGGCGGCACTTTCAGCATTACGCACAACTCCCAGGTGATATTTGAAAACATCCGTTTTTATACCCGACTGAACCTTGAGCTGCAATCATTGGTTACCATGACGGATGTCGTGATTGAAGTTGCGGATTCCGGTAATGCGGTTTCCTGCCGGTACGGTTCCGTCTTGAATATGAGCAATTGCCAGATCAACCAGAAGGGAACCGTGAAGACTGGAACCGGACTTTATGTCGTGGTTATGTCGAATGTTTTACTGAGCGGCTGCATCATCACCGGCTTCAACTATGCATTGACGCCCCGACAGGGATCGTACGTATATTTTCACACGGCGGAGAGTTCGATCGTGAACTGTAATGTCGGAGGGTATGCCATGGACGGGGCAAATATTCTGATGCCTCTGGGCACACTTTCCTTCAGCGGCGTTACCACAGAATGCTCTCCGCTCGCCAACACCAACGGAAATTACAACAGCTATATCAAAAGGGTCTGACATGCAATATGCAATCGATTTTGAAAACCGGGTTGTCGCGGTTCATGACGATAGCCGAAACCTGGCCGGACTCTACCCCGGATTGCGGATTGTCCGATCCGCAACGCATTGCGATTTCGGCGAAACTGTTCCTGGAGCCGAACCGGTTCCCCGGCGGTATTCGAAGCTGAAGATTTACGACGAACTCCAGGTGCTCGGACTCTACGACGCCCTGAAAGCGTGGCTGGAGGCGGCGGGCGAATTCGACCGCTGGCTGCTGGCGCAGGAGGTCGCGGAGGACGACCCCGGTTTTACGGCGCTGAGGGAGCAGTTCCGGGAAGCGGTTCCCGATTTCGATGAACTTCTTTCGCGTTGCGAGGTATGAGATGTATACGGATGACGAAATTCGTTCGAAGCTCGTCCTTGCCGAAGCCGCCCGCCTCTCCGGGCGGGAATTGCTGGAGGACTTTGCGGCGGTCCGGCGCGATTGCAACGGCATCGGCGCGGAGTGGATGCCTGCCCGCCTCCGCAAGGTGATTTCGAAGTGCCACCCCTCGCTCTGCGTGGTGGCGGACATCCATGACCGCCATTACGCGCTGGGCGGTTCCGAGCTGGACCGGCGCGCCGCCGATGACGAGTTCGTTGCCAACGGCGAACGGATGGCGAAATTCCGCTATGCCTGGTATGATCCGCGGCGGTACTGGGTGATCCGGCAGGCGCGGCAGTTCGGCGCTTTGCTGGAGCGGTTCGGGAAGGCGGCATACCATTATGACCGACTCTGAACGCGACCGCCTGCTGCGCGAGATCTCCGGCGACCTCCGCGAAATCAAGACCAAGCTCGACGCCGACTACCGGGCGCTCTACGGCAACGGCCAGCCCGGCTTGCTTCACCAGTACACCTTTCTCGACAACCGGGTGCTGGCCCTGGAGAAAATCCGCGAGACCGAAGAGAAATCGGTCTCGCGCCATCTCGGACTCGCCGCCTGGCTCGCCACCGCCGCCATCGCCCTCTATGCCGCAGTCTTCAAGGGATCTGGTTGACCGGTTTGATCTGCCCCTGCGACAGCGCGGAGACGTGTCCGTCCACGAAGAGCAGATTGACCCTCCGGTTGCCGTGGCGGGTGAAGTCGCCCTGCTCGTTGGCGGCGCCGTCGTTGTAGTTCCAGTTATTGTTGTCGCCGTTCAGGTTGTACTGCGAGGGGCGGCGGATGCGCGAAATCTTGGCATAACCGGCGATGGTCTTGTAGTAATCGTTGCCGAGCCCGAGCACGACGTCGTTGACCCGCCGGTTCTGCCCGTAGCCGGGGGTGTTCATAACGTCGGTGCCGCGGAACGCCGGGCAGACGAAGATGCTTTTCGGCAGCTGCGCCAGATTGTTGTTGTAGTTGCTGTGCATGGAGATGTACTTCTCGAGCAGCACTCGAAACCAGTACAGGCCCGTCGTCTCATTCTGGCGGCAGGCGACCAGGAAGTCGTTGCTTTCACTGCTGTAGGTCTGATGGACCATGGCGATCTGCTTCAGGTTCCCGGAGCAGCGCGCGGCCAGCGATTTCGCCCTTGCCTTGGAGAGCGCCGGCAGCAGCATGGCGGCCAGAATGGCGATAATCGCCACGACTACCAGGAGTTCGATTAAGGTGAAAAACGGTCTCTTTCTCATGATATCCCCCTATATTATTTTGTGCGTTCAAATTCATACCATACGGTGCGGTCGCGTCCGGTGTCGAAGGTGAATTCGGCAATGTCCGTTGCGGCCGGGCGCTCGGCGCGTTCGCCGTACTCCCCGAGCGGCCAAACGGTGAAACGGCCCGCCTTGAAGCGAATCTTCCCCTTGACCGGCTCCACCACCACCGGCGGAGTCCCCGGCAGGCTCCAACCCTTGGCGGCGGCGGCATAGTCGCCTGCGTTATGGCAGGTGTTGACGGCGGTGAAGAGAAGGCGCGGCGCTTCGGCCAGTGAGTTCGCCGCTCCCGCCGAGACGAAGAAGACGCCGAAGGGAACGTCCGGGGCGAGGGTCAAATCCTTGAATTCAAAGTGCTTCGTCCGGTCGAAGAATCCTTCCACACCCTGAACTTTCGGCGTGTCGACCTGGAAATATCCCTCTTCCCAGTTCCGGCTGAACTCCCCCGTGTCGGCGGCGATCACCGGCGGCAGCTCCTTCGGCAGCGGCAGCTTCTGCGCCTCGGCAAAGGGGAGGGCGCGGGTGAACTTGCCCTTCTCCTTCATCCAGGGGTAGAGGATGCGCACCTTGTGCTGCTCGGGAGTGTTGAAGAGGCCGTCGTGGAAGAAGCTGAGTCCGCGCGGCTGGCTGAAGACGTCGTCCGGGGTGGCTTCGTAGAGCACCGTCTCCCGCGCCGGGGCGATGACGTTGCCGCGCAGCAGGTAGGAGGCGAGGGGGAAGGTCGCAAGATAGGTGGTGTCGAAATCCACGTCGAGCCGGTGGCCGATGCGTTCGGTGTAGCCGCCCTGCGAGGCGAAAATGTAGAAACCGTCCCACTCCTGGAAGGCGTGCTGCGTGGCGAAGAAGGGCAGTCCGGCCGCCCGGTAGGCCGAGCGCTGGAAGTTGGTGATCGACGAGCGGTGTTCGCTGGAAACCAATGGCTTATCGGGCAGCGAGGACATCGAGAAGCGGGCGAAGAGCTCTTTGGTGTACCAGCCGTTGTTGCGGGGCGGCTTGATGAGATCGCTCCAGCGGTCGCCGGGGAGGATGCGGACGCCCTTATCGACTCCATCCATATAGCCGGCAAAACCCCAGTAGAGGTGTGCATCCATGAAGTCCATCTCGGTCGAGGAGCCGTGGTGGAAGAAGTTCTCGCCGAAATTCGACCCCGAAACCATCCCCCGGTAACCAAGCGAACGCAGATAGTCGCGCCAGTTGGCGAAAGCGCTCTTCATCAGCTGATCCCAGAATTCCACCGAAACACGCTCCCGCAGCTCGATATCGAAGGGCTGCTCCGGGAGCTTTTGCACGTTGAGATACGCTTTGAACTGTTCTTCCAGGAGTTCGCGTCCGCGCGGGGGCAGGGTGGTCTTCAGTTTGCCGCTGTGGTAGCCGATGCTGACCTCGTTGACGATGCCGAGCACCGCCAGCTGCGGGTCTTCGAACAGGGTTTTGCCGGTGTAGCGGTTGGGGCGGCAGTAGAAGGCTTTGACCCACTCCTTGACGTAGGCCTGGACGGCGGGGTCGAAGAGCATCAGGACCTTGAGCGAGTGGGGCGGAAGTTTCTCCGTATACGGAATTTCCCCCGGTGCCGGGTCGAGCGAGGAGTCGATCATCTCATTGGTGACATAAATGCCTTCGCGTCCCAGCGCGGCGAGGAAGTAGTCGAGGCGCTCCAGCGTTTGCTCGTTGAAACGGAGCGTGCTTTTGCCCGGCTCGGCGTAGAAGGGGGCTTCGGTCTGCCAGTTGGGGGTGAGGTGGTGAATGCGGACGATGTTGACCCCCAGCCCCGCCCACTTAGCGGCGGTGACGTCGGCTTCGGCGTGGCTGCGGGGATAGGCGCGCGAGGCCACCAGATTGAGCCCGAACCAGCGGATGGTTTCGCCGCTCGCGAAGGTGAAATCCCCTTTATGGTTGTGGAGGAATCCGAACTTCCCCGCCGGTTTGTGGTTGAGGTAGGAGGCGTTTGCGACCGAATCGGGGCGGACGCCGCGGATCAGGAAGGGGAATGCTTCCCCCTCCGCCGCTACGGCGGCGAGGCTGACGAGAAGGGCGAGGGGGAGAAGGTGGCGGATCATAAACGGTTACTCTCCTTTGGGGGCGGTGGTTAAATCCGGATGCAACAGGGTACCGTGAAACCGCCGTTGCAGGGCGGAGTCGCGGGCTTCGATTTTGGCGATCAGGAGCTCACAGGCCACTTCGCCCATGTCGGTCAGCGGGTGCTCCACGCAAGTCAACGCCGGGCCGAACCAATCCCCCGGGTGGTTGTCGATGCCGATGAGGCTCAACGCTCCCGGAACCGCGACGCCGAGCTGCCGCGCGGTGTACAGCGCCGAGAGGGCGACGAGGGAGTTGTAGCCGATGACCGCGCTCGGCGGCTGCTTCATGGCGAGATAGTGGCGTATGCCCTCTTCGCCTTCGAGCTGGCAGTAGGGCGAGTCGGGCCGGATGCCGGAGCCGGTGTGAAAAAGCAGTTCCATTCCGGCGAAAGCCGGATCGTTCCGGGCGGCGAGAAAGGCGTCTTCCCGCTGGGTTCCATCCCAGTCGGTCCGCGGCGGGGTGTGGCCGATGAAGCCGATCCGGCGATGCCCCAGGGATTGTAGATGGCGGAGCGCCCGGAGCGCCGCGTCGGCATTGTCGAAGCTGACGGTGTCGAGGCCGGGTTCCGGTTTATTGTAGTCGACCGCCACCACCGGGGGGTGGGCGGCGGCAAGCTCGCGAACCCAGTCGGCGCCGGGTTCGGCGTGCAACAGAAGGACGCCGTCGATGCGGTGCTCAGCCAGCTTCTCCCCGCAAACAGCGGTGGCCGCGGAGCAGCTCATATTGAGGATCAATAGATCGTACCCGTGCGCCATGGCCGCCCGTTCGATGCCGCAGAAGATCGACATTTCGTACTGCCGCCCGAGTCCGTGCCAGAGGCTCGGCTGGACGTAGACGCCGAGGGTGCGCGACCGGTTGCTCTTCAGGCTCCGGCTGGCGAAGTTCGGCCGGTAGTTCTCGCGGGCGGCGATCTCCCGGATGCGGTTCGCCATCGCCTCGCTCACCTTGGTGGTGCCGCGGGTGTGGTTCAGCACCCTCGAAACCACCGCCGCCGAGCACCCCGCCAGCTCGGCAATGCTGCACAATGTCGCTTTTTTTGCCATGAATCAGGATGCCTTGTAAAATTAAATTAAACGTTTGATCTATTAAAAGTATACCCTATTTCGATGGGAAAGTCAAGAGGTGATTGAGAAAAAAATTGACAAAAAAAGTATTGTCCGTTTTGCCGTTCGGCGAAGCGACGGATTTCGATTGCAAAGGAAGTCATTCGGGTGTATAGTATACGATACCCCCGGAAGGAGCCTCTCCATGTTGAAAGAGATTCGTTTGATCGCCGTCGATCTCGATGGAACCTTGCTGGATAGCCGGAAACGCGTCCCCGTCGAATTCCCCGAACTGGTCCGCAATTTTACTGCGCGCGGCATCCGCATGGTGATCTCCAGCGGGCGGCAGTATGCTAACCTTCTTAAAACCTTCCCGGGGCTTGCTGAATATCTCACGTTCGTCTGCGAGAACGGTGCGCTGGTGTGCGACGGCGGGCGGGTGATCCACGCCGACGTCCTGCCGCGCGAGGCGTTGGCGGAACCGCTCCGGGTAATCCGTGAGACCGGGGCGCACCCCATCTTCTGCGGCATCAAGGCCGCTTATGTCGAAAATTCTGGCCCCGACTTCCTCCGGCATTGCAAATTGTATTACGAACGTCTCGAAGTCCTGCCCGATGTCGCTTTGGCCGCCGAACAGGACGACATCGTCAAAATCGCCGCCTTCGATCTCTCCGGCCACGCCGAAACCGGCATCTACGCCGCGCTGAAGCGCTTTGAGCCGGAGTTCGCCGTCACCCTCTCCACCAGCGCCTGGGCCGACCTCTCCAACCCCGGCGTCGGCAAAGGGAAGGGGCTCCGCAAGCTTCAGGAAGCGTTCGACCTCGAGCCCGGCAACTGCCTCGCCTTCGGCGATTATCTCAACGATTGCTCGATGATGGAAGCCTGTTCCTGGAGCGTCGCCATGGCCAACGCCCACCCGGGGCTGAAGGCGCTCTGCCGCTTCGAAACCCTCTCGAATGACGAAAACGGGGTAATCGACTGGCTGCAGCGGCATTTTTCCGCCGCGGAGCAACTTGCATTTTCGGATTGAACAGGGTACATTACAGCATGGAAAAGGAACAGGATCAAGCAAAGAAAGCCGCTCCCCGGCGACGGTTCCGGTGGTTGCGCCGGTACGGCGTGCGCGCCTTCATGCTGCTTGTCATCGTCGCGCTGACTTTCTACATCTTTCTCGCCGAAGTGGCCGGGCGGCTGGTGCTGCCCGCCGTCATGGCCCGGCTGGCGCCGATGGAGGTGGAGTCCGACATCCGCCAGTTCGGTTTCCGTTCGCTCGATCTCGCCGACGTCAAGTTCCGGCTGGCTCCGGGCGGCGCTCCCCTCGAAGCGGATTCGATCCGCCTCGACTACTCCATCGGTTTCGGCGGGGTGCGGATCAACCGCATGGTGCTTTCGGGCCTCAAACTCGAAATCGAAACCGACGCCGAAGGCCGCTGGCGGCTGGGCGGCAAGCAGTTGGGGGGGGAGGGAGCCGCTTCCGCCGCCTCCGGTCATACCGAACCCTTTTCCCTTGCCCGGCTGGCCATGCGCATCGAAGCGATTGTCGGCGAAGTCCAGATCAAGCAGGCCGAACTCGTTCTCTACGCCAACGAAGAGCGGGTTGAAATTCCCTTCAACCTCCACCTTCAGCTACCGTACGGCGGGCAGACCGAACTTACCGCCGAGCTCGACCTCGGCTCCGGGCGCGACCGCCTGGCCGGGGTGCTCCGCTACGACCCCTATCATGAACGCGGCAATTTCGCCTTCGACGGCCGCTGCCGGGTTCCCCGCCGCTTCTCCATTATCGGCGGCCACGAACTCTTCGGCCGCTTCGGCGGCAGCCTTTCCGGCAGCTGGAAGGGCGACGGCATTCCCTCGATGGCCGCGGTCAAATTCGAGCTGACCAACCTCAGCCTCCGCTACCGCGACTACGCCTTCGACCGGGAAGGAACCCCCACCCTGCGGCTCGACTGGAACGGTTCCCGGCTCGACGGCCGCCTGACCGAGGGAATCCGGGTCAAGTGGGGCAATTACGCGGCCGTGGTCGGCGATTGCGATGTTTTCGCCATTCCGGGCGGGGAAGGGGAGGGGCTTGAAGCTGGGGTCAAAACCGCGCTCGATCTGCGGCTCAGCGCCGACCACGCGCTTCGCGCCGGAACCGAAAGCCGCTTCCGCTACCGGCCGGATTCCGGCAGCTGGGAAGGCGACGGCACCTGGCAGTTGAAAGGTTCCGCCGGACACCTTTCGTCGGGCGGCGATTTTGCGCTGGCGACGAATCCCGCCGCCGCACCGGGGAGCGAAACCTTCAGGTTCCGTCTCTCCGCCGAAACGCCCGCTCAGAGCTGGCCCTTGCCGTGGTTCGATTCGGTTTTCGAGATGTCGGCCAGCCGGCTTCTGGCGGAAGTGAAACGGGTGAAGGGGGAGGCGGCCTGGAAGGTCTCCGCCTCGAACCTCATCCCCGAAGTGAAGTGGAGCAGCACCGTCGCCGGGAAGTCCGGCGTGATGCTGAAAGAGGTCGCCTTCAACGCCGCTTACGACGGCGTGACGCCCGATATTTCGTTCGCCGCCGGAGGAATTCGGGCGGGGGCGGGCAACTTCGCCTTTTCCGGGGGGGAGACCGCGCTGCGGCTCCGCCACGCGGACGGCGCCTGGCGGATCGGCCTCGACGCCGGGGATATCGCTCTTGACGGCAAACCGCTCTCCATCGGGCACTTTGCCGTCGAGCTGCCGTGGGGCGGCGCGGAACGCGCGGAAGGGGTGATCCGGCTGGAAAAGGGTTCGGTTTTCGGCAGCGATCTTGATTTTTCCGCCCCGGTGATCTGGGATGGCGCGGGCTGGGATTTCACCGGCATTCTCCAACAGAACCTGGCTCCGGCGGCAAAGCCGGAGCTCTCGGTGCGGTTGGGGCTGAAGCCCTTGTTCCAGAGCCGGATGGAGTTTATCGTGCCGCGCGTCTCCTTCAATCTTGCCGATGGGGAAAAGCTCCATCCGTCGCTGGCCGGCTGGAAGGCGGCGGGCGAACTGGAATTCGATTCGGAATACGCTTTCGGCTTCGGCTCCAATTCCGGCCGGGCGGCGCTGCGGCTGGCGCGGACCGGGGTGGAAAATGAGGCGCTGAAACTGCACGCTTCCGGCATCGAGGGGCGGCTGGAGTTGAACAATCTCCCCCGGCTCGACTCGACTTCGCGCCAGAAGCTGCGGGTCGCTTCGGCGGCGATCGGGCCGGTTGAGCTGGAGAAATTGCTGCTCGAATTTCAGCTTCTCCCCGGCGAACTCCTGGTCAACGAAGCCAGCCTCGCCTGGTGCGGCGGCACCATCGCCACCTACGGGCTTCGCCTCCACAAAGGCATCGACGAGGTAAAGGCCGACCTCTTCTGCGACGGCCTGCGGGTGGCCGATTGCATCAACACCTTCGGCTTTGCCAAAGCCAGCGGCGAAGGCCGGATTTTCGGCCGGATTCCGGTACGGCTGGGCAAAGAGGGCATCCACTTCGAACCGGGGTATCTCTATTCGGAGCCGGGGGTGGCCGAAGGGCTGAAGCTCCAGGGGCTGGAGAAGACGCTCGGGCTCGACCCCCTCGCGGCGGGCGGAACCGAGCTCGACATCGCCGTCGAAGCCATGCGCGACTTCCGCTACGACTGGGTGAAGCTCGACTTCGCCAGCGAAGGGGAGTACCTCAATTTGAAGACCCGTTTCAACGGGCGTCCGAACCGCGACCTGCCGTTCTCCTTCAACCAGAAGGAGAACCGCTTCGTCCGCATCAACCGCCCCGGGGCGCGCTTCCTGGGCATTCAACTCGATCTCAACAGCCGGGTTCCCCTGAATCAGCTGCTGGAGCTTCAGGAAACCTACAAAAAATTGACGGGAGGAAAAAAATGAAACCATGGATTCTGATGGCGGTGCTCGCCGCTGTTGCGTTGGCGCCGGCCGGCTGCCGGCTTGAAACGAAAAGCGAAGTCGATGTGAAACCGATCGAAATCAAACCGATCCAGATCACCATCGACGTCAACGTCAAGGTCGACAAGGCGCTTGACGATTTCTTCGGCGATCTCGACGCCAAACAGCAGAAACTCGAACAGTAAACGGAGGTCTTACGATGAAACGTCTCACTTTTGCTCTTTGCGCCGTCTGCTTTCTCGCCATCCCCGCCTTTAAGGCGGAAGCGGCCGATGCCGCGACGATCCGCAAGAACATGGCCGCCCGGCTCCCCGCCCTCACGACGATGAAGAAGGCCGGCCAGGTCGGCGAAGACAACCGGGGTTACCTGGTGGTCCGCAAGGACGCCGCCGACGTCAAAGCCGCGGTCGAAGCCGAAAACAAGGACCGCAAGACGGTCTACGAAGCAATCGCCGCGCAGCAGAAGGCCACTGTTGAACAGGTCGGCAGCCGGCGTGCCAAGCAGATCGCCGAGCGCGCCGCCGCCGGTGAATGGCTCCAGAAGGAGGACGGCGCCTGGTACCAGAAATAGGTTTGGTGCAGTGGCGAGAGGCAGGAGTGTAGTGGCGCGTGGCCCCTAGGGACTTTAGGGACGGTAGGGACTTTAGGGACCGCGGGGAAGACAAGTAACTGCGCGCTACCCCGGAAGTCTCTACTGACCACGCGCCGTCTCTAAAGTCTCTAAAGTCTCTAAAGTCTCTAAAGTCTCTAAAGTCTCTAAAGTCTCTAAAAAAAGGCCGGCGCTCATGGAAAAACAGGATGGTCTCTACTTCCCCCATGGCGGTTACCGGCGTTTGCAGAGCTTCATCAAAGCGCGCCTGGTGTACGACGCCACCGTCCGCTTCTGCGATGCCTACATTGACCGTCGAAGCCGGACGCACGATCAAATGGTTCAGGCTGCCCGGAGCGGAGTCCAGAATATAGCCGAGGGCTCCGTCGCGAGCGGTACCAGCCGGAACATCGAAATCAAGCTCACCAACGTAGCCAAAGCCAGTCTGGAAGAGTTGCGCCTCGATTATGAGGATTTTCTGCGTCACAATGCTTTGCCGCTATGGCCCGATGACGACTTTCGCCGCCGAAAAATCGCCGAAGCGCGTCTGGAAACTCTCGAACAGCTCCATGAGCTTCTCGCCAACCCTTCCGAGTGGAACGGTGCTTCGGCTCGTGAACGTTCGGCCAATGCAATCCACGTACTGTGCGGCATAGCCGCTTACCTCCTGGCCCGGCAATTGAAGCGGCTGGAGAAAAACTTTCTGGAAGAGGGCGGCTTCAGCGAACGGATGTCCAAAAAGCGAATCCAGGCCGGAAAGTCTTTCTCCTGAGCAATTGCAAAAGTCACTCCTGCGGCAAGTCGGTTTTGATCGCGAAGTCCTTGCGAGATATACTGACCGTAATCGGTTTCCCCGCGACCGGAATTTGCAGCCGGAAGCTCTCCGGCGTCTCCTCGAAACCGATTTCGGCGTCGGCCGATTCGCCGGTTTTGTAGGGGCGGATCAGCGTGATGAAAAGTCCGTCGGCGGATTTTTCCCTGGTATCCGCGGTCAGGTGGTGCTGGACCAGCTTCAATGACGGCGGGGGCGGCGGATCGAAGCGGTCGGTCTGGGTGATGGCCAGTTTGGCCGGGTAAAGAAATTCCACCCGGCAATGGGACTCGCCGTTGTGAACCCGGATGTCGCGCTGGTGCTTGATCTCCATCTTATTCAGGGCGTGAAGATGCCAGTTGAAGATCGCCGGTTCGGGGGCTTTCAACGAGTCGACCACCAGGATCGCCGCGGGCTTGAGGAAGAGAATCTGGCGGCGGAAGGAGTTGAGGCGTCCCTCGTAGGACTCCGCCGCTTCGCCGCTGACGTAGTCGAAGCGTTCGCCGGTGGAGAAGGCGGTGATGCGCCCTTTGGCGTCGCGGGAGCATTTCTTCTGGCCGAGGCTGTTGACGGTGATGTTGTTCTCCGACTTCGTCTCCCACATCCAGTTCCGGTGGAAGTTGCTGGCCCAGTTGTCGCGCTGGCCGGAGCGGATCAGCAGCCGTTCGCCGCCCAGGTTCAGGAGGAAGCTGTTGTTGGCGTCGTAGCCGTGGCTGCCCGTGCCGTTGGTCGGCGACGATTTGAACAGGACCTGGACGTTGTTTTTCGCATCGACGAGGTCGGTGTTCAAAAAGGCGAGGCCGTTGCCGCGGAAGCAGCGGGAGAGCGGCAGGTCGTCCGGAGCCTTGGCGGCGACCGGCGGCCTCGAGGCCCGCAGGAATTCGATATAGCTTGACTCCCTGACCGCCGGGCCGATCCGGTCGGCGTACCACTGGAAATAGGGATTTTTGGAGAGCGACGCGAGGCTTTTCATCGTCAGCGCATGGTGGTTGCGCTCGAGATGGGCCAAGTCGCCGAAGCCCCCGCCCATGGTGAAGGGCGGCATCAGGTAGAGGGCGAAGTAGCCGGTCCGGTTGAAAAAGGGCTTGGCGGCGACATTGATGTCAAAGGTGTTATGCAGAATGTCGCCCCACCAGAAGAAGCGGTCGAGGTATTCGCGCCAGTACCAGATGCCCTCGTGCCAGCTGCCGTCGTCGTCGCCCCAGACCGGGTAGACGCAGAAGTAGACGTTCATCGCGGCGTCGAGCCAATCGGCGGCTTCCGGAATCTCGTCGTAAAAGACGACCGCCGCTTCGCCGAGGAAGTGCCACATCCGGTTGTTATGGCTGTTGTAGGGCGCGTAAAAATGCCGGGGGTACAGCTTTTGGTATGCTTCATTGCCACGGATGCGGATGATTTCGCGGCACCTGGCCTTCTCCGCGTCGGAGAGCAGGTCGAAGATGTAGCTGTAGGTGCGTGAAAAGCGCGAGAGGTAGGGCATGCCGACTTCGTCGTTGTAGGTCATCGAGGAGGAGCCGGCGGGGTCCCAGAGGGAACACTCCAGCAGCAGCCGTTTGGCGGTCTCGCCGTAGCGCCGGTCGCCCGAGAGCCGCCAGGCGTAGCCGAGTTCGGCGGCGGCGTCCAGCACCTTCATCGTCCGCATCCGGTTGCCCCACCAGATTTTCTGCCATCCCGGCGAGGAGCTGGTCATGCCTTCGGGATACTTGGAGGGTTCGGCGGTGGAGGGCGGGTTTTTCAGCAGCGCTTCGGCGGCGGCCAGGAGATCGCGGTAGAGGCCGTTCAATTTCCCTTTCGCCAGCTCCCGCAGCTTCGGCAGCTCCTCCGGGCGGAGGAAGATCCGCGGATGCTCCGACGGAATCCGCGCGAGAAGCTCCCGCTGTTCCGGTTTGGGGTTCGGGGAGGCGTCCGGGGCGATTTCGAAGCGCCGGACACTGCTCCAGGCGGAGGCTTCGCCCTGTTTATCGATAAAGCGGACCCGCCAATACCAGACGCCCGGGGCCATGATTTCGGCGGGGCAGTGAACGTTCCAGCGCAGGTTCGCGACGTGGTGAACGCCGGCGGTGAAATCGGCGGTTCGGGCGTATTGAAGCTCGTAGCTCGCGGCCTTCGACTGGCCCTTCCAGACGAACGGCGACGGCGTCACTTCGGAGCTCTCCCCGGCGGCGGGGCGGAATCCCCACTCCAGCTCCCCCGGCGGCGGTTCGTAGAAATTCATCTGCGCCGCCAGGCAGAACGGGACCAACAAACCAACTGACATCAAACGTTTCATCATGAATCCTTCAATCGCTTGCCGCGGCCGACCAGAAATAGCCGAGGTTGCTGTTGTAATACCAATTGTCGGGAATGGCCGCGGCCTTCCGGAACTCCGTGTGCCCGTCGGCGAAACAGAGGTTTGCTCCGGAATCGCCGCCGTGCCGCCAGCGGCCGATACCGGCGCCGGATGTCACTACCATATGCGCCCGTTCAATCGCGCTAGGGTCGGGGTTGCTCCCGTAGCGATCCACGTCGAACATGGCGACGCGGCCGGCCGGACGCCGGATCCGGGTAATCTTCATATCCTTGCGGGTCCCCGAGCTCGAACTGGCGTAGCTGGAGGCGAATCCCGTTCGGGTCATATCCATCCCGCCGTTGATGCCGTAGTGCGTATAGGCGGTCGCATACTGAAACTGAGTGGAGGAGGGACACCGGAAAGGCGCGATCGGAATCCGGGAGTCGCCGGCGGGCGTAAGCTTTTCCAGGTGAACCAGGTTGATTTTCGACAGGCCCGGGTTCGCCGCCACGGCCAGCGCATCCTGCCACTTGCCGTTGTAGGCGCTCGCGTCCGGCCAGTTGCCGGCCGCCGCCGGAACCACATCCTTGTTCTGCGCCACATACATGAACATCATGGTCCCGATCTGTTTCAGATTCGAGGTGCAGTTGATGTCCTTCGCTTTCGACCGGGCCTTGTTGAGCGCCGGCAAGAGGAGCGCGGCCAGGATGGCGATGATGGCGATCACTACGAGAAGTTCGATCAGGGTGAATTGCTTTCCGGTATTCCTGTTCATAAGGATTCTCCTGTTTTTTCGGAGCCCGGCGGAGCGCAGGTTCCGGCTTCAACGAATTCGTAATTCGGGGTACACGGTTTCTCCGGCTGTTCATGGCGGAGGATTTGCAAGAGGTAGTGCGCGGCCTGGACGCAGAAGCCGGCGACGTCGATGCGGAAACGGGAATATTCGCGGTCGGCCTTCCGCTCGAAGAGTTCGTCCAGGTTGAGGACGGAAAGTTCTTCGGGAACCCGGACGCCGTAGCTTCGGAGCGCCCGGCTGACCTGGGGCAGATCCGACACATTGCCGATAATGATGGCGGTTGGGCGTTCCGGCGAGGCGAAATAATCGGCGAGGAAGCGGTCGGTCAGCTCCGAAGTCCGGACCCATTCCGGATTCATCGGCAGCTGGAGCTTCCACATGTTCTTCAGGAACGCCTCGTGGCGGATGAGGTTCGGCATGATGTCCGCCTGCGAGGTCAGGTAGCCGATCCGGCGGTGTCCGAGCCCGGCCAGGTAGGCGACGGCGTCCCGGATCAGGTCGGCGTTGGAGTAACCGAAGGTGAAGTCGGTGAGTTCATCCTGAATGGAGCTGAGCAAGAGCAGGGGAATGCCCTTGCTGTCGAACCGCTCGACCTCCTTCCGCGAAAAATTACCCTGATTGTAAACCAGAAGCCCATCCAGCTGGAACTCCGCCACGGCGCGTTCGAGCTGATCGGCGGCGCGGAACAGCGGCACCAGGTCGCAGTTGTTGGCATGACAGAAGGTCCAGAGCTGGTTCAGAAGGCGGCAGCAGTACAGATGCGGATGGGAAACGAAAAAACCGATCCGCTTCCGGCGCTGAAAAAGATCGGGGTCGGGCGAGATGTAGGTCCCTGAACCGCGACGCCGCACCACGATGCCCGAGCGTTCGAGATACTTGATCGCCGCCACCGCCGTGGGGACGGAAATATCGAGCCGCTTGGCAAAAGCGCGCTCGCCGGGCAGACGTTCCCCCGGTTTCAGTTCCCCGTTGCGGATCCGGCTGATCAGATGATCGCCGACGCTCCGGTATTTCGGCACAGCTTCCGGCATAGATACTACTCCGTGATTTCTCTATAAATAGTATACCGCAAATCCACAGGCAAGTCAAGAGCACAGGGGTAACTTAAAATAAAATAAGTACACCAGTGTGCTTTGAGAAAAGACATCCGTGCGGCGGTATTGATAATCTTCGTTTCAATGGTATCTTATGGTGACTTAACCTTAAGGAGGACAGGAATATGACCGGAGTATCGATCGAAGGCGCGTTTGCGAAATGGAAACGGCCGGAGCCGAAGTTGTTGGAGTCCGGCACCCCCGGGGTGGAGCTCTGGGAGGTGACGCTGGCGAATGACACGCCGCAGGTCCCGGAGCCGTTCTCGCTGGTTTTCTCGGTCCCGAAGGAGGACACGGTCGGCCGCTGGACGACTTCCGACCTCCGCAAGTATCTGCCGCCCAACTGGGCGTCGACCTTCGAAAGCTGCCTGGCCCGCAACTCGCCGGTGGTCGCTTTTTTCGCCGCCGACGGCGGGAACCGCTTCGCCTTCGCCGTTTCCGAAGCGAAGCGGACGGTGAAGATCACCGCCGGGGTACATGAGGTCGATTGCCGGCTCCGCTGCCGGGTCGAATTCTTCACCGTCCCCGAAGCGCCGCTCGACTCCTACCGGGTGCTGCTGCGGATCGACCGCCGGCCGCTCTTCTTCGGCGAAACGCTGGCGGCGGTGACCGACTGGTTCGCCGCCATGCCGGAGTACCGCGTCCCGGCGATTCCCGAAGGCGCGTTCGAACCTCTCTACTCCAGCTGGTACAGCTATCACCAGAATCTCTTCGACCACAAACTCGAAGCCGAATGCGCCCTCGCGGCCGCCAACGGCATGACCGGCATCATCGTCGACGACGGCTGGCAGGGCGACGACAACTCCCAGGGCTACCGCTACTGCGGCGACTGGGAGATCTCCTTGAACCGCTTCTCCGATATGCGCGCCCACGTCAAACGGGTTCACGATCTCGGGCTGCGCTATCTCGTCTGGTACAGCGTCCCTTTCGCCGGCGAGCTGAGCCAGGCGATCGAACGCTTCCGGGGGAAGCTGCTCGACCATATTCCGCGTTTGCAGACGGCGGTGCTCGACCCGCGCTTTCCCGAGGTTCGCGAATACCTGATCTCGATTTATGAAAAGGCGCTGATCGATTGGGATATCGACGGCTTCAAGTTCGACTTCATCGACCGCTTTGCCGTGAGCGGCGAAGACCCCGCCCTCAAAGACAACTATGCCGGGCGCGACATCAAGACCGTGCCGGAGGCGGTGGACGTGCTGCTCTCCGAGGTGATGGAGCGGCTGCGGAAGATCAAACCGGAGATTCTGATCGAATTCCGCCAGAGCTACATCGGCCCGGCGATCCGCAAATTCGGCAATATGTTCCGGGCGGGCGACTGCCCGGCGGACGCGCTCAGCAACCGGGTCCGGACGATCGACCTCCGCCTCTCCAGCGGCAACACCGCGGTGCACGCTGATATGCTCGAGTGGAGCCTGGAGGAGAGCGCCGAAAGCGCCGCGCTTCAGTTCCTGGCGATTCTGTTCGCGGTGCCGCAGATTTCGGTGCGCCAGGCGGAGCTGCCGGCGGAGCATCGCGAGATGCTTCGCTTCTATCTGAAGTTCTGGTGCGAACACCGCGAAACCCTGCTGCGCGGCAGCCTCCGCCCCCTGGCCCCCGAGCTGAACTACCCCATCGTCTACGCCGCCAAAGGGGAGGAAACCGTGGCGGCGGTCTATGCGGTGGATCAGGTCGTCCGCTTCGCGGGCGCGCCGGGCAGCCGGGCTTTCGCGGTCAATGCCACGCCGGGGAATTCGCTGGTGATCGACTGCGGCGCGGCGCCGAAGACGGCCCGCGCCTTCGACGCCCGCGGCCGGATGACGGCCCTGCCGGCGCCGGGAGCTTTCGCCCGGGTGGCGGTGCCGCCCTCCGGATTCCTGGAGCTCGGTTTTTAAGTTATTCCAGTGGGTTCAATACCGCGACCCTCTGGATCGACTTTGATGAAATTCAGTTTAAACGTTTGGTGGAGCGATACTCAGGTAGGGCTGCCTGTCCTCAGGCAGCCGTTCTCATGGCAAGCGCTATAGGGTATGAACTTGTGATAAAGGGTGTCGGGCTCTTTCTTATCCAGCGCAAGGCAGGGGCGCGGTTTCACCCCAAAGACCATACAACGTGAACGGCGCTCTAGGGACAGAGCGCCCTACCTTGGGACGTCGCCGGCGATTTCGACGAGCTTCCCAATACCGCGTCCCTTGGGGGGCGGAACTTCATTGGACGAGGGAGGCGGCGAAGTCGCTGAGCGAATTGTCGCGCGCCCCCATGATGACGATCACATCCCCGGGGCGGGTCGAGAGGAGGAGGTAATCCGCCAGCGGCCCGCGCTCGGGGAAGACCTGATAGCTTTTCGGGTGGCGGCTGGCGGCCTTCCACTCGGCGGTCACCTCTTCGGAGGTCGGCTTGAAGCTGCTGGAGCCGCCCGCGTAGAAGGGCGGCAATAGGATGAAGCGGTCCCGGCGGGTCAGCTCTTCTTCGAGCTTGCGGTACAATTCGTCCTTCATGAAGCCGAAGGGCTTGAAGCCGTGCGGCTGGAACACCGCGTAGATATCCCCCGTGGAGAGTTCGCGCATCGCCCGCAGGCAGGAGACGATCTTCTCCGGATTGTGCGCGTAATCGTCGTAGACCAGCGCCCCGGAGGCGGCGGTTCCGGCGAGGTCCTGCCGCCGCCAGACGCCGTCGAAGCGCTCCAGCGCCTCCAGCACCCGGGCGGTTTTAAAGCCCAGCATTTCGAGGAGCGCGGTGATCGCCAGCGCGTTGAGCGCGGTGTGGAAACCGGTCTGCGGCAGCATCAGGCGGCGTCCGCCGGTGAATTCCGCGAGGGGAGTGCGGCTTTCGACGCGGCATTGTTCGTTCCGCATGCCGTAGATTCCCATCATGTTATTCGCGCCGTAACCCTCGATCACAGCGCGGTTTCCGGTCTCATCGATTTCGACCGAGCGGCCGCCGTAGTAGATCGCTTCGGCGCGGGTGGCGATGCGGTAGTCGGTCACGGCGTACTGTGAATCCGGGCGCGGCGTTTCGTCGAAGACGGCGATGGCGAGGTTCGGGGGGAGCTTCTCCTTCACCGCCTCGTAGACGCCGCGTTCGAGGATGGCGCCCTTCTTCACTTTCCCCAGGAACTCAATGAAGACGGCGGCCAGCTCTTCGCGGCTGTAGTGATCGGTCCCGATATTGAGAATGAGGGCGTAGTCGGGCGAATAGTTGACCAGGCTCTTGTCGCTCTCGTCGGCTTCGAAGACGAAGAAGCCGCCGTTCCCGGCGCGGTAGTTCCCGGCGAACTTCCCCCAGCGGAAGCGCTTCGACAGCGCGCCGTTGAGGCAGTCGGGGTCGGCGCCGAGGTTGGTCAGGGCTTCGGCGAGGTAGGCGGTCACGGTACTTTTGCCGCAGCTGCCGGTGACGGCGATGGTGCAAGCGAACTTCTCCTCGCTGATCGCCTCTTCCAGGAGCTGCGAGCGGTGGAGGCGGGGGATTCCCGCCCCGGCGACGAAGTCGGGGTTGTCCTCTTCGATGGCGGTGGAGTAGACGAGGGCGTCGGGTTTCCCCGCGGTGATGAAGCTGCCGTCCTGCGGATAGATGTCGATGCCGGCGCTTCGCAAAGCGTTGATGATCCGGCTGTTTTCGGGAAGCTCCGCGCCGCGGTCGCTGCCGGTGACGCGGCAGCCTTTTTCCTGACAGAGGGCGGCGAGTCCGCTCATGCCGATGCCGCCGATGCCGATGAAGTGGAGATGTCGCAGGTTCAAGGCCGGGTCCTCCCGTTGGCTGCCGGGGCCGGCAGCCGGGCCGGATCCGGGGGAATATTGAGGTGGCGCAGCACCCGCAGCGCGGTGGCGCTGAAGGTCGGCGCGGAAACCGTTCCGGCGTAATAGCTGCCGGTGGGTTCATCCATGGTGACCAGCATCACCAGCGCCGGGTCGCGGGCCGGGACGAAGCCGATGAAGCTGGAGAAATATTTGCCCGGCGCATAGCCGCGCCCCGGAATGAATTTGCGGCTGGTTCCCGTCTTCCCCGCCACCTCGTAGCCGGGAATCGCGGCTTTCCGGGCGGTTCCCCCCTCTTCGGTTACCCGGATCATCATTTCGACCAGCTGGCGGTGCGCCTCGGGGCGGTCGAAAAGCTGCTTAGGGGGGAGGATCGGCTGCTTGGTGATTTCATGGGTTTCGGGGTCCTCGATGCGGTCGATCAGCCGGAGCTGCGGCAGGAGCCCGTTGTTGGCGAGGGCGCAGTAGGCGCGCAGCATCTGAACCGGCGACACCCGGATGCCGTAGCCGATGGGGAAGCGGGTGATGGAGAGCCCGTCCCAGCGCTTCAGGGGCGGCACGTAGCCGGAGGTTTCTAGGGGGAAGGGGAGGCCGGTCTTGTCGCCGAGCCCGAAGAGCTTCAAGGTGTCGTAGACCCGTTTCGGACCGAGCTGCAGGCCGATCTTGGCGGTGCCGATGTTGCTCGACTTCTGGATGATTTCGGAGACGCTGAGCATCTCGTAGGCGTGGCTGTCGGTCAGGGGCTTCCCGAGATACATCCAGCGGCCCTTTTCGCAGTCGAACTTGTCTTCGGGGGTCACCACGCGCCAGTCGAGCGCCTTGCCGACCGAGAAGGGCTTGGCGATGGAACCGGGTTCCAGGCCGTCTTCGACGATGCGGGTGCGGGCGGCCTCGGGGGTGAAGGTCGAACGGATGTTGGGGTTGAAGGTCGGACGCTGGGCGATGGCGAGGATGTCGCCGGTCTTGGGGTCGACGATCGCGGCGTAGAGGGTTTTGGGTTTCCACTTCTCGAAGGCGGCGTCGAGCTCTTCTTCGAGAATAGCCTGAATCGGTTCGCGGATCGTGAGATAGATGTTCTTGCCGTCGCGGCTCGCGACGCTTTCATGCATGCCGTAGGAGAGGGGAAGTCCGTCGCGGGTGCGCTCGTAGCTTTCGAGTCCGCTGTTGCCGGTGATCTCCTGGTTGAGCTGCTTTTCGAGGCCGATCTGGGGGACGAAGCTGTCGTCGACCAGGTTGGTGTAGCCGAGGACGTTCGACAGCAGCGTCCCTTTGGGATAGGTCCGCATATAGGCGTCTTCATTGAAGAAGAGGACGCCGTTGATGCGGTTGATGCGGGCGATCTCCTTCAGCTTCTCGGCGGTGGCGAGGGGGACGTCGCGGGCGATGACCGCATAGCGCGACGGCACCAGGACCGGCTTCCCATCCGTGCCCGTAACGGGCTTCCCCTCTTTATCGCGTTTGACCCGGGTGGGGGAGAGGCGTTCGTAGCAGTCGCGGTAGTTCCGGTCGAGATTGGCGGAGAGAAGGTAGGCGAGTTTCTTGCGCTGCGCTTCGCCGGTCAGGTTGCCGGGGTCGGCGGTGACGACCGCCGCCGGAATGTTGCTGACGAGGAGGTGCCCCTCATGGTCGAAGATTTCGCCCCGCTTGGCGGTGGTGACTTTGGTGGTGGTGTAACGCGCCCGCGCTTTGCCGAGATATTCGTCGTGCATGGTGATCTGGACCGTGTACAGACGGTACACCAGATACCCCGCCAGGGGGAAAAGCAGAACGACGGCAGCCAGTTTGATACGAAACCGGATGACGTCATTGCTGCTGGTGAGGGATGCGGGCTTCACGGGCGCTCCCCCGCCCCGGTCAGTTGCGCGCCGCGCCGGCGGCGGTGCGCACGACCGGGTTGCTGGCCTGGCGGGTGGCGCCGATGAAGGGCACCCGGGCGGCTTCTTCGCGGCCCAGGAGCTCCATGCGGCCGACCTGCCCGGGCAGGGGGGCGCGGAGCTTGAGGTCGAAGCGCGCGATCATGGTCCGGATATGCGGCCAGGCCGAGAGTTCCTCGCGGCGGATGCGGAGCTGGGCGATTTCACGTTCGACGCTGACCAGCTCGCGCTGGGTCTTGCGGATCGAGCGCTCGGTCTCGGTAATCTTCTGGTTGAGATAGATATAGGTGTTCACCAGCATTGCCACGACAATGAGGAGGAAGGAGAACTTCGCCACCGTAAAGATGGTGGCCCCGAGGTTGCTCTTCTTCGCCGGACGCGCGGATCTCGTCTTCTGGATTCTGCCGGGCTGGATGTTCATGATGTTTTTCCTTTTATATATTCGGGGTAATGATTTTCAAAGTTTACGTACCGCGCGGAGCTTTGCCGAAGCGGCGCGCGGATTTTCGTTCAATTCGTCCGGTTGCGCGGTAACCGCCTTCCGGGTCAGGAGCTCGAGGCTCGGTTTATGCTTGCAGATGCAGATCGGCAGTCCCGGCGGACAGATGCAGCCGGTCGCTTCCTCGCGGAAGAAGTTCTTCACCATCCGGTCTTCCAATGAATGGAAGCTGATAACCGCCAGCCGTCCGCCGCGATTCAGCAGCTTCAGCGCCGCGGGCAGGGTGGTTTCGAGTTCGCCGAGTTCGTCGTTGACCGCGATCCGCAGCGCCTGAAAGAGCAGCGTCGGGGCCGGGAGCTTCCCCGGCTTCGAGCGGCCCAGTATGCCGTCGGCCAGCTCAACGAGGTCTGCCGTGGTGGCGAAGAACTTTGTCTGCCGCCGGGCCACCGCTTCGCGGGCCAGCCGCCGCGCCTGCGGAATCTCGCCGTATTCGCGGAAAATCGTCGTCAGCTCCTCTTCGGAGCCGAAATTGAGCACCCGGCTCGCCGTCCGTTCGGCGCGCTGATCCATGCGCATATCGAGCGGCCCTTCGGCACGCCAGGAGAAGCCGCGCTCGGCGCGGTCAAGCTGTGGCGAGGAGACGCCGATATCGAGCAGAATTCCATCCGCTTTTTCCCAATCCAATTCCGCCATCCGGTCGGCCATTTTCGAATAGTCCGAGCGGACAAGGATCACCCGTTCCTTGGCGAAGGCCAGCGTTTCGGCCGCCTTCTGAAGGGCGTCGGCGTCGCGGTCGAGGCCGAGCAGTTCCAGCTTCGGGTAGCGCCGGAGCAGCATGGCGCTGTGGCCGCCGCCGCCGACGGTTCCGTCGATCATCCGGCAGGGGCGGTCCTCCGGGAAGGCGAGGTACGCAAGCACCTCGCGCCCCAGCACCGGAATGTGATGGAAATCCGTCGTCATCTCGCTCACCCCTTTCCCAGAATGCCGCCGAGAAGCCCGGCGATATCATCCGACTGATCGCCCGCCTTCTGGATCTCGTCGAGGTAGACCCCGAGTTGTTCCTCATCGGTCGGGAGTTCCCAATTTTCAGGGGCGGTGAGCCGGATGTGGGTCACCGCGCCGATCAGTTTCACTTTAGTCGAAATCTCGATTCGATCGAGCATTTTACGGTCAAGGGCGACGCGTCCCTGCTTGTCGGAGCGGCACTGCCGTGAATTCGCGCCGAGCCAGGCGAAGGCCATCTGGACCTTCGGATTGGCGATCGCCTGCTTCTTCGCCTTCTCGACAAATTCAAGGAAGGTCTGAATGGGCAGCAGGATCAGCGCTTTCCCGCGCGTGGGAATCAAGACCAGCTCGGTACTGCCGTCGCAACTTCTCCAGTCGCTCGGCAGCGTGACCCGGCATTGCGGGTCAAGCGTATGGTCGAATTCCCCCAGGAACAATCCGGGGAAAAGCGATTCCGTAGCCTTTGCCATCCTAAATGCTCCTTTTTACTCCTATTTGCTCCTATTATACCACAAAAACGCGTATCTTCAAATAGGATATCGAAAAAAAACGCTTTTTTTTGCAGAAATGC
>JAVBRV010000122.1:0-19511 GCA_031547585.1 Victivallaceae bacterium
GCTTCGCGCAGCCCCAATGCCGACGCGCTGCTGCGCTACGGTTCGCGGCTGGCCGGCCGGCTGAACCGCAACTGGTATGCCCTGTATGTACAGACTTCGAAAGAGAGCGCCACCCGGATCGATGCCGAAACCCAGCGTCGATTATCGAATACGCTTGAGTTGGCACATCAGCTGGGGGGGACGGTTTTCACGTTCAAGAGCGACGATGTCGTCGCCACGATTCTGCAATTTGCGCGCGAACACCGGGTCGGTCACATCGTCATCGGTCCTTCCGCCCGGAAGTTTTCCTGGTTCGACCGCCTGCTCGGCAAAGCGACGCTGCTGGAGCAGTTGACCCTGGCCAACCACGACTTCAAGATCGTGGTCACCGAGACCCGCGAAGTTTCGTTGCTCAAATGAGGATGAAAGTTCCGACGCGAATTACCGACGCCCAACCGGGGTTTCAGGTGTTTCCTGCAAAGCTTCCGGTATCGTCCGCAGCCAAGGGGAGCCACGAAAAGGGCATTGGAAATCTTCAAATGGTACTCAATGGTACTTGGAGGGGGTTTTTTGAGGGGAAAAATGGTACACCCAAAGAGACTTGAACTCCTAACCTTCTGGTCCGTAGCCAGACGCTCTATCCAATTGAGCTATGGGTGCATGTTGTTTCTTGCAACGGACCTTAATATAGCATGCACGCAAAGATTGTCAAGGCTCGGGTTGAAAAAAAATTATTCGAGCCAATTACCAAAGTCAGTTCGAGTGGGTTTTATTGGCCTCACCCAAGGATGAAGCCGGGTAGATTTGAGCAGCTACCCAGGAGGTAACCGTTTAAATCGTTCCCGGTTTCAGCCTTGACGAGGACGATGAAAGCCGCCGGAACGACTTTGGTAATTGCTCGTTACACCCGTAAACGACAAAAAGACCCCATTATGACGCAAATCAAAGAGCAAAATGCGAAAATACATCCGAAATCAACACTTGCATCTTGAAATCGGCACGGTATTCGCTATATTATTCCCCATACACGGGGGCCGATTTCCAACGGGACGTGTTCCGTCATGCCAAATCACGCAAGGAAATGTTTATGAAGTTATCGACTACGCTTTCGGCAATCGCTTTGCTGTTTCTTACCGGTTGCTCGCTCTACCAATCATCAACCCAAACCGTCGCCGTCACCCTGATTCCGCCGGATGCCAGCGTCGTCATCAACGGGCTCCGCTATACCGGGTCACCCCTCTATATCGAATTGCCGCGCTGGCGTGAAGCCCTCCTCGCCGGGCATCACCCCGAATACCATGTCACCTATTATGTCATCGACTCCAAGATGAGCACCACCGGCGTCATCGACGCCTGCTTCTCCTTCCTCATCATTCCCTACTTCGGGCTCTGCTCCGGCGGCGCCTGGGAGCTGGCCGAGAACAACGTCGTCCTCGAGCTCGTACCCCTCCCCAAGAAACCCACCGAGGTCGTCGAAGAGGTCGTCGCCGAGAAACTCCCGGAACCCGCCCCGGCCAAGTCCGCGCCGGTCAAGACCGAAGCGAAGCCCGCCCCCGCCGTCGAACCCGCCCCGGCTCCGGTCAAGTTCGAACCGGCGAAGGATGTCAAACCCCTCCTCCCCGCCTGGGTCGAAAGCACGCCCGAATCAACCGGACCCCTGGTCCAGATCGTGACCGGCAAGGATCCCGAGCCCGCCCCGGCCAAAACCGAAGAGAAACCCGCCGCCGAAACGCCGGCCGTCGTCGAAGTAAAGCCCGCCGAACCCGTTGCCGCAACCGAGGTGAAGCCCGCCGAAACTCCGGCCGCAACCGAAGTGAAGCCCGCCGAACCCGTTGCCGCCCCGGCCGTGAAGGAACCTGAAATTCCCGCGCCCACGGTGGTTCAGGTCGAAGCGGTTCCCGTCAACTGACGGCACTGCCGCGGCGGCATCCGTGGAGATAAAGCCATGAGAATACTGCTGGTTGAAGACGACGCCCTCACGGCGTCATTCATCCGCAAAGGATTGGAGCAGGCCGGATTCTCCACCATCCACGCCGCCGACGGCGCCGACGGATTGTTCAAAGCCACCACAGAGGAATTCGACCTCGCGGTCGTCGATATCATGCTCCCCAAGCTCGACGGCTTCACCGTCGTCGAGAAAATGCGCGCCGCCAAAATCGCCCACCCCGTCATCTTTCTCAGCGCCCGCGATTCGGTCGACGACAAGGTGCGCGGGCTCCAGACGGGGGGCGACGACTATCTCGCCAAGCCCTTCTCCTTCTCGGAGCTGTTGGCCCGCATCCAGGCGCTGCTGCGCCGCTCGAGCGGCGTCACCGAACCCACCGTGCTGAACGTCGCCGACCTCACCATCGACCTTCTCAGCCACAGAGTCACCCGGGGCGGGGTCAAGATCGACATCCAGCCCCTCGAATATTCGCTGCTGGAGTACCTGGTGCGCAACACCGGGCGGGTGGTCTCCAAAACCATGATTATGGAGCATGTCTGGGAGTACAACTTCGACCCCCAGACCAATATCGTCGAAACCCGGGTCTGCCGGCTGCGCGACAAAATCGACAAACCTTTCGAGCGCAAGCTGATCCGCACCGTCCGAGGGTTCGGATATGTGTTGGAATAAACCCTTCGCCTTCCTGGGGACGCTCCGCTTCAAGGTCGCCCTCTGGTATGCGGCCCTCTTCGCCCTCTCCGCTACGGCCAGTTTTGTGGTCATCTACGGCTATATGAGCCGGCACCTCCTCGAACAGGCCGACGAACGCCTCCGCACCGTCACTCGGAGCATCGCCTTCGAATACCTGACCGGCGGCAAATTCCGCCGCTTCGACCGCGAAATCGACCCGGGGAGGATTCCGGAAGCGGAGCGGAAAGCCTTCGAAGCCAAGCTCCCCGGCCTCACCCCCCTCTTCGCCTTCGAGCGCAACACGGCGGAGCGGAGCTACCGCACCCTCATCGGCCACCGCGAAGGGCGGCTTTTCGAACTCCGCCTCGAATCGGACGGCTCCGTCTACTCCCGGCAGCTGCAGCCCGAGCGCAATCTGCCGCTCCTTCTGAAAAGCGTCGAAGAGCTTACTTTGAGCGAAACCAACGGCAGCTTCTTCCTCCGCTTCACCGCCGCCGACGGGCGGACGCTCGCCCGTTCGGATTTCTTCCCGGCGTCCTTCACTACGGACTTCACCAATGGCCGCAGCTTCCGCACCGAACCCCTCGACGAGGGGAACTACCGGGTCGCCCGCTTCCACTTCTTCGACGGCAGCCGCCTCGAAATCGGCCGCTCGCTGGCGCCGGAAGAGGAGCAATTGGGATTCTATCTGCAAATTTTTTCCCTCGCCCTCCTCGCCCTCCTCTTCATCGGCGGGCTGTGCGGACGGCTGATCGCCGGGAAATTCATCGCCGGGGTAAAGCGGGTCAGCGAAGCCGCCGGCGACATCGCCAACGGGGACTTCAGCCGCCGGGTCGCCGCCGGGAAAGAGGGTTCCGAAATCAACCACCTGGTCGAAGTCTTCAACCGGATGAACGCCAATACCGAGCGGCTGCTCACCGAACTGCGCGGCATCACCGACGATATCGCCCACGACCTCCGCACCCCCCTCACCCGGATGCGCGGCATGGCCGAACTCACCATCGGCGGCGAACCCAGCCCGGAGGAGGCCCGCGAACTGGCCGAAACCATCGCCGACGAGTGCAATAAGCTGATCGAAATCATCAATACCATGCTCGAAATCACCCGCACCGGCTCGTTCGCCGAGGAGCTGACGACCGCTCCCCTCCGCCTCGACGAGATCTTCCGCCAGTGTCACGAGCTCTTCCAGCCGACCGCCGAAGACAAGGAGATCGAATTCGCCCTGGAACTCCCGCCGGAACCGGTGGAGATCCGCGCCGACCGGGTGAAGATCCAGCGCATGACCGCCAACCTCGTGGACAACGCCTTGAAATTCACGAGGGAAAAGGGTAAAGTGACGCTGTCGCTCCGCCGCGAAGGCGAACTCGCGGTGATGACCGTCGCCGACAACGGCCCCGGCATCAGCGAAGAGGATCAACAGCATGTCTTCGACCGCTTTTTCCGCAGCGACTCCAGCCGCACCCTGACCGGCAACGGGCTCGGTCTCGCGCTGGTTCACGCCATCGTGCTGGCGCACGGCGGCGACATCCGGGTGGAGAGCCGCCTCGGCGAAGGCACCCGCTTCATCGTCGCCTTCCGGACCTCATGATGGAGCGGCGGATCACTCTTCGCGGCGTGGTCGAGGGGGTCGGCATGCGTCCGGCGCTCTACCGGCTCGCCCGCAAACACCATCTCGGCGGCAGCGTGGTCAACCGCGCCCGCGAGGTCGAGCTCCGGCTGCGGGGCGACCGGAAGAGCATCGAACGCTGCTGGAGGGAGCTCCCCGCCGCCCTGCCGCCCGGGGCGCGCCTCGAAGCGCCGCCGGAATTCCACGATGAAGCCTATGAGGGGGAACCGGGCGAATTCCGCATTCTCGCCGGCGAGGGCGAGGCCACGCCGGTCAACCTTCTGACCCCCCCCGATCTCGCCATGTGCCCCCGCTGCCGCGCCGAAGTCTTCACCCCCGGCAACCGCCGCTACCGCTACCCCTTCAACAGCTGCGGCGACTGCGGACCCCGCGCCTCGGTGGTGGAGACCCTTCCCTATGAACGGGAGCGCACCGCCTGGCGCGACTTCCCCCTCTGCCCGGAGTGCCGCCGTGAGTACGAAAACCCCGACGACCGCCGCTTCCACATCGAAGGCATCAGCTGCCCCGTGTGCGGACCCCGGCTGGAAGGACTTTCGCTCGAGGAGGCTGGCGCGCTGCTGCAAAGGGGGGAGATTCTCGCCCTCAAGGGGGTGGGGGGCTACCAGCTCCTCGCCGATCCCTTTCAGCCGGAGGCGGTCACGGCGCTCCGCAGCCTGAAGAACCGGCCGGATAAACCCCTGGCGCTGATGACGCGTTCGCTCGAAACCCTGAAGCAATACGGTACACTCTCGCCGCTTGAGGAAGAGATGCTTGCTTCCCCCGGCGCGCCGATCGTGATCGTCCATTGGCGGCAGGAACCGCCGGAGGGGATCGCCCCCGATCATCCGCGCGAAATCGGGATCATGCTCCCCTCGTCGCCGCTCCACGAACTGCTGCTGGACGCTTTCGGCGGGGATTTCCTGATCGCCACCAGCGGCAACCGCCGGTCGGAGCCGCCCGCGCTCGATAACGCCGCCGGAGCCAACCTCGGCGCGGCGGGGGTGATCGCCCATAACCGCCTGATCCTCCACCGTTTCGACGACGCGGTGGCCATGATGAACGCCGACCGTCCGCAGCTCCTGCGGCGGGGGCGGGGGACGCTGCCCCTGACCTTCACCGAACCCCCTCGCTTCCAACGCGGGGTGGCGGCCCTCGGCGCGGCGCTGAAGAACACCTTCGTCCTCGCCGGACCCGACTCCTTCTTCCTCTCGCCCCACTACGGCGAATTGGAAGAAGCCGCCGCCGCCCTGCTCTGGGAGCGCGAACTCGAACGCGCCCTCAAGCGGAGTCCGGAGCCGGTCGAGGCGGTCGCCGTCGACCTTCACCCCGACTACTACAGCACCCGTTTCGGGGAGGCGCTGGCCGAACGGCTGGGGGTCCCTCTCATCCGGGTGCCGCACCACTATGCCCACGCTCTCGCCGGACTTCTCGAAAGCGGCTTCGAACGCGCCCACGCGCTGGTGTTCGACGGCAACGGCTTCGGTCCGGATGGCTTGCTCTGGGGCGCGGAGCTCTTAACCGTCGGCTTGAACGGTGAACACCGGCGGCGGGCGACCTGGGAACCGGTTCCCTTGCCGGGCGGCGAGCTGGCGATTCGCGAACCCCATCGTCAGCTGGCCGGGCGGCGTTTCGCCGCCGGACTGCCGGTCGACGACCTCACCCGCTTTCAATGCGAAAAGGGGGTCAACGCCCCCCGCAGCCACGCCGCCGGGCGGCTCTTCGACGCCTTCGCGGCCCTGATCGGAGTCGCCCCCGAGCGCATCTCCTACGAGGGGCAGGCGGCGATCCGCCTCGAGGCCGCCGCCCGCGGAGAAACCTGGAACGGCCGCATCCTGCCCTTCGCCACCCGCGAGGGAGGCGGAGTGCTGCGGATCGACTGGTCGCCGCTTTTCCGGGACCCCCTCCCGGAATCGCCCGCGCTCTCTTTCCACCACACGGTGGCCGCCGCCGCCCTCGCCATGGCGGAATTCGCCGGGGAGAGGCTGCCGGTGATCCTGACGGGCGGGGTCTTCCAGAACCGGCTGCTGACGGAGCTGGTCGCCGCCGGACTTTCCCGGCAGGGATTCACCCCCTGGGTCCCCTCGCAGCTCCCCCCCAACGACGCCGGGATCGCCGCCGGGCAGGCGGTCTGGGCGGGCTTGAATTTCAGCCTCTAACGGTGTATATTATAGCTTCTGGGGTACCTCATGGAAACCGTTTCCGGGGGTACCTGTTACATTGAGGGCCCTGCCATGTGTATCGCTTATCCAATGAAAATCAGCCGGTTGCTGCCCGATTTGCACGCTTTTGTGGAAAGCGACGGAGTCGAGCGCCGCATCAGCCTGCGCTTGTTGCCGGAGTGCATTCCGGGCGATTACGTATTGGTCCACGCCGGATACGCCATCGAGAAGCTCTCCCCCGAGGCCGCCGCGGAAAACCTCCGCATTATGAATGAACTGAAGCAGGGACTCGGACTGTGACTACCAAAGCGGAATTCTGGCGGGATACGCTCCGGGAAGCGGCGGCGGGCTTGAAAAGCCCCCTCCGGCTGATGGAGGTCTGCGGCAGCCACAGCCTGGCCGTCGCCCGCTCGGGACTCCGCGCCCTGCTGCCCGACGGGGTCAAGCTCCTCTCGGGACCCGGCTGCCCCGTCTGCGTCTCCTCGGCCTCCTTCATCGACCGCGCGATTCAACTGGCGCGGCAGGGGGTCCGGGTGGCGCTCTTCGGCGATCTCTTGAAAATTCCGGGCAGCCATGGCTCCCTCGCCGGTGAACCCGGCCTTCTCGTCATCTATTCGCCCGAAGAGGCGTTGGAATTTGCGCGCGCCCACGCGAGTGAGGAGACCGTTCTCGCCGCCGTCGGCTTCGAACCGACCGCCGCCGTCGGCGCGGCCGTGCTGGAAGCCGCCGAACGGGAGAATTTGAAAAACTTCTCGCTGCTCGCCGACTTCAAGCACCTCCGCCCGGCGCTGGAGCTGCTGGCGGGCGACGCCGAGTGCCGTCCCGACGGTTTCCTGCTGCCGGGGCACGTCGCCTCGATCGTCGGCGAAGCGGGCTTCCGCAACCTGCCGCTCCCCGGCGTCATTTCGGGCTTCGGGGCGGAAAACATCCTCCACTCCCTGAAGCTCCTGTTGGCAGCGATCGCCCAAGGCGACACCCGCCCCGTCAACAACTATCCGCAGCTGGTCGCCCCGGAGGGCAACCGCGTCGCCCTCGCCCTGATCGACGAGTGCTTCGAAGCGGCGGATTCCGAATGGCGCGGCATCGGCCGTTTGCCCAAGGGCGGCTGGAAGGTCGCCGAACGCTTCGCCGCCTTTGACGCGGTCCGTAAATATCAGCTTCCGGAGGAGAAGACCGCAACCGCCTCCCCCTGCCGCTGCGGCGACGTGCTGCGCGGCCGGATTCTCCCCAGTGAATGCCCGCTTTTCGGTTCGCTTTGCACGCCGGAACACCCCGAAGGCCCCTGCATGGTCAGCGCCGAAGGCGCCTGCGCCGCCCTCTGGAACTACCGGGAGGCGGTGTAACATGATTACCCTCGCGCACGGCGGCGGCGGCAAGGCCGCGAATGAATTGATCCGGCAGGAGATCCTGCCGCGCTTCGGCGACGGACCCCTCGCCGGACTCCCCGACGGCGCCAGCCTCCCCGAAGGGCTGGTCTTCTCGACCGACAGCTTCGTGGTCACCCCGGCCTTCTTCCCCGGCGGCGACATCGGCAAGCTGGCGGTCTGCGGCACGGTCAACGATCTCTATATGGCGGGGGGGATTCCCCGTTACCTCAGCCTCTCCATGATCCTGGAAGAGGGCTTCCCCCGCGAATCGCTGGCGCGGCTGCTCGACTCCGTCAAACGCACCGCCGATCTCTGCGGCGTTACCATTGCCACCGGCGACACCAAGGTGGTTCCGAAGGGCGCGGCCGACGGCGTCTACCTCAACACCGCCGGCATCGGCCTCGCCGACCCCCGGCTTACCCTCGGGCGGAACCGTCTCGCACCGGGCGACGTGATCCTGGTTTCGGGCGACGTCGGCCGCCACGGCATGGCGATCCTCGCGGCTCGGCACGGACTCGGCGGCGACGCCCTCGTGAGCGACTGCGCCCCCCTCGGCCCGTGGGTTGAGAAAGCAAAAGAAGTTGCAGCTCAAGATATTAAATTTATGCGCGACCCCACCCGCGGCGGCGTGGGCGGCGTGCTGGCCGAACTGGTTGAAAACTCCCCCTGCGGCATCGAGATCGCCGAGGGTGATTTGCCGGTGGTTCCGGCGGTCCGGACGGTGGCGGGGATGATGGGGGTGGACCCCCTCTTCTCGGCCTGCGAAGGACGCATGGTTCTCGCCGCCGCCGCCGAAGCCGCCGAAGCGATCCTCGCCGCCTGGAAGAAGCTCGACCCCACCGCCGCCCGTATCGGCACGGTGAACGGCGAAGCCGGGAAAGTCACCCTGCGCGGCGAATGGGGCGGCCGCCGGCTCCTCATCCAGCCCGCGGGCGATCAACTGCCGAGGATCTGCTGATGCACGAACTTTCTATAGCGGAAGCCCTTTTGGGGAGCCTCAAAGAGTGGCATGAAAAGAACGGCGGCGAAATCACCAAGATGAGCATCGCCGTCGGCCGCCTGGCCGGGGTCGACCCGGAGGCGCTGCGCTTCGCCTGGCCGATGGCGCTGGCCGCCGGAGCGGCTCCGGGCTACCAACATTGCGCGCTCGAAATTGAAATGCTGCCCTTGGCCTTCCGCTGCCGGGGCTGCGATAAACGAGTCGAGGCGGAAAAATTGATTCTCACGTGTCCTTTCTGCGGCCGGGAAGCCCTGGTCCGCGACGGCGGGCGCGAATTGACCTTGAAACACCTGGAGGTGGAATAATGTGCAAAAACTGCGGATGCGATACGCACAGCCACGGCCACGGTCATCATCATCACCACGATCATGACCACGACCATCATCATCATCACGACCACGATCATGAGCACGATCATGACCACGACCACCATCATCACCCCGTCACCGTGACGCTGGAGACGGCGGTCCTGGCAGCCAACGACCGGGCGGCGGAAGCCAACCGGGCGCTGTTCCGGGAGCGCGGCGTCGCCGTGCTCAACCTCATCTCCTCGCCCGGCTCCGGCAAGACGGCGCTCCTCGAACGGACGCTCGACCGCCTCGCCGCCGAAGGGATTCCCACCGCCGTCATCGTCGGCGACCAATACGGCGAACTCGACGCCGACCGGATGCGCAACCGCGGGGCGACGGTCACCCAGATCGAAACCCATGACAGCTGCCACCTGAACGCCGAGCAGATCGCCAAGGCGCTCCCGGCGGCCATGCCCGAAGGAACCCGGCTTCTCATCATCGAGAACATCGGCAATCTCGTCTGCCCGGCGGCCTTCGACCTCGGCGAAGACTACAAGACGGCGCTTCTCTCGACGCCGGAGGGGGAAGAGAAACCGGTGAAGTACCCGGCGCTCTTCGCCGCTGCCGACCTCGTTCTCCTCACCAAAATGGATCTCGCGGGCATTCTCGACTGGAACCGGGAGCTCTGCCGCCGGAACCTCGCCCTCGTCCATCCGGAGTGCCGCATCCTCGAAGTATCGGCGCGCACCGGCGAGGGGCTGGACGCCTGGATCGACTACCTGAAACAACAGATTAAACATAAACAACAACAAGAAGGTAAAAAATGACGGAAAATATTCTGTTCTGCCTGCTGGGCCTGCCGGTTATCTGCGGCGCACTGGCATGGGCGATCAAGTCGGATCGCCTGCGGAATCCCCTCATCGTCTTCGCCGCATTGGCGACGGCGGCCTGCGGCGTGGCACTCCTGGTGCTGACGAAACAGGCGCCCGAAGGGGTATGGAGCTTCGCGGTCGACAAGCGGTTCGAATGGATCGGCAGCGGCCTCGAAGCGGTGATGATCGCCGTGATCCTCGCGGTGGCGATCCGCATCCGCAACTTCTGGATCATCCTGATGGGGGTGCTCCAGATCGGCATGGTGGCCTGGATCCACTTCCTGCCGGCGGGGGGCCATAATGAGCTGGTCCTCTTCCGCATCGACCACCTGTCGCGCCTCCTCCTCGCGATCACCACCATCGTCGGCCCGGCGATCCTGATCTTCGCCATCGGCTACATGAAGCGCCACCAGCATCACGCACCGCCGACCGCGGCCTCGCTCGGCAGGTTCTTCTTCTTCTTCACCGCCTTCCTCGGCTTCATGGCCGGGCTGGTGATCTCCGACAACCTCTCCTTCTTCTCCTTCTTCTGGGAGGCGACCACGCTCTGCTCCTACGCCCTCATCGGCCAGGACGGCGGCGAAGCCCGCCGGGTCAACGCCACCCGCGCGCTTCTCATCAACAGCTTCGGCGGAACGCTCTTGATCCTCGGCGTCCTTCTCATCAAGTCGCGGATCGGCGGCGAAAGCTTCGCCGAAATCATCCACGGCCAGGAGAAAATCACCCTGCTGCCGGCGCTGCTGCTCTGCGTGGCGGCCTTCACCAAGTCGGCGCTCTTCCCCTTCCAGAGCTGGCTCCTCGGCGCCATGGTCGCCCCGACGCCGGTGTCGGCGATGCTCCACTCGGCCACCATGGTCAAGGCGGGCGTCTACCTCGTGATGCGCATCACCCCCGGCTTCTACAATGAACGCCTGATGATGATGGTCGCCTTCGCGGGCGCACTGACCTTCGTCGGCGGCGCACTGCTCGCCTGTACCCAGAGCAACGCCAAGAAGGTGCTGGCCTACTCGACCATCTCCAACCTCGGCCTCGTGATCGCCTGCGCCGGCGTCAACACGCCGCTCGCCTATGCGGCCGGACTCGCCATCATCACCTTCCACGCCATTTCGAAGGGGCTCCTCTTCCTCTGCGTCGGCAACATCGAGCAGAAGATCGGCAGCCGCGACATCGAGGCGATGGATGGAATGCTCTTCAAGATGCCCTTCACCACCTTCGTGGCGCTGCTGGGCATGATGTCGATGCTGCTGCCGCCCTTCGGGATGCTGCTCAGCAAGTGGCTGGCGGTGGAGGCGACGATCCGGTCGCCCCTCCTCTTCATCTTCATGGTGCTGGGGAGCGCGCTCACCGTGTTCTTCTGGGCCAAGTGGATCGGCCGGATGCAGAACTCCGGCTACCACGAGAAGGTTCCCAAGGAGCCGATGGAGCCGACGGTGCGTTTCGCGCTGGGTTTCCTGGCGTTCCTGGTGCTGGCGACCGGCATCTGCACGATGGTGATCTTCGTCAAGATCTTCTCGCCGATGGCGCGCGAGACCTTCGGCGGCTACGCCAACGTCGACTGGAGAATTTTCGACGAAGCCAAGCAGCTCTTCTACCCGTCGCTGGTGATCTTCGGCATGGTGGGGGCGGCGCTGGTGATCTACTACTTCGCTTTCTGGCGCCGCTTCAAGCGGAGCAACGTCCGGCTGCCCTACCTGTGCGGCGAGAACGTGGATATGGTCGACCAGGAGAGCGACATCCGCTCCTACGACTTCCACTCGCTCGGCGACAAGGTGGAACACAGCGTGATTTCCAGCGTGTACTTCCGCGGCGTCATCAGTGAGCCGAAGATGACCGTCTGCATCAACTGGCTGGCCTGGCTGATCATCATCGTCCTTCTCGGACTGGCCATCGCCCACTGACCCCGCACGGAGAACTGAAAACATGCAGCAAATGATCGAACTCATCGGCAAACACAATTTCACCTTTGCCGCTCTTATCCTCGCTCCCTTCATCGGGGCGTTGATCAACGGACTCGACCGCAAGGTCACCGCCCGCATGCAGGGCCGGATGGGACCGCCCATCCTCCAGCCCTTCTACGACCTCTTTAAATTGTTCGGCAAGGACCCGATCGCGCTCCACCGCCCGCAGATCATGTACGCGGTGCTTCACCTCGTCTTCATGGTGCTGGTGCTGATTATGCTGGCCGAGGGGCAGGATCTTCTGATGATCCTCCTCATCCACGCGTTCTCGAGCATCTGCCTGATTCTCGGGGCGATGAGCGTGCGCTCGCCGTACAGCTGGATCGGCAGCCAGCGCAAGATCCTGCAGATTCTGGCCTATGAGCCGGTGCTGCTCATCTTGATCCTCGCGGTCAACCTCCGCGACCACAGCTTCCTCGTCTCGAAGGTGCTGGAGAATCCGCAGCCCTTGCTCTTCTCGATGCCGCTCCTTTTCCTTTCGTTCGTCTGCGTGGTGGCGATCGAACTCGCGAAATCGCCGTTCGACACCGCCTCTTCGCATCACGCGCACCAGGAGATCGTGCGGGGGGTGACGCTGGAGTATTCCGGCCCCTTCCTCGGCATCCTCGAGATCGCCCACTTCTACGAAATCGCCATCTTCTTCGGGCTCATCATGAGCTTCTGGCACACCAGCTTCTGGATGGGGTTCCTGCTGGAGACGGTGGTCTTCTTCTTCCTGTTGGTGCTGGACAACGCCTTCTCCCGGCTTACCCCGGGCTGGATGGTTCGGTATATGTGGACCTTGCCGCTGACCCTGGCACTGGCCAACCTGATCTGGTTATGGAGCTAGAAAAAAATGTCGAAATCTACTGCTAAATCCCCCTGGGTGGTGCATTTCAATTGCAACAGCTGCAACGGCTGCGATATTGAATTCCTCGCCTGCCTGACGCCGATGTACGATGTCGAACGCTTCGGCGTCGTGCATGTGGGCAACCCGAAACACGCCGACGTGCTGGTGGTCACGGGTTCCGTGAACAACCGCAACAAGCGCGTGCTGAAAAACGTCTACGACCAGATGCCTTCCCCCAAAGTGGTGGTGGCGATGGGCGTCTGCCCGGCGACGGGCGGTATTTTCGCCGACTGCTACAACGTGCTGGGCGGCGTGGCCGAAGTGATTCCGGTGGACGTCTACGTGCCGGGCTGCCCGCCCCGCCCGGAAGCGATGATCGACGGCATCATCGAAGGCGTGCAGATCCTCGCCAAAAAGCGGATCGAAACGGAAACCGTACCGGCGGAGAAGCCGGTTCAAATCGTCCGTCCGGTTCCGGCGCCGGCGGCTCCTGTCACAGAAGAAACCAAGGCGGTGCAATCATGATGACCGTGAATGAGACCATTACCCGGGTCAATATGCTGGAGAAAATCGCCCCTCTCCCCTCGATGGGCTACCGTTTCGTCACCATGACGGCGGTCGATACGGGCGATCACTTCGACATCTACTATCACTTCGACCTCGAGTTCAAGCTGGTGACCTACCGGCTGGAGCTGGGGAAGGAGGAGACGCTGCTGAGCATTTCGAAAATCTGGTTCGCCGCGCTGATCGTGGAGAACGAGATTCAGGACCTCTTCGGCATCACCGTCACCGGTATGGAAATCGACTACCAGAAACGCTTTCTCCTGGCCGCGGACGCGCCGGAGAAGCCGTTCTGCCGGGGTCCCGGCGTCGGCGTAAGCATCATCGAACCCGCCAAAGCAGGAGGCGCCCAATGAGCATGGTCGTACCTTTCGGACCCCAGCACCCGGTGCTGCCGGAGCCGATTCAGCTTCGTCTCGAGTTGAAGGAGGAGAAGGTCATCTCCGCCCTGCCGGTGGTGGGCTACGTCCACCGCGGCCTCGAGAAACTCGCCGAACAGAAGGATTTCCAGCAGGATTGCTACCTCATCGAGCGAGTCTGCGGCATTTGCAGCTTCATCCACTCGATGTGCTACTGCCAGGGCATCGAGGAGCTGATGAACCTCGAGGTTCCGCCGCGGGCGCACTACCTGCGCCTCGTCTGGAGCGAACTCCATCGTATGCACAGCCATTTGCTGGCGGCCGGACTTCTCGCCGACGCGTTCGGTTTCGAGAACCTCTTCATGCAGCTCTGGAAGACCCGCGAGCACGTGATGGACGCGATGGAATACACCACCGGCGCCCGGGTGATGCTGGGGAGCTGCTGCATCGGCGGCGTCCGCAAGGACATCAATCCGGAGCAGGCGAAGTTCGTTCTCGACAAGCTGGCGCTGGTGGAGAAGGATTTCAAGACGCTTTTCCCGGTGCTGCTCGACGACTACAGCGTCAAGAAGCGTCTGGTCGGCGTCGGCGTGATGGATAAGAAGATGGCTTACGAGCGCGGCGCGGTGGGTCCGGCGGCGCGGGGCAGCGGCCTCGTCATGGACCACCGGATGACCGGTTACGGCGCCTACGGCGAGATCGGTTTCGAGCCGGTGGTGGAACACGACGGCGACTGCTATGCGCGTACCAAGGTCCGTCTCGGCGAGCTTCAGCAGTCGCTGGAGATGGTGCGTCTGGCGCTCGGCCGGCTGCCGGATTCGGAGTTGAAGGCTCCTTTCAAGGGGAATCCTCCGGCGGGCGAGGTGGCGATCCGGGCGGAGCAGCCGCGCGGCGAGGTGTTGTACTATTTGAAGTCGAACGGAACGGACAAACTGGACCGGATCCGGGTGCGGACTCCAACCTTCGCCAACATTCCGGCTATGCTGGGGATGCTGATCGGCTGTTCGCTGCCGGATGTGGCGGTAATCATTCTATCCATTGACCCTTGTGTCAGTTGCACGGAGCGTTGAACTGTGAAAGTCTTCACTATTTTCAAAGACATTGTCCGGAACACTTTCAAAGCGCCTTACACCCGGAATTATCCGGCGGAGGTTCGTCCTTCTTTCCCTGGAGAGCGGGGGAAGTTGACGATTGAGGAGGAGAAGTGTATCTTCTGTGGAATTTGTGCGCGCAAGTGCCCGTCGAATGCGATCAAGGTGACGAAGAAGCCGGATCAGTCGTGGCAGTTTGAGCGGTTCCGCTGCATTCTGTGCGCGGCGTGCGTGGAGGCGTGCCCGAAGAAATGCCTCCACATGTCCCCGCGCCTCGACGAAAAAAAATAACTCTTAAAAAATCATAAAAAAAGGTTGCGAAGCAACCGCCCGCACCCGGCCGAGCCGGGGCGCAGTCCAGCGCGCGAACAGCGCTGGTCGCTCATCGAAAGAATTTTCGATGAGCGAAACTCGATTTCTCAAGTAGTACCGACCGGCGGAGCGCTGCCATAAAAAGACGGCGCACGCCGGTCTTTTTATGAGCCCAACGCGCGGAGCCGCAGCCGGAAACCGTCTGCCTTCCACCCGGCCGGATACCCTCTCGCCCATCCGCCCAAAGTCACATTACTTGTGTCCATTCAGCTTGAAATACTTGAGCAACACCTGCTTCCGGGGGGAATTCTCCACCGGTTTAACATTACGGAGGGAGTCGCCTTCGACTTCGACGCTCCAACAGGGGGATTCGCGGAAAGCGTGATAGGTCCAATCCCAGCCGTACTCTTCGAAGAGTGAAATGGCGTCTTCGAGCCAACGCTCCGCGCCGGGAGCCCAGGTGATGGCGGAGAATTCGCCGACGTAGATCCGGCAGCCGTGCCGTTTCTGGAAGTCGATCACCGGTTGGAGCTCTTTGCGGATTCGCTCCTTATCCCACATTTCCCCGTTGATGACGCCGGGATAAACGACCGCCGGCCCGCGACCATCCAGCCGCTGGTGCGTATAAGAGGCCGGGGCGTACATGTGCACCTGGTAAATGATGTTGTGCATTTTAAAAGGGGAGAGATAGGCGAAGGCCGCCATCTGGTTGTCGACGGATTCCGCCACGATGGGGGTATCGGGGTCGATCTCGCGGATCGCTTCCGCGGCGCGCCGCTGTAAGTTCCAATAGTCATAGTCCGGCGGCGCCGGCAGTGACTGGAGCGGCTCGTTGACGAGATCATACGCATAGAGCTGCGGATGGCCCTTGAACCGCTTGGCAATGCGCTTCCAGACCTCGATGAAGTGATCGCCGTACTTCTTCTCGACGAACATCCGCATATTGCGGCTGGCGTTGCGTCCGCCCGGCAGGGCGTGAAGATCGATGATGAAGCGGATGCCGAACTCTTTACCCCAATTCATGGCCTGTTCGAGATGGTCGAGTTTACCGTCGAGCCAGCGGTCGTAGTCATCGAGATCGAGTTCGGTGCCGATCTGGCCCCAATTCCGGCTCATCTGGCCGCGAACGAGATTGACGTTCCATAACCCAAGCGTTTTCATATCGTCATAGGTGATCGTGTGGGGGACATGACGCCGCGCAGTCGGGGGAGGTTGGTTACCCTCTCCGGATATGCAACCTTCCAATCGAGGTTGACCCGATTTTCCGGGGAGAACAGGACCCCGGCCCGCAGCGAAGCAAGGTCGAACTCCACTTTACCAAAACTGTTCTGCAAACCCAGGCAGAGCGTGCCGCCGGCGACGGTTGCCGGGAAGTTCACCGAGAAGGCGGTCCATTGCCAGCCGTCGCTGTCGCCGTGCATGCCGTTCCCGCCCGGATAGTGCATATTCCCCTCCGGGGTCTCCCGGTAGGTGAGCATGAATTTGACGCCGTTATAAGTTTCCGGCGCTTTGGAAACCCCGGTACAGCGGTAGCGGACCATGAAAGCTACCTCTTTGCCGCGAAACGGCGTCAAGTCGACGGCGCGCTCCATCCAGAACTGCTGCCCGGCCTCCTTCCCTTGAGGTACATCGGTCAAGAGAATATTTCCCTTGCGCGCACTCCATTCGCCTTTCGGCTTCCACTCGCCGCCCGGGAGCGATTTGAATCCGGCCGGTTCCGCCCAGGCAACCAGAGCCGCAACAGCAATAATGAGAATTAGAATTTTTTTCATGATCAATCCTTAATTTCGATCCAGGGACATCCAGAAGTAACCGTTTTCCTGCAAGTAATCTTCCGGAATGACTTGCCGGTTGAGGGCCCGCACATGCCCGTCGGCGTAACCGATATTGGCCGCTTTCCGGCCGACATGACGCCATTCGCCGAGGTTGGTGCCGGAAGAGACGACCATGGTGGTGCGGCTGATGGCGTACGGATCCGCCCACCCGCCCCACTTGTCGATATCGAAGAGAGCGGCCCGAAGGCTGGGGGACTTGATGCGGTTGGATTTCATCGCCGCGGTGGCGTCGGAAGCATAGCCGCGAATGGTTCCGCTGTAGGTCGCATTGATGCCGTAATGACGGTTGGAGAGGGAGATATTGTACCGGCGGGGAGAGGAGGGACAGGCAAAAATCCCCCTCGGCTCCCGCATATTGCTGCCGAAATTGACCGTGTAGCAATAGTCGGCCGTGGTGACGCCCGGGTCATAGAGCTTCATCAGCATATCCTGCCATTTTCCGCTCGACGGCGCGATATTTCCACTCTGCGCCGGAATAAAGCCGTTGCTGTTGTCAATATACATCATCATATACGTCCCCATCTGTTTCAGGTTGTTGACGCAGTGGCTGTCACGGCTTTTCTCCCGCGCCTTGTTGAGCGCGGGCAGCAGCATGGCGGCCAAAATAGCGATGATGGCTATTACAACCAGAAGTTCAATCAATGTAAATAATTGTCTCATACTTCCTCCTTTATTTTCAAGAATGGTTTCGGGGCTGATGAAAATGGAGCCGATGCTCCAGAACAAATTGCTGCGGACCGGAACTTCTCCCTTCAAGAAGCGCGGTCAACCGATCGACCGCCAAGCAGGAGGCTTCATTTCTCGGCATCTCCAGACAGTAACAGGAGGGCGTCGCCGGGTAGAGGCCGTCGTCGATGGCGACCAATGCGGGAACGGTTTCACCGCGGAACAGTTTATCGATAAAGGCAATATTTTTCGAGTGAGTGATGACGCAGTCACAATGCTGCTCCTGCAAAATCTCGGCAACCTCCTGCGACGGCATGCCGGCCGGGCTTTCCGTATAGCACAACCGCGGATCATTCTTCAAAACTTCGCTGAAACCGGCGATATTGCGGCGGTCAACAGTTTGAAAAACCACGGGATGATCCTGCTCCCGGCACAACCGTTCCGCCAGCTCTCTCCCGGCCGCCTCCCCGCGAAAAACAATATTGTCAACTCCGGCAACCGGATAACCGATATTGACGGTCGGCATCCGGCGGGCGGCGTATTCAACCAGCTCCGGCTCCACCGAAACCGTCAGCAAAGCATCGATATGCGAATGGCAGAGCTCGGTATCAAACTCCCCAACATTCTCACAGCCGGCGGTCATCATATGAACGTTGCAGGGCAGAGCCGTCAACGCGGACATCAATTCACCGATCATCTTCATCAGCGTCACATCATAATAGAAGGTATCCCCCCGGTACAATTTGATACCGATCAGAGGAAGTTTGGCGTTTTCCGCAAAAAAATACTGTTTCGGATTCGTAAACGTCCCAATACCGTGGCGGGTCGTCAGATACCCCTCCCGTTCCAGCCGGTCAAACTCCAATTTGATCGTCGACGCCCCCAAGCCGAACTCCGCCGACAGCGTCCGCAGCGAAGGCAGTTTAACCTTCCGGCCCTCACTGTGATAAATAATATCCATCACAAAATGGCGGATCTTCTGCAACTCCGGCATCACCTGGCTCGCGGGTCGTTTCATACTACCTATATTTTTAAAACAGTTTTGAACACTACTATAATTATGACACAGTTCAGGTCAAAATGCAAGAGGTCAAAATGAAAAAACAGAAGAAAAACCGGCCTTTGAACGAACTTCGATAATAACCCGTTCATAAATTGTTAATATTCTGTTAGGTCAGTTTTAATAACTATAGCGGTACACAATAGCCAACACAAAAACCAGCCGGGTTATCAACAGCGGGCTGATGAGTTATTTTTTTAGGTTATAGAGGGTTGCAGAGTTATTCACAGGAAAGGTTGTGCTCTACTGCTATCTAATTAATCTTTATTAATAAATAAGAGATAAGAGAGAATAGAGCAGCGCGCTTTCGTATCGCTGACTGCCGGACAAGTCCGGCAGCTCCCAGCGCAATATACATATTGCATTGTGGAAATCAGGCGGGGCCTTACTCCCCGCCTGAAACCACCCCCGCCCTTGGGCAGAGACGCGCAACGAAAGGGCGACCCCGATTCCGGATCGTAGCGGTCGCTAGCGCGACCTTACTTTCGCGGCGTTGCCGCGACCCTCAGACGGCGGGGCCTTCGCTGCGTTACGGTCGGCTTCGGCACTCTTGTGCTTTCGCTCGTTTGCTGCCGTAAACGAGTGCCCCCACATTCACTTCGCGGCGCTTGCCGCGCTTACTTAGGCTAATCACGTTGTGGGCCGGGGAAATTGGCACGCAAGGTTATTTGGTACACGCCGCCAACAAGTGACGTGATGTCAATAGCGTCATACCCCGCGGCCGGGATCCCAATGACCGTTTAGCAACCTTGTTAGCTTTGTAGCACTTGACTTCACTGGCAGTATCTCTACCGCCATGCGAGGGTCGGCCGACTTAAGTCGGCCAGGGTGCAGGACCCCCGTCCTGCCGAGGGTCCAGGGGGCGCGGAGCCCCCTGGCGCCAAACGGTATCAATCTCTAGCACAGATTCGGCAAAAAAGCCGACTCAGTGGCCGCTTGATGACGTGTGGAGG
>JAVBRV010000321.1:0-4216 GCA_031547585.1 Victivallaceae bacterium
GGCTGTGCGCGCATCCCTCAGCCTGCAAAAAAGCAGGCTGAGTGGTGCGTGGCACTGCCTGCCAGACTTTTGTCGGGGACCCAAACTGTTTTCAAAGAAAACAGTTTGGGCACAAAAGTCGTCGCGCTCGCAACCCGTACCAGGGGTCAAGGGCGGTAGCCCTTGCGGGTGCAGGGCGGAGCCCGCCGGAGGGTCTGGGGCGGGCCGCCCCAGCGAGAACCGTTGTTCTGTTATAGAGCGAGAGGTGAAACTAACACAAACCTGACAATCGGGTCACTGGTTCTTCATCTCCGGGAAATATAGTAAGGGTGTAAAGAAAGAAGACTACAGCGCCGGGCGGTCCGGCGAAATTGCATCACAAAACAGGAGTACCGATGAAAAAAAGCATTCTCACACTCTCGCTCGCCCTCGGCGCCGTCCTCCCGGCGGCGGCGGAAACCAGCCTTTGCGGCGCCGGGGCTTCCTTCCCCGCGCCCGTCTACCAGAGCTGGACCTACAGCTATTCCGAAGCCACCCCCGAGGTCAAGGTCAACTACCAGTCCCTCGGCTCGGGCGCCGGCATCAATCAGATCAAGGCCGGAACCGTCGACTTCGCCGGAACCGACAGCCCGCTGACGCTTGAGGAACAGGAGAAAGAGGGATTGATTCAGTTCCCGATGCTGACGGGCGGCGTGGTGGTGATCGTCAACCTCCCCGGCGTCGCCGATAAGAGCCTGAAGCTCGGCCGCAAGACCCTCGCCGACATCTTCCTCGGTAAAATCACCCGCTGGGACGCCGCTGAAATCGTTGCCGACAATCCGGGCGTGAAGCTGCCGAAGCTCAAGATCACCGTGGTCCGGCGCGCCGACGCCAGCGGCACCACCTTCATCTTCACCGACTACCTGGCGAAGATCTCCGCCGAGTGGAAGGAAAAGGTCGGGGCCGGGGCCGCCGTCAAGTGGCCCGTCGGCATCGGCGGCCAGAAGAATCCCGGCGTCTGCAACAACGTGGCGAAGTTGCGCGGCGGCATCGGTTACACCGAGTACACTTACGCGGTCGAAGCGAAGCTCGCCACCGTCCTTCTCGAAAACCGCGAGGGGAACTGGATTGCTCCCGAGATGAAGAGCTTCGCCGCCAGCGCCGCCAACGCCGACTGGCGCAACGCCCCCGGCTTCTACCAGGTTCTGACCGACCAGCCGGGCAAGGACTCCTGGCCGATCACCGGCGTCACCTACATCCTCGTCCGCAAGGACTGCAAGCCCGAGACCCGCAAGGAGCTTCAGAAGTACTTCGACTGGTGCTTCACCGGCGGCGCGGCGGCGGCCCGCAAACTCAACTACGTGCCGCTCCCCGAGGCGGTGACCCAGATCATCCACGAAAAACTCTGGAAGTAACCCATCATGAAAAACTATCTCACCGGTAAAAACGTCCGGCTCCGCTGCCGCAAGGGGTATGCCGAAGCTCACACTCACATCATCATCGGCTGCGTCGCCGAAGAGACGGCGAAGTACATCGCCATCAAGGGGCGCGCCTTCCACTTCCGCGGCATCCTGCAGGAGCTTCGCAGCCAGATTCACTGCGGCGAAACCATGATCCGGATCGTCCCCTGGGAGAACATCGAAGTCATCCACTGGATCAGCGAGAAGACCGACTGGGAGGCGGACATCCGCTTCGACAAGGCGGGCAACCTGGTTCTCGATGATAAGCCGAAAACCGTTATCGCCGCCCGGCGGGACAGCGCGGAGTAAGCCGTGAAAGGATTCACGAATTACTTCGTCGCCGTCGCGGCGATCCTTTTCCTCCTCGCCGGAGCGGGCTGCGCCTCGTTGCCCCCCGCCGCTCCGGCGGCGGAGACGGCGGGGGAGGAGAGGGTGGCCCTCCCGGAGATCGCCGAAATCTTCCTCAAAAACGATTACCGGCAGCTTCGGGGATTGCTCTCCCCGGAGCTCCGCGAACAGCTGAGTCGCGAAGCCTTCGAAGCCATGCTCGCCGAAGCCGCCGGAACGGGACGCCTCACCGGCGTCGATTACCTCGGCGAACTTTGCCACCCGGTGATCGGTTCCGAAATCTGGCGGCTGCGCTCGGTGAAAACGGCGGATGGGAAGGAACTGACCTTCGACCGCCTGCTCCGGGTGATGACGGCCCCGCTCGACGGCAAGCCCCGCATCGTCGGACTCATGCTCTTATAAGGAGGAAACCATGCCCGCCATCGACACCCTCTTCAAATGGCTCTGCCTCGGCTGCGCCCTTCTCGCCGGACTCCTGATGCTGGGGTTCTTTCTTCAGCTCGCGGTCAGCTCCTCGGGGGCGTGGCGTGAATTCGGCTTCGGCTTCCTCGTCTCCCGCGAGTGGGATCCCGGTCTCGACCGCTACGGCGCGCTGCCCGGCGTCGCCGGAACCTTGGCCACCACGCTTCTCGCGCTTCTCTTCGCGCTTCCCCCGGCCTTCGCGGCGGCGCTCTTTCTTCTCGATGCCCCGCCCTTCATTCAGCACCCGGTCAGCCAGGCGATCGACCTGCTGGCGGCGATCCCGAGCGTCATCTACGGCATGTGGGGACTCTTCATCCTCGTGCCTCTGATGCAGGAGTACGTCCAGCCCTTCCTCGCCGACACCCTGATGCTCGGCGCGCTCCCCCTCGTCGGCCGGGACTACAACGGCTTCGGCATCCTCACCGCCGGGCTGATCCTCGGCTTGATGATTCTGCCCTACATCACGGCGGTCATGCGCGACGTCTTCCGCATGACGCCGCCCGTCCTCATCGAATCGGCGCACGGCGTCGGCTGCACCCGCTGGGAAGCGGCGCGACACATCCTTCTCCGCCACGGCTTTGCCGGCATCCTGGGGGGCGTCTTCATCGGCCTCGGACGCGCCCTCGGCGAAACCATGGCCGTCCTCTTCGTCATCGGCAACCTCTGCGAGCTGCCCACCGGGATTTTCTCCGGCGCGACCACCATCTCGGCCACGCTGGCCAACAACTTCGCCGAAGCGGAGGGGCTCCAGCGGAGCGCGCTTTTCGCGCTCGGCCTCATCCTTCTCTTCATCTCCTTCGGCATTCAGGTGGCCGCCCAGTACTATCTCAATCGGACGCTGCGTAAAAACGGCGTAAGGAGGGCATGACCATGAGACGGCGCGGACTCTTCTTCCGAAAACTTCATGACCGGCTCGCCCGGCTCTTCTCGCTCGCCGCGGTGGTCGTCGCGGTGGGGGCCATGCTCTGGATCCTCGGCTGTGTGGCGGGGTACGGCTGCAAGGCCATCACCCCCGACTTCCTCCTTGCCTCCTCGCGTCCCTACGGCGTGGCGGGGGGCGGCATCGCCAACGCGCTTCTGGGGACGGTCTTCATCACCCTCGGCGCGGCGGTGCTCGCGGTTCCCCCGGCGCTGCTGGCGGGAATCTACCTCGCCGAATACCGCGACCGGCAGAAGCTGGCGGTGCTCCTGCGCTTTTCGGCGAACGTCCTGATGGGGCTGCCCTCGATTCTCGCGGGGCTTTTCGTCTATACGCTGGTGGTGATTCCGATGGGCCACTTTTCCGGCATGGCCGCCTCGATTGCGCTCGCCATCATCATGTTTCCGGTGGTCATGCGAACCACTGAAGACATGCTCCGCATGGTCCCCGACACCCTCCGCGAATCGGCGCTGGCGCTCGGCATGACCCGCGCCCGCACCACCATCCGCATCGTCTGCCGGACCGCCCGCAACGGGCTCCTCACCGGCATCCTCCTCGCGCTGTCGCGGGTCAGCGGCGAAACCGCGCCTCTCCTCTTCACCGCGCTCTTCGCCGACAGCTGGCCGACCGACTATTTCACCGGACCCACCGCCAACCTGCCGGTCCTCATCACCGAATACGCGACCAATTCGCCCTTCGAGGCGATGCACCGGGCGGGCTGGGGCGCGGCGCTGGCGGTGACCATGCTCGTCCTCTCTGTCAATCTCGTAACCCGAATCTTTTTCAAGGAGAAACACCGTGGCCATTAAAATCGCGGCGAAAAACCTCAACTTCTACTACGGCGGACACCAGGCCCTCTTCGACAACAACCTCGAAATCGAAGAGAAGAAGATTACCGCGGTCATCGGCCCCTCCGGCTGCGGCAAGTCGACTCACCTCCGCATCTACAACCGCATCTTCGAGCTCTACCGCGAACAGCGCGCCGAGGGAGAACTCATGATCGACGGCGTGGACGTGCTCAAAAAAGGCGTGGACGTCCTCGAACTCCGGCGCAAGGTCGGCATGATCT
>JAVBRV010000361.1:0-4095 GCA_031547585.1 Victivallaceae bacterium
CTCCTCGGCCCCGGGGAGATACGTCGTGTGCGCGAGGAGGTGCCGGAGTGTGGGGGGAGATGCGGTTGGGAGTCAGGAGGGGCCAGTCACCGAGGCCGACGGTCGGCCCCCTCCTGAACCACCCCCGGGTGTGGGGAAGCCGCCTGATGTGGCTGGGCACTTCCGCCTCCTGACCGGGCGGCCGCTTTGGCGGCCTTAGACGACCCTACGGGTCGCTCTCAGACGGCGAGGCCTTCGCTGCGTGACGTTCGGCTTCGGCACTCTAGTGCCTTCGCTCATTTGCCAAAGGCAAATGAGTTCCCTCACATCCACTCCGCGGCGCTTCGCGTTCCTCTGGGCAGCAACATCGTGTGCCGCGTTTGGGGTTGGGCAGAGACGTAGTTGCGCCGTATTTTCTGTGGGCAGCAGCATGATTTGAAGACCGCCGCCACCTTTACAACAAAAAACCCCGGGAAACCAACGTTCCCCGGGGGATTTATCCCGCAGTCTTACAGCGAGGCGACGTTGGGCTTGCGGGCGGCGGTGGCTTCATCCATCCGCGAAACCGGCGTGGTCACGGGGGCTTCGGCGAAGAGGCCCGGGTCGGATTCCGCGAGTTTAGCGAGTTCGATCATCACCTCGATGAATTCGTCGATGGTCTCTTTGGATTCGGTCTCCGTGGGTTCGATCATCAGCGCTTCCGGCACGATCATGGGGAAGTACATGGTCGGCGGGTGGAAGCCGCGGTCGATCAGCGCCTTGGCGATATCGATCGCGTGGACGCCCCGGGCGGCCTGCCGTTCGGCCGAGAAGACGCACTCGTGCATGCACGGGCGGTCGTACTTCTGATCGAAATAGGCCGCGAGCCGGGCACGGACGTAGTTGGCGGCGAGGACGGCGTTCTCACCGACCCGCTGAAAGCCCTCTTTCCCCAGCGTCAGCATATAGGCGTAGGCCTTGAGCACCACGCCGAAGTTGCCGTAGAAGGGGGCGATGTAGCCGATGCTCTTCTCATGCTGGTACTCCAGGGCGTAGGTTCCGTCGGCGCGCTTTTCGACGCTGGAGACGGGGAGGTAGGGGACCAGATTCTCCGCCACCGACACCGGGCCCGCCCCCGGACCGCCGCAGCCGTGCGGCGTCGAGAAGCTCTTGTGAAGGTTGACGTGCATCACGTCGAAGCCGAGGTCGCCGGGACGCACCCGCCCCATGATGGCGTTGAAGTTGGCTCCGTCGCAGTAGCAGAGCCCCCCCGCCTCGTGCACCAGGCGGCAGATCTCTTCGACGTTGGGGTCGAAAAGGCCGAGGGTGTTGGGGCAGGTGAGCATGAAGCCGGCGGTGTCGGATCCGAGGGCCGCCTTGAGCGCCGCCAGATCCACGTTGCCCTCCGGGTCGGAGGGAATCACCTGGATGCCGAATCCGGCCATGGCGGCGCTGGCGGGGTTGGTTCCGTGCGCCGCGTCGGGAATCAGCATGGTTTTGCGGGCGAGGTCGCCGCGGTCCTTGTGGTAGGCCGCGATCAGCATGATGCCGGTCAGCTCGCCGTGAGCGCCCGCCAGGGGCTGCATGGTGGAGCGGGCGAAACCGGTGAGCTCGTTCAAAATGCTCTCCGCCTCATAGATCACCGTAAGCGCGCCCTGAGTCAGCGCCGCGCCGTGGCGGAGCTGGGGCAGCAGGGGGTGCAAAGAGGCGAATCCGGGCAGCGCCGCGATCCTCTCATGGAACTTCGGATTGTACTTCATGGTGCACGAGCCGAGCGGGTAGAAGTTGGTATCCACCGACATATTGAGGCGCGACAGCCGGGTGAAGTGGCGGACGGCTTCCAGCTCGGAGACCTCGGGGAGCGCGGCCTTCTCCCGCCGCAGCATCCCTTCGGGGAGCGCGCAGTCGAGCGGAACGTCGGCGGCGGGCAGCGTGGAACCGCGGCGACCGGGGCGGGACTGTTCGAAAATCAATTTCATAATACGGCCTCCAGGGCATTGGCCAGGGCTTTGATCTCTTCGCGGGTGCGCTTCTCGGTCACGGCCACCAGCAATTGGTCGCGCCGTTCCGGATAGTAGCGCCCGAGCGGGAAGCCGGCGGCGAAGCCCTTGTCGATCAAATGACCGACCACTTCGGCGGCGTCCCCGGGAACCCGGATGACGAATTCGTTGAAGAAGGGAGCGTCCCCCACGGCTTCCACGCCCTTGACGGCGAGGAGTTCGCGGCGGGCGAACAGCGCTTTGGCGTGCGCCAGGCGGGCGGCCTCGGCCAGCCCCTCTTTGCCGAGGCAGGTGAGGTAAGCGAGAGCGGCGATGGCGCAGAGGCTCTCGTTGCTGCAGATGTTGGACATCGCGCCTTCGCGGCGGATGTGCTGCTCCCGCGCCTGAAGCGTCAGGACGAAGCCGTCGCGCCCTTTGCGGTCGACGGTGCGCCCCGAAATGCGTCCGGGCATGCGGCGCATGTGCTCACTCCGCACCCCCATCACCCCGAGGTAGGGTCCGCCGAACGAGAGCGGGATGCCGAGGTTCTGCCCCTCGGCGGTGACGATGTCGAAGCCCATTTCGCCCGGCGTCTTCAGCATGCCCAGCGCGAAGGGGTACACCGAAGCGATGGCCAGCGCCGAGCGGCGGTGGACTTCGGCGACGAAGTCGGTCCACTCCTCCACCGTCCCGAAGACGTTGGGGTACTGAATGATTACGCAGGCGGTGGCGTCGTCCACCGCCGCCAGCAGCGCCGCCGGGTTCGAACCCACGCCGTCGGGGTCGATTTCGACCAATTCCACGTCGAGGTTGCCGCTGTAGCACTCAATCATTTCGCGGAAGATGGGGGAGACCGCGCCCGAAATCACCGCCTTGCGGCGGCGGGTCGAGCGGACCGCCATCATCATCGCCTCAAACAGAGCGGTGCCGCCGTCGTAGAGCGAGGCGTTGACCACCGGCATCCCCGTGAGGCGGGCGATGGAGGACTGGTACTCGTAAATGGCCTGAAGCGTCCCCTGCGAGGCTTCCGGCTGGTACGGCGTATAGGCCGTGAGAAACTCGCTGCGGCCGGTGACTTCACCGACGGCGGCGGGGATCAGGTGGTCGTAGTAGCCGAGCCCGACGAAGTTGACGAGCTCCGAAGCGTTCTTATCGGCCAGGCCCTGCAGCCGGGAGGTCACCTCGAATTCGGAGAGTCCGGGGGCAAGGCGGTCGAAGAGGGGCCGGGGGCGGCGGATGCCCACCGCCTCCCAGAGCGCGTCAAAGTCGGCGTAACCGGCGGCGCCGAGCATCTCCGCCCGGTCGGCGTCGGTGTGGGGAATATACGGCATCGCGGTTCTCCCCCGGTTATTGACCGATGAACTTGGCGTAGGCGGCTTCATCCATCAGCCCGGAGACGGCGGCGGCGTCCACGCCTGCCAGCTCGCAGAACCAGGCCTTGTCTTCCGGCGAATCGTTGACCAGCGCCGGATCGTTCTCGATGTCGGCGTTCACCGCCGCCACCTTGCCCGCCACGGGGGCGTAGACGTCGGAGGCGGCCTTGACCGACTCGACCACGCCGAAGGCGTCCCCGGCCTTCAAATCGCGTCCGACCTGCGGCAGTTCGACGAAGGTGATGTCGCCGAGCTCTTCCACCGCGTGCGCACTGATGCCGACCCGGGCCGAAGTTCCCTTCAGCTCCACCCACTCGTGATCCTTGGTGTAATATTTCATTGTCTCTCCTTCAGCGCCATTCAATCAGCGCATTGGTTTTGAATTTCGGTACATGAATCCGGTCGGCGTCGTCAAGGTAGTACTTGGCGCTGCCGTCGGCGTCGATCTCTTCCTGAACCGGGTCCTCGTCGGCGTAGCCGAGCGCCACCAGGAACAATACCTGCTTCCCCGGCAAAAGCCCGAGGAGATCCCGGATGGCGCTCTTGTCGAACGCCCCCAGCCAGCAGCTGCCGATCCCCCGGTTATAGGCGGCGAGCAGCATGGTTTCAATCGCCGCGCCCGCATCGGTGTAAACCATCGGCGAAGCCTCCGCCGAAGCAATCACCGCGATGAACGAGAGCGGCGCGTTGACGCCCCAGGTCGGGTTCCGGCGCGGCTTCACCGCCCCGCCCCAGCTGGTCTGGGCGAAAACCGCCTCCACCAGCTCTCGCTTGCGGAGAATCTG
>JAVBRV010000192.1:0-7330 GCA_031547585.1 Victivallaceae bacterium
GGCTGTCTGAGGACAGACAGCCCTACCCTATGACGTTACCAACGATTTTGACAAAATTCCTGATACCCCGCTCCTTGAATAGAGGGGGTTATTTCAGGATTTGAACCCGGTCGAGCAGAAGTTCTTCGTCCAGTGCTTCAATTGCCAATACGCCGGATGAGCTTTCCGTGATGACTTCGGCCACAGTCTGGTTCCGCACGACATTCCAGCACCAGGCCGGGGTGCGGTCCTTGGCGTAGAGGTTGATGACGGCCAACTCCTTGCCGTCAAGGGTGACCCGGTAACGAAGCTGGAAACCGGCGACGGGATGCGTCGGAATTATGGCGATACGGATTTTCAGGTTGACTCCAGGTTCGCCCTCCAAGTGGAACACCGCTTTTTTGCCGACCGGCAGAATCGCCGCCCGCATCCGGTAGCCGAGCTCATAGGCGGGGGCCAGCTTTTCCCGGGACTCCAGGCCCTGGAATTCGACCCGGATCGAATCGGCGTCGTCCGGCAGGAACACCTTTTCCTTCGGCGTCGACACCTCTTCGGCCGGTTCATTGAAGGGACCCCAGTTCGGAGCCCCGAGCCCCATCATGCCGTGCCATTTCTCCAGCCGGTTGTAAGCGGCGGTCAGTTCGAGGAGCTGGCGGTACGCCTGGTGGGATTCGGCCCAGTCCACGGCTCCGTACCGGGCCATTTCGCCGCAGTAATATTTGCGGTTGGCCGCGGCGGCGGCGCAGATCGGATACTCGATGAGCTCATACCAGGCGTCCGCCAATGCGGGCCGGATTTTTTTCTTCAGGGCCATGATGCGCTTTTCCAGCGCCGCATAATCCGCCAGGCGCTGCAAGGCTTCGCTCTCCGAGCAGTCATTGACCGCGGGAATCTCTTTTTGAGGAACATGGTCGTCATGGTGCCACCACCAGAGCTTCATATCGAGGCTTTCCGGTTTGCGGATCCACGCCAGGCGGTAGGATTCCATCAGGCAATCGGCGAGCTCCGGGGAGGCTTCTTCGCCGAAAATCGAGGCGATCCACTCCTCCAGGTGGCCCCGCACGCCCCGGGCTTCCACTTTGTCGATATTCCAGGCCATATCGAGAGCCAGCGTCAGCTGGTATTCCGAGGGTTTGATATCCCCCGTGTTGATGATCCAGATGCGCCGGGCCCGGTTTTCGTAGGCCCGTTTCAATTCGCGGAAAATCTGCCCCGGGTGGTTGGTGGATAACCAGAGGTAGTTGTACGGAGTCCCCCAGTAGGAGATATGATAATAAATGCCGGCGCTTCCCGCCCGGTCGCGGTCCAGCTCGGTCGGCAGCCGCAGGACGTACCCGTAATTGTCGTCGCACCACATCAGGGCCACGTCTTCCGGAACCTTCAGCCCCGATTTGTAGATATCGAACGCCTCTTTATACGGGATGAATACCTGAGGAATCCGCTCCGCCGGTTTGCCGCTGTGCCGGGAGAGCAGCGCGCGCTGATCGGCGAAAACCTTTTCCAGGGCTTCCCGGCTCTCCTTTTCGCTTTCGACCCCGTACATGGGGCCATCGTGGACTCCGCGCATGCCGATGGTATAAAGATTGTCGTATTTTCCGATCTCCCGGATCCGCTCTTCCCAGAATTTCAACACGGAATCCCGGTTCGCGAGGTAATCATACTCTCCGCGGCCGCGATGAATCCACTCCCCGTTGGCATTGCAGTTCATCGGTTCGCAATGTGAGGTGCCGATCAGAATGCCGTAGCGGTCCGCCGCTTCGGCATTGCCCTCGACCAGATAAAACGGCATGGTGCACGCGTGCATGGCCGGCCACAGGGTATTGGCTCGAAGCCGGATCAGGAGCTCAAAGACCTTGCTGTAGGTTTTGGGACCGACGACGGCCTTGGTTTCCGGCGTCCGTTCGATGCCCGCTTTCAATTTGGCGTCCGGCTCGAATCCGGTTGCCCACGGGTCGAAGCCGACGTCTTCGTCGTTGATGAAAATCCCCCGGAACTCCACCGAAGGCCACTGGATGTCGCCGTAATCCGCCGCCAGCGAAAAATGGTTCAGCTCTGCCGGGACCGCGTCCGCCCACCACTCCCACGGGGAAACGCCGAGCTGGCGCGAGAGCTCCATGAGACCGTACGCCGCTCCGCGCCGGTCCGCGCCGGCGATCAAGAGAACGCCATCCTCCACAGCCAGCTGAAACGCCTCCGCATGTTGACCGAGGAGCTCGCGGGAGAGGGGTTTGCCGGCCAACAGCGGACTCTCCAGGGTCCCGACAATGATCCGGGTTTGCGCCGAAACCCCGTCCGTGACGCTCAACTCGGCATTCAGGACGTGTTTCAGGTCGCCCTTCAGCAGATTCAGCGCAATCTTGACCAGCTCCGCTTCACCGGCGCTGCAAGCGACCGATATCGGCTGATCCCGGCACAGGCAAAAATCCATATTCATCGATCACCTCTTCTATCTGATTCCGCTTTCAATACGGCGGCTCCGTTGGGCGGAACCGTGACCGTTGTCTCCACTTTTCCACCGTCCCAGAGATTGCTCATCGGGGAGGGCAATCCGGCCTGTACCTCCTCGCCACTCAGATTGCAGATGAAGTAGAAATCCGCATTTCCCTTGCTCCGTTTGCTGGCGCGCAGCTCTTTCGGGAGGTCCGGCAATACCGGCGCGATCTGATTGTCGCCGAGGATGCCGCCGTAAAATGAGGTCAGGAAATCCGTTCCGGTTCTGGCCCCGATATACCAGGCCTTCCCCTTGCCGAAAGCGTTGACGGTGACTGCGGGAGTGCCGGCAAAGAAATCACCGCCGCCATACACCGCAGTCGCTTCGGCTCCTTCGAGATGGAGGTATTCGGTGTAATCATGGGCGGCGATCTCCCCGTTGCGCCACCGGAACGTGCGGTGATCGGAGGGTTCGATGCAGTCAATATCTTCATTCCAGATGCCGAAAAGCCGACGGAGCGGATTTCCCCCCGGATTGCCCCCGAAAAAGCACCGGTTGTTTTCATCCACATAGGCCGAAAGATAGGTCGCGACCAAGGTCCCCCCGCTCTCGACAAACGCTTTCAGGCGGTCGCCGACGCCCGGCTTGAGCATGAAAAGCATCGGGGCGACAAGGACTTTATACGGGGTAAAGTCGCCGGTGCTTTCGATGACGGCCAGCGGTACGTTGCTGCGCCAGAGGGCCTGGTAGTGCTGAATCGCGGTTTCGTTGATTCTTTTCTCGGTTTCCCCGCCGAAACCGTTGGTATACTCGAGCGCCCAGTTGGATTCCCAGTCGAAGATCAGGGCGGCTTCGGGTTCCGTGGTGCTGTCCGCCACTTCCGCCAGGGATTTGAGTTTGCGGCCGTATTCGGCCACGGCTTTGAAGGTCCGGGTCTGGTTGGTTCCGTCATGGCTCACGACGGCGCCATGATATTTTTCACAGTTGCCGAGGCCTTTCCGCCATTGAAAATACAAGGTTCCATCCGCACCGTGGCCGATCGCCAACAGCATTTCCCGCTCGAATTCGTTCGGGCGGCGCATTTTCCCGTACTTCCCGTAATTGGGCACCCCGGGGCAGGACTCCATCATGACGAACGGCTTTTTCTTCATCGTATAATGCAAGTCATGGACCAGTGAAAAATGCGCCGCCACCTCTTCGGCGGCTCCGTTGATCCATCTGGGGTAACAGTCATCCGCGATGAAATCGCACGGCTCCGCGATCCGCCAGTAATCGAGGTCGGGAATAATCCCCATCATGTTGGTCGTCGCGGGAGCATCCGAAAATTCCCGGACGGCTTCGATTTCGAACTTCAGGAAATCGGCGATCTGGCGCGAGTTGAAGCGCTTCCAATCCAGGCGGACCGCGTCGAGAGTCGGATCTTCGGGATTCACCTGATTCCAGTCCGTCAGGGTATGGCTCCAGAATGCGGACCAGTAAGCGTCGTTCAGCTTCTCCAGCGTCCCATACCGCTGCCGCAGGAATTCGTGAAAGTTGCCGCGGCACAGTTCGCAGAAGCATTCGCCGCTGTATTCATTGCTGATATGCCAGCCGCCGAGGGCCGGATGAGCGGCATATCGCTGCGCCAGCTTCCGGTTGATGACGGAGACTTTTTCGCGCATCACCGGCGAACTCCAACAGTGATTGTGCCGGAAATTCCAGGTTGCGCGGAGTCCTTTGGCGTCCACCCGGTTCGTTTCCGGGTAGTTGCAGCCGAGCCAGGCCGGGCGCCCCCCGGAGGGAGTGGCGAGAAACACCTTTTTTCCGGCGGCGGCACAGCGCGCCATAATGTCATCCAGCCAGGAAAAATCGAAAACGCCTTCCGTCCTTTCGATCTGCCCCCAGGAAAAGATGGAAATCGAAAAAGTATTGCAGGAGGCTTCATCCATCATCCTGAAATCGTCGTCGATAATTCCCGGTTTCTTGATCCATTGATCCGGATTGTAATCGCCCCCATGCAACAGAAACGGGAAATTTTTAATGATGCTCATCACTGCTTCTCCGGAAATTATTTTGATTTATACGATTTCGTTTTCAGATCCAGGTGAGGTTGCATATCTTTGGGCCGCAGGAAGGCTCAAAATTCGGTACTTCTCCAAAATTATACCACAAAAAACAGATTTGTCAATAGCCGTTTTAGAAAAAATCAATCTTTTTACTTTTGTATGTTTAAAAACAAATGATGTTTTCCAGCTTGAAATCATCAATCATATTGACTTGTTATATTGATTTAATATGTTTAATATAAACAACATAAATTAATATCATGTAATATACATTATATTTGTTTTTTAAATTTTTCTTTAAGTGAGCTTTACCGCTTTTAAAAAGGCTCTTTTTAAGCTTAATAATCGCATGGTTCAGGAATCGGCATGGTTCAAAATGACGCTTTCGGCGATTGGCGAAAAAAGCGACGTTTTTTTCGATTTTTCCGGTTTTAAGGTATTGACAAAATGTAAATACTTATGTATAATTATATGTAAGATCGATGGAAACAACAAACGCCTAACTCGTCAGAGGGAAGATTATGGAAGAAGCAGCCGACGCCACAGTGCCGCCGCCCAAAAAACTATGGCATGCCGGTACGCTTACTTATACCACCGGCGGGCTCATTCTGCTCGGGCTTTACCTGCTGGGCGGCGATTTCCCCTGGGCGCTGAAGGACCGGGCGGTGCAGCCGTCGGCGACCGTGCTGATCAAAGACGTCATTGGGGTTCCGGAAGTCATCTATGGCCTTATCATCGTTTCATTTCCGAATTTCACCAACCTTGTCCTCGCTCCGATCGTCAGTTATGTATCCGACCGGCATCGCAGCCGCTGGGGGCGGCGCATCCCGTTTCTGATGTTTACCACGCCATTCATTGTGACGGGACTTTTTCTCCTGGGGTTTACGCCGTTTCTGGGCGGTTGGCTGCATGAGGCGGTTCCGTCGATCTCGAAACAATCCGGCATGCTGATTTTTTTCTGCATCGCCTGGGTGCTGCTTGACTTCGGAACCACGCTCTCCGGCTCGCTCTTCAACGCGCTGGTCAATGACGTGGTGCCGCCGGAGATGGTGGGACGCTTTTTCGGGCTGTTCCGCATGGTCAGCCTGGGCGCCGGCATTTTTTTCAACAAATGGCTGTTCGCCAAGGTCGAGACGCATACCGTGTGGATCTTTCTCGGCATCGGCATCCTCTACGGGCTCGGATTGCTGCTGCTCTGCCTCAAGGTCAAAGAGGGCAGCTACCCGCCGCCCGTCGTGGAACCGCCGCCGGCCGATGGACGCCGGGGGGAGGGGGTTTACTTCCGGGTGATGCGTTCCGTGATTACCTATTTCCGGCAGAGCTTCTCGCTGCCCTACTATCGCTGGTACATGGTGGCGGTGGCCATGGCGGCGCTGTCATTCACGCCGATCAACTATTTCGCGATCCAGTACGCCGGCAAGCTGGGAATCGCCAAACAGCAATTCGGGCATTACCTGGTCATCACCTATCTCTTTTCGCTGGTGCTGAGCTATCTTCTCGGCGCGATCGCCGACCGCTTTCATCCGCTGCGCGCGGGGATCGCCGCTCTCGTCGGCTATTTCATCGTGATGGTCTGCGGCTGGTTCCTGCTGACGGACGCCGCGAATTTCGGGGTTATCTTCGTCACCCACGGCATCATCTCCGGCTGCTACATGACGCTTACCGCCTCCTTGCCGTCTCGTCTGGTGCCGCGTGAGCTGTACGCCCAGTTCGGTTCGGCGGTCGGCCTGGTCAACGCGTTTCTGTTGATGATTATCGGCCCGGTGTTCGGCGGCGTGCTTGACTTGATGGGCTGCAATTATCGTCTTCTCTTCATCATCGGCGGAGTCATCGCGCTGGCGGCGATCTTGCTGATGATCAAGGTGTATCGGAACTTTATGAATCGCGGCGGCGACACCGCCTACACCGCCCCCATGCCGGAGTGATGCTATGAAAAAAGTATGGTTTTTCAGTTTTCTGACCTGCCTTGCGGTCACGCTTGCCGCCGCCGATGAGCTGCGGATCTGCAAATTCCCCGACGGCAAAAAGGCCATGCTGGCCTTGACCTTCGACGATCTTCTTGCCGATCAGGTTCAATACGCCCCGGGCATTCTCGAAAAATACGGCTTCAAGGCCACCTTCTTCATGATTCCCGACCGTCTCGGGCACAAGGGGCGCGCGAATTACGCCAAGCTCGAGGATATCCTGCCTCTCGTCAAGGCTGGGCACGAAATCGGCAACCACTCCATGAACCACAGTTCGATCCCCGGCCTCTTGGCGCGGGAAAATCACGACGAATTGGAGCGGGTGGTCGTCGGTTCGCAGCAGAAGATTTTTGAATTGACCGGCGTCAAGCCGCAATCGTTCTGTTACCCCGGCAACCGCCGTTCGGAGGAGACCGATCAATGGATCCTGAACAGCCATCTGGTGCTGACCACCCGGAGCCGCAAGCTCCGGAAGACTCCGGGCGAAGTCAAAACCCAGCTTCAGTACATGATTCAGCGGGGCACGTTCGGCGATACGATGATTCACGGCATCATCGAAGGCTACGACCCCTATGAAAGCGTGGAGGACTTTGACGCCTGCATCGGCATGCTGAAGGCGTTCGAGAGCGATATCGCCATCGGCACCATGCTCGAAACCGGCTGCTACAGCGCCCGCGCCGCCGCCTCGAAGCTGACGGTTCGCGAGGAGTCGCCGGGTAAAACCGTGTATCTGCTGGAGCTCGCCCCGGAATCCGGCCGATACGCGGGCGAACTTTCCCTTCTCCTGCCGAACGCCGGGAACTATACCATCACCGTCAATGACGCGAAGGTCACCCCGGTCAACGGTGTATTCAAAGCAAAAACCGGCGACCGGATCACAGTTGCCGGGAATTATTGAGCCAATTTCAAAA
>JAVBRV010000230.1:0-6713 GCA_031547585.1 Victivallaceae bacterium
CTTTTCCTCGTGAAATGAAGTTCCCTCTCCTTCCCCCGACCCCCCATCCTCGCCCTCAAGAAAAGCGTTGTAGGGGGACTGAAGCGGGAATAGGTGATATATGAAAAGAGGAGGGGCTATTCGCCGATGATTTTGACGAGGACACGTTTGGGGCGTTTACCGTCGAATTCACCGTAGAAGATCTGTTCCCAGGGGCCGAAGTCAAGTTTGCCTTCGGTGATGGCGACCACCACTTCGCGCCCCATCAGCTGGCGCTTCATATGGGCGTCTGCGTTGTCTTCGAAGCCGTTGTGGGCGTATTGGTTGTGCGGCTTCTCGGGAGCGAGCTTTTCCAGCCAGGTTTCGAAGTCGCCGTGCAAGCCGGATTCGTCGTCGTTGATGAAAACCGAAGCGGTGATGTGCATGGCGTTGCAGAGCAGCAGCCCCTCGCGGACGCCCGATTCGGCCAGCGCCTCCTCGATCACGCCGGTGATGTTGAGGAAGGCGCGGCGGCGCGGCAGGTTGAAGGTCAGCTCCTTGCGGTACGATTTCATGATCGGTGTCTCCCTGGTTGGTTTTGAAACCAATACCACCGGGAGGCGCTTTTTTCAAGGCAATCGGCGAAAAACATGAAAAAATACCGTTATTTTTTTGCGCGGTCTTGACAAGTGAAGTTTTTTCGGGTATAATTATATTGCACGTGAAATATTGCACGAGGAATATAAGTTATATGGAACCTGTCGTCAAATCCGGAGTCACCGTCGCCAATGTGGCGGAGCGGGCGGGCGTTTCCCGCGCGGCGGTCTATGCCGTTCTAAATTCGCAGCGGAAGCTCAATATCGGCGTCAGCGAAAAGACCCGCCTCAAGATCCGGGAAGCCATCGATGAGCTCGGCTACAGCCCCAACGATTCGGCGCGGGGGCTCATCTCCGGCAAAACGCACAATGTCGGGCTCCTCCTCACTTCACCCGATTCGCTCCTGTCGCTCCGGCTGATGGAGGCTGTCAACGAAGTCTTTTCCGCTAAAGGGTTCATGGTCATCAGCGACTACTCCCAGAACGATCCGGAACGGGAGCGCGAAAAACTCGAAACCTTCCTCCGCAAACGCGTGGATTGCCTCATCCTCTCGCGCTTGTCGCAGCAGGGCAACGGGGAGCTCGTGGCCCGATACGCGCAATACGGCATCCCCGTCATCGTCGTGGGCCAGGAGGTCGCCTTCGATGAACCCGGCGTCATGGAGACAATCGCCGAACAGCTTATCAGCAAAAAACGTCATCGTCTTTTCTACATCGGCTACTCCGACCGCCGCCCCTTCGCCAATCAGGAGCGTCTGCGCTTTCTCACCGAAGCCGCAGGCCGCCACCCGGAATTGACCCTCGCCGGAGACGCCGCCGCCGGAAGCAGCGCCGACTGCCGAAAAATCGCCGCCGCCCTCGCCAAACTGCCCAAAGAGGAACGCCCGGAAGCGCTCGTCTGCTACAATGACCGCATCGCCAACCAGATGGTGGTGTCGCTGCAGCTGGCCGGGTTCCGCGTTCCGGAAGAGATCGGCGTGGTCGGCATCGACGGCTACCCTGACGCCTTCGACCACCTGAAGCTGAGCGGCGTCCGGCTGCCGGTGAATAGGATGGCGCGGGCCCTCTGGAAGCATTTTTCCGCCCCCGGAACCGCCGAAGAAAAAATCTTCATCGCCCCGGAATGGATCAACGGAAGCACCCTGTGAACCGCAAAGGAATATAAGCATGAAAGCCTCTCCGCGCCAACCTTTTACCCTTATAGAACTCCTCGTGGTAATCGCCATCATCGCCATCCTGGCGGCCATGCTGCTGCCCGCCCTGAACAACGCCCGGGCGAGAGCGCGTGAAATCAATTGCACCGCCAACAATAAGCAGCTCGGTTCGGCGTATTCCCTGTATTCCGACAGCAATGAAGGCTTTATGCCGTATGCCGTCGAGCAGAACAACGACGGAACGGCCCAGACTCCCACGGATGGGAAGACCGATGTCACCAAACAGTTAGCCGTCTATCTCGGCGTTTCCGATAATCCCTCCCTCTCAGCGCTTAAGCGAATGAAGCTGTTTGAATGCCCCCTCCTTACTTCCTACGTCAGCGGCATCGATCTCAATGCGTTCGTCATGGGAAAATGGGTCAATTCAATGGTCCACATTCAACCCGGCACCGCCTTGACCGCCAAGAAAGGCGTCAAACTCAGCCGGATCCGTTCCGCTTCGAACAAGATCGTCATGATGTGCGACCTCTCCGAAACCATGCGCAACAACATCGTCATGCGCCCGGCGCCGGCCAATTGGTATACCGGTGCGGCCTCCAGCTTCCAGGCCGTCCGGAAAGGCGCCCACAAAAACGGAAACGGAATGTTTTTCGTCGACGGCCACTCTTCCACCAAGACCAGCGATTACTGGATGGTGGGCGCGGCGCTCAACACCACCGTTTTCCATTATAATCAGACGTACCAGCACGGGAAAACGGACTACACCTATTAATTCGGGCATCATCATGGAAAAGAAATTCACTTTGATCGAACTCCTCGTTGTAATTGCCATCATCGCCATCCTGGCCGCCTTGCTCCTCCCCGCCCTGGGGCGGTCGCGGGCCATCGCCAAACGGAACGGCTGCCAGAACAACCTCCGCCAGATCGCCTATGGCCATGTCGGCTACAGCGACACCTACAACGAATACATCGTCGCCGGAATCCGCAACCCCGGCAACATCGTCTGGCCCACCTCGCTGGCCCCCTATCTCGGCAAGGACTCCTCGGGGAAAGTTTTCCGCTGCCCCACCTCCAACGACGCCAATTCGCGGTCGATGAGCGGTTTCGTCCAACTGCATGAAACCACCTTCAAGTTCGATGAAACCGCCCGCCTCGGCTACGGGCAGAACGCTTATCTGTCGCAGCAGCGCACCACCCGCGGCTACAACAAACGGGGAAAGTTTACACGCCCCTCGCGCACGGCCGCCACGCTCGACGGCTACATGCCGAAAGCCCCCGACGAAGGGCTCGTCCTCCATTACACCTACACCCAGATTCCGGCGGAAGTTACCGGCGGAACCGCCTTCTACGGCCTGGATTACGGCCATATGGGCGGCGTCAACATCGGTTTTCTCGACGGACACGTTTCGTACCTCACCCCCGCGCTGCTGAGGCAGGCCCGGGCCAAGAAATCCGACGCCTATTGGGGTAAACTCGGCTACAACTGGGGCTATACGGACAATAACTAGAAGGAAATTCCCATGCGTTTCATTCCCATAACCGCGGCCATCTTCGCCGCCTTCGCCCTCTCCGCCGCCCCCGTCTTCGTGGAGGGGGAAGAGGCGCGGAGCAGCAATTTTTCACCGGGACCCGCCCCGCTCTCCGACGGCGGAGCGGCGGGCGCTTCCGGCGGCTGGTTCCTCAAGCACGACCGCAAGGAGGAGCCGGGCAAAGACCCGGTCCGCTACGCCGAATACGAGTTCAAGGTGCGCGAACCGGGGACCTACCGGCTCTGGATCGCCTCCACCCCGGCCGCGACCGGCTGGGCCTCGCCCTACTCAGTCGGCTGGAAAGATGAAGAGAAACGGCTCGACCTCGCCGGGAAGAAGCATACGGGCGTTCCCTATGGGCGCGGCCAGAACGAGCAATTCTTCGTCTGGCTGGACGCGGGGACCCGCGAATTCGCCAAGCCCGGAACCCATACCCTCCGGGTCGAAGCAGGCGCGCCCCGCGCCTCCGACGGCAAAACCATTCTTTTTATCGACGCCCTGCTCCTCACGGACAACCTGAAGGCGGTCCCGGCCGGGAACCGCCCCGCCGGTTCACCCGGATACGGCATTCCCCTCCCCCCGAAAGCTCCTCCCGTCTGGCGCGAAGGCGAGCTCCCCGACGCAAGTAATCTCTCCGTACGAGCCAACGTCCCCTTTCTCAACGCCAAGGGTCAGGGGGCCTCGGGCGGCATGTACTTCAACATCGACCGCCCGGTCGACCCGGAGAAAGCGCCGCAAGGGTACTTCGCCGAATACCGCCTCGACATCCCCTCCCCCGGCTTGTACCATCTCTGGATCGCCGCCACGCCGTTCAACGCCGGCTGGGCCTCCCCCTGTTCGATCCAGTGGGACAATGAGGAGCCGATCGACCTCGCGGGCCGCAAAGCGCCAGGCCCCGCCTACGGCCTCGAACACCCCCGCGCCTACTTTTTCTGGACGAAAGCCGGCTGCAAAGCCTTCGCCGAAGCCGGGACGCACACCCTCCGCATCATCGCCGACCGACCCCGGAACGGGTCGAACAACATCCGCGTCTTCCTCGACGCCATCGCGCTGACGGCCGATCCCTCCTGGAATCCGCGCGGCAACCGCCCGGCGGGCTCCCCCTGGCCGGGACTCCCCAAAGGAGGCACCCCCGAGGAACAGGCGGCCAACTACCGCAAAGCCTTCCACGACATCCAGATGAAGACCTATCCGGCCAAGCTCGCCGAAACCAACGAGGCGTGGAGCGATGAAACCGCCCGCGAAGTCCTGCGGAAAATGCAGGCCCGCCCCCTGCCCCTCCCCGCCGATCTCGCCGCCCGGAAGCAGCTCCGCTTCGGACTCCACGGCATCGAAAAGCCCTTCGTCCGCGTCGGCGAAGAGGAAGAAAAGACGGCCGCCGCCCTCGACCTCCTCGCCCGGGCCGGAGTGGAGTTCCTGCGCACCGCCGAACCCTGCTGGCACCGCCTCGGCGGTCTCCCCGCCAACTTCAACTACCGTCAGCTCGATTACGAAATGGCGCTGGCCGAAAAGCACGGCATGAAGCTGATGCTGACCACCGGTTTCGCCCCCGCCCAGTACGGCAAGGGAAAAGGCAACAAGCTCGCCGCCTGCAAGCCGGAGTATTACGGGCTCTACCGCGACTACCTGAAAGCGCTGTTCAACCGGGTACCCCGGCAGCTGATCCACTCGGTCGAACTCGCCAACGAGGTCGACGCCTCCCATGTCTGGTGGGTCGGCGACAGCACGCCCGAGGACTACGTCGCCGAGGCGAAGCTGACCCGCGAAGCGCTGGATAAAGCCTACCCCGGGCGGGACTTCCCCCTTCTCGCCTTCGGCGCCACCTGGGCCAGCAAGGAGCGCGACCGCGAAGCCGGGCGCGGACGCGCCTGGGTCGAGCGCGCCTTCGACGCCGGGGTGGATCAATACTTCGACGGCTACAGCCTCCATTACACCTGGAGTCCCCTCAAGTGGGAGTTCGCCGACTGGATCCGCGCCGAGCGCCAAAAGCGCGGCTACCCCGAGAAGCCCTTGCACAACAGCGAGGAATCCTGCTACGGCCACCCCGGCGACCTCATGAAGCTCTTCGCCCGCGACCTCTTTTTACAGGATATGGAGAGCGTGACCTACTTTCTCGCGCAGGACTTTCAGGAGGTGAACAACCTCTTGTACTCGGGCCTCTTCGACCTTACGTGGCGCCCCAAGCTGCGGTTGCTCGCCTACGCCGCCTCGACCGACGCCATGCGCGGACGGAAGCTGGTCGGCCTGGCCGATCCCTCCACCGGGCTCGAAGCTTATGTGCTGGAAAAGACGTCGGATGCGGCGCACGGCCCCCGCTACGCCATCGTCGCCTGGGCGCTCGACCGCGAAGAAAAAGGCATGTCCTCCATCCAGAAAGCGGCGCCGCTGCAAGTCGGCGGCTGGCGCGATGTGAAAGAGGTCATCACCTGGCGGCTCGACCCGGTACGGCCCGATGCTTCGGGCGCCGTCACCATCTCCAGCGAACCCGTCGCGATCTATGCCGAAGCGTTGCCGGAGTGGAAGCTGCTGACCCCGCAAGAGTGGCGCGAGCGTAAAGTCGCCGTCGCCGTGCAGGGCCAGGACGCCGGCATCCTGCCGGGACAGGCCCTGCCGGACGGACGGTAAGTTATTCAGGAAGGACAAATACCACCGTCCTTTGGATCATTATTGCAATATGCGGGCAAAGCGATATCGGGTATGAATTTGAGGAGAAACGTGGTAGGTTCTTCCTTCGCCGGAATAAGTTGAAGCCGCGGTTTCACCCTGAAGACCATACAGCGAGAACGGCGCTCTGGGGACAGAGCGCCCTACCTTATGATGCTGACAACGTTGTATAAGTGAAATTCCCAATACCTCAACCCTGGAGTCGAGGAACTTTACTCGCCTTGCGAGCAGAGGCGGACCAGCCAGAGGGGGCTGGTCCGGCTGGCGCGGTCCCAGGCTTCGCGGTCGGCGCTCGGCAGGTCGGAGCGCAGTTCGACGGCCAGCGCCATCGACGGCGAAAGCTGGGGCTGGTCAGGTCGCTGATGTTCCGAACCGATCAGAAAAAGCGCCGCAATCGCCAGAAGAGCGAAGAGTCCGATCCGCAAAAATCGTTGGTTCATCATTGCACCCCTATTCCAGATCCGCCGTGACTTCACGGCGGCGTTTTTGTTCCATGTGTTCCTCGATGGCGGCCATCTCTTCGCGGAACCGTTCCGCCGACCAGATTTCCACCCCCACCTCCACGCCGATCACGCAGGCTTCGACGCCGGGAGCGAGCCCCGCGAATTCGCGGAAGGCGACGGGCAGCGTCACCCTCCCCTGCCGGGTAATCCGGTCCGGCTGGGTCAGCGCCCCGAACCGCCGCAGCGAGCGCCGCGCGAGAAAGCTCGAACCGATCTCCTCGTAGCTCGACAGCTCCCGCCGCCGCATTTCAGCGTACACCTCTTCCGGATAGAGCGCAATCGCCTTCTCGGGCAGGCCGAGCATGACCA
>JAVBRV010000221.1:0-5187 GCA_031547585.1 Victivallaceae bacterium
TATCAAGATTTCCGGGGCGTAATTTCTATAAGCAAACCACCCCCAAGAGATTTGAATGCGTACTTACGCGCGATTAACGCTGTGGGAATCCGGCGGGGCCGTACTCCCCTCCTGACACCACCCCCGCCCGTGGGCAGAGACGTGATGTTACAGGGCGACCCCGATTCCGGAGCGTAGCGGTCGCTCTCGCGACCTTAGACGCCCCTGCGGGGCGCTCTCAGACAGCGAGGCCTTCGCTCGACTACGTTCGGCTTCGGCACTCTTGTGCCTTCGCTCGTTTGCTGCCGCAAACGAGTACCCTCACATCCGCTCGCGGCGCTTGCCGCGCTTACTTAGTGGAGCCACGTGGTTGGGCCGGGGAAACCGACGATAACGTGGTTGGGCCGGGGAGGTTGGCGTGCAATGTGATTTGGCCACGGGGGCGGGGGGGGGTAGGGATGTACCTTCCTCGTCTACACGAATCCGCCCGTACCGGTCGTGAGACGGGTGCGGGCGGAAGAAGTATGCGCGCTTTGATGAATGGAGGCGCGCGTTAAACGACCGTCAGGTCAGGAAAATCTTTTCCAGATCGAGCTTGGAGTAGGCGTTGAGAGTAACCAGAGTTTTCGTGTGTACAATACCGTTGATTTCGCGCGTCATGCGGGATGCGATGATATCGGCGAGTTCGGCGTTGTTGTTTACGCGGATCATCACCACCAGGTCATACTCGCCGGCGACCGCGTAAACCTCGGAAACCCCTTTGATCTTCATCAGGTCGTCGATCACCGAGCGGATCATAGCACGCTCGACGTTGACCAGAACGATTCCAGTTACCATGTTGAATCTCCTTTTGCTTCAGTTGACGGCGCGGCACCTCCGCGTCCCTTGCTACACTATAACCGCTTGAATCCGGAATGCAACCCCTTTTGCAAAATTATTTTTTCCCCTCTCAGGGTGATTTCTCACAAATTTTGCTGAAAAGTTGCGGAGCGGGTTTGAAAAAGCAATGAGGTGGAGCTATCTTATCAAACTGTTGCCATTGGATTATTCCAGTGGGTTGATAGCTCAGTCGGCAGAGCATCGCCCTTTTAAGGCGGTGGTCCCGGGTTCGAGTCCCGGTCAACCCACCATTTTTTGATTTTTATGTAGAGAAGATAACCAAACGGTCGGACGGAGCTGCTGAAAAGTTCCGATTCCGGGAAGCGAGGAAGAAAATGAGCAAAGTCTGCGAAATGTGCGAGAAAAAGAAGGCCAACGGCGGCTGCATTACTCGCAAGGGTCTGGCCAAGAAGTCGGGCGGTATCGGTATGCACGTGGTGAAGAACGTCAAGCGTTTCTTCGAGGTCAACCTCCAGAACGTGCGAATTAATGACGGCGGCACCGTCCGGACCGTCAAGATGTGTGCGCGCTGTATCCGTACCGGGAAGTTCACCAAGGCGTAAGCCAGGGCGAAAACCGGATCTCTGAAGGCGGTCGAGAGTGAAATTCTCGGTCGCCTTTCGTTTTTTAAAAAGGGAGTTGCCATGCTCGGATTGGGAGATTTTACCACCGCCGCCGCGATGATCGGCTGCATTCTGGTCACTCTTTTCGGGGTGATTTACGGCACTGTCAACTGGAATAACGGCGGCGAAGACGATCTCGCCCGCAAACGGTTGAAGCGCCGCAAGAAGAACCGTAAAAAGAACAAAAACGCCGGAGTCCAGCAGCCATGAGCCTCCATCTCACACCTCTCTTTGCCGCCGCCGCGACCGGCATGAACACTACTGTCCTCGGAGTCCTGATCGCCATCTACGCTTTGATCATCGCTTACCTGGGGTTCAAGGGGTTCCGCAAGACCAATTCCAACAAGGACTATCTGCTGGCCGGGCGTCAGGCGCATCCTTTTGTGATGGCGATGAGCTACGGGGCCGCCTTCATAAGCACCTCGGCGCTGGTGGGTTTTGGCGGCATCGCCGGGCAGTTCGGCATGGGCCTCCTCTGGCTGGTCTTCATGAACATCGCTTTCGGGATCGTCATCGCCTTTATCTTTTTCGGCTGCCGGACCCGCCGGATCGGTCTTGCCATCGACGCGCACACCTTCCCGGAATTCATCGGCAACCGCTTCCAATCAACCGGCTTAAAGTGTTTTATCGCGCTGGTGATCTTCATCTTCATGCCGCTCTACTCGAGCGTGGTGCTGATCGGCGGGGCGCGCTTCCTCCAGGAGGTGATGATGGTCGATTACGGCTGGGCCGTGACGATTTTCGGCCTGGTGGTGGCGCTCTACGTCATCTTCGGCGGCCTCAAAGGAGTCATGTACGTCGACGCGATGATGGGTACGATTATGGTCGCGGGGATGGTTTCGCTCTTGGTCATGTGTTACTGGAAGCTGGGCGGCGTGATTCCGGCCCACCAGGCGCTGACCGATATGGCTCCTCTGGTGGCGGAGCGCTTGCCGAAAGAGGCCGCGCTCGGCCACGTCGGCTGGACGGCCATGCCGGCCTTCAACTCGGTCTGGTGGTGGACGCTGGTGTCGAGCCTGATGATGGGCGTGGGCATCGGCGCGCTGGCGCAGCCGCAGCTGGCGGTGCGTTTCATGACGGTGAAGAGCACGCGAGAGTTGAACCGGGCGGTGTTGATCGGCTCGGTGTTCATTCTTCTCACGGTGGGTTCGGCGTATACGGTGGGGGCGTTGTCGAACGTCTTCTTCTACTACTCGGACCGGGGGATTGCCGAGGGGATTTCCGGCGTGCTGGCGATCGAGGCGGCGAAGGGGAATCCGGACCTCATTATTCCTTTGTTCATCCGCGAGGCGCTGCCTTCGGTGATTCTGTACATTTTTGCGCTGACGATGCTGTCGGCGGCGATGTCGACGTTGAGTTCGTTGTTTCACGTGACGGGTTCGGCGATCGGGCATGACTTGCTGCGCTCGCTGTCGCCGAAGCGGGAGGGGAGCCAGATGGCGACCCGTTTCGGGGTGGTGTTCGGAATCGCGGTGAGCGTGGTTCTGGGAATTACGCTGCCGCCGGGGATTGTGGCCCGCGGGACGGCGATTTTCTTCGGAATTTGTGCCGCAACCTTTTTGCCGGGTTATGTGGCTGCGCTGTATTGGCGCGGGGCGACCCGGGCGGGGGTGTGGGCGAGTGTGGCGGTGGGGGTGGGGAGTTCGTTATTCGGGCTTTTGTTCCTGCATCGCAAGGAGTCGGCGGCGTTGGGGATTTGCGAGTGGTTGTTCGGAAAGACCGAGTTGATTTCGGCGCATCCGTGGCCGCATGTGGATACGTTTGTGTATGCGTTGCCGTTGTCGTTTCTGGCGTTGGTGGCGGTGAGCTGGTGCACGCGGAAGCTGCCCGAGACGCACCTCAACAAATGTTTTGAAAATAAATCTTAAATAAAAAAATCATAAAAAAATAGGTTGCGCAGCAACCGTGCGCCCCCGGCCGAGCCGGGACGCAGTCCAGCGCGCGGACAGCGCTGGTCGCTCGCCGAAAGAATTTCGGTGAGCGAAACGCGGTCTCTCAAGTAAGTACCGATCGGCGGAGCGCTGCCATAAAAAGGTGGCTTTGCCAACCTTTTTATGAGCCCTGCGCGCGGAGCCGCGGCCGGAAACGGTGGTAATCTCGTCACATGAGATACCCTCTCGCCCACTCGGCCCACAACGTATTACAATAATTTACAGATATCGAAGGAGACGATCATGGCGTTCCAGGCGGTGCCCGGACAGGTGGATTTCCCGGAATTGGAGGAGAAGGTCCTCCGTTTCTGGCAGGAAAGCAAAGCGTTTGAAAAGTCATTGGAGTTGCGCAAGGGGGGCAAGGAGTACGTATTTTACGACGGACCTCCATTTGCCACGGGCTTGCCGCACTACGGCCACTTGCTGGCGGGGATGATCAAGGACGTGGTTCCGCGCTACCAGACGATGCGGGGCCGCTACGTCGAGCGCACCTTCGGCTGGGACTGCCACGGGCTCCCGGTGGAGAACGAGATGGAGAAGCTGCTGAAGCTCTCCAGCAAGCGGGACATCGAGGCGTACGGCATCGACCGTTTCAACGAGGCGTGCCGTTCGATCGTGCTGCGCTACACCGACGAGTGGGAGAAGGTGGTGAACCGGATGGGCCGCTGGGTCGACTTCCGGAACGGCTACCGGACCATGGACCTCAACTATATGGAGTCGATCTGGTGGGTGTTCAAGAGCCTGTGGGATAAGGGCCTGGTGTACGAGGGCTACAAGATCCTCCCCTGCTGCCCGCGCTGCGCGACGCCGCTGTCGAATTTCGAGGCGAACCAGGGCTACAAGGATGTGACCGACCCGGCGATCACGGTGCGCTTCCGGCTGCTGGATGAGCCGGGCTGCTACCTCCTCGCCTGGACGACCACGCCGTGGACGCTGCCCTCGCACCTGGCGCTCTGCGCCGGTCCGGAGATCGATTACGTCAAGGTCAAGGACGGCGACTCCTTCTACTACCTCGCCGAATCGCGCCTCGGGGCCTACTACAAGGAGACCCCTGAAATCGTCTGGCGCGGCAAGGGGCGCGAGCTTGCGGGCCGGCGCTATGAGCCGTTGTTCAATTATTTCAGCAGCCTCGCCGCAGAGGGCGCCTTCCAGGTGCTGACGGATGGCTTCGTTTCGACCGAGGATGGCACGGGCATCGTCCATATGGCGCCGGGCTTCGGCGAGGACGACAGCCGGGTCTGCCGCCAGGCGGGACTCCCCGAAGTCTGCCCGGTGGACGCGGAGTGCCGCTTCACCGCCGAGGTCCCCGATTATGCGGGCCGCGCGGTCAAATCGACCGACGACGAAATCATCCGGCGGCTGAAGGAAGAAGGGAAGCTGGTCCATCGCGGCCAGATCAAGCACAGCTATCCGCACTGCTGGCGCGACGACGTGCCCCTCATCTATCACGCGGTTTCGACCTGGTTCGTCAAGGTCGAAGCGATCAAGGAGAGCATGATCCGCAACAACCAGTCGATCAACTGGGTTCCGGGCCACCTCCGCGACGGCCGCTTCGGCAAGTGGCTGGAGAACGCCCGCGATTGGGCGATCAGCCGCAACCGCTACTGGGGTTCGCCGCTGCCGATCTGGCGCAACGAAGAGGGCGAAACCATCTGCGTCGGCAGCGTCGCCGAGCTGGAAAAATTGACCGGCAGAAAGGTCACCGACCTCCACAAGCACTTCGTGGACGACTACGAGATTCCGTCGCCGACCGGCAAGTCGCCCTTGAAACGGAT
>JAVBRV010000163.1:0-5409 GCA_031547585.1 Victivallaceae bacterium
TTACTTTCGCTGCTGCGCAGCGACTCTCAGACGGCGAGGCCTTCGCTCGACTACGTTCGGCTTCGGCACTCTTGTGCCTTCGCTCGTTTGCTGCCGCAAACGAGTTCCCTCACATCCGCTCGCGGCGCTTGCCGCGCTTACCTCGTGGAGCAACGTGGCTGGGCCGGGGAGGTTGGCACGCAATGTTGTTTGGTACACGCCGCCAATAAGCGGTGCGATTCGAATAACGCCGTACCCCGCGGCTGACATTCGACCGCCCCGGCTCGGCCGGGTGCACACGACCGCTTTGCGGTCTATTTTTTTCTTTTTTATTCTTTTACGATTTCGAAGTAGAGCGCCGGTCCGTTCGGCAGTTTCGCCGTATCCACCTCCAGCGTCACCTTGTCCTTGCCCCGTGTCAGCGGCAGCTCCGCCACCCGCGCCCCATCCAACCCCAGCGCGTACGCCTTCAACCCGGCCGCGTTCCGATTCGACAACGTCAGCCGGAATCCGCCCGTCTCCACCAGCCACGGCAGCTTCCCGTCGCCCAGGCGTACCCGGAACGTCTCGTCCTCGAAGCGCATCCCCGAATTCAACAGGTTCGTCGTGAATACCACCACGATCCGTCCGCTCTCCTCCAGCGATTTCGCCTCGTCCACCGTCACCGCCGCCAGGCAGCCGCGCGTCTCTCCGAGCTTCGCCGAAAACCCCGGCAGCTCCGCCGCCTGTCCCGCCTCGCCCGTGAAACCGCGGAACCGCGAAGTCTTGACCGTCATGAAATTCTTCCGGCTCTCCAACAGAAGCTCCCCCGTCGCGCTTTCAAAACGCCCCGCCTCGTAATTGGAGGAGTTCCCCTTCGGCAGCAATCCCTTCTCCTTCAGCTCGGCGATCTCCCGGTCGAAACGGAAGTTGCTTGCACTCTTTCCATCCACCGATTGAACCGCCCCGGCCCCCCCCGCCAGCACAAAACTCATCCGCGATCCGCCGAAAGCGGGGAGAACCACCTCGTTCTTTTCCACCTGAACGGGTTTCTTCCCCTCGGTACCGAGCCCCCCGACCAGGGCAAGCATGCTCTCTTCGGTGTCGAGCGCTTCATCCGAAGCGCCGCCGGCGTACAGCGCCTGCCGGTCGAACCAGAGCCGGAAGTGGAGCCCCGCCGGTTTCACGTCGCCGCGTCCGTAGAGGTAGGCGGTCAGGAATTCCGAAGCCCCCGCGATGGGGTCGTAACGCACCGCAAAGGGACGCGCCGTCTGCGGCTCCGGATAGGTCGACACCGTGTGCGTGTACACCGTCAGCGCATCGAAATCCTGCAGCGCGGCGTAGCCCCCCGTGACCAACCCCTGCTCATAACGGTAGGGGTTCCAGAAGCTGTGGAGGTGCTCGGTCACCGCGAAAGGCTTCCCATACCGGCGGGTCGAAGCGAAGTTGCGCAGCAGCCGCGCCGCCGCCCCCACCGAACTGCCGGGGTCGATGGTGTTGCCGAAGGGATGCGCATGGTAACCGTTCATCGCCACATAGTCGAAACCGTCGCGGACCGACATGTAATGGAGCGATTTGCCCATATTGTAATTAGTAATGAGCCCGCGGAAGCCCGCCTCCCGCAGCATCGCCACATAGAAGGCCGCCATCTCCTCCTCCACCTCGGCGATGAAGCGGGCGATATCCTTGCCCTTGGCGGAGCTTTGGCCGATCTCTTCGCCGGTGAAGCGGGCCGTTTTGCGGACGGCGCCGGGTGTTCCCCAAGCCTTCGCCAGCTCCTCATCGCTGCCGTAGCGGCGGAGCAGGAACGCCTGGAACCGGGGCTGGGCGATTTCATAATCGTCCCTCCCGCGGTTGAAGAAGGCGAACTCCTGCTCGTTGAAGCAGACGGTCATCACGAAAGCGGGGTCGTCCACCAGCCGGAGCCCGGTGTAGGGGTTGACATGCTGATAGAATTTCTTCATTCCTTCGGCCCAGTTGCGCCGCACCGCCTCATTGAAGTGGATGTCCTGCTTGAAGTTGCGTTTGTCGACCTTGGGGTCGTGGGTCCAGGGCTTGCCGGCGGCGTAGCCGATGCGGCTGCTCATCACGTCGATATTGAAGTAAAAACCGCGCTTCTTGAGACAGCTTATCAGGTAGTCGAATTGCTCGAGCGCTTCGGCGTTGAATTGGTAATCCTCCTTCGCTCCGCGCAGCAGGACCGCGTCTATGAAATGGAAGCGCACCATGTTGTACCCGCGCTTGACCAATTCATCGGCATAGGCTTCAATTCGTTTCTTGTCGGTGAATTCAGCCGGAATCTTGCCGCGTCCCCAGTAGGGGTCGGTGGTCAGCGCATTGGCGAGAAAGCGCACCCGTTCGCCGGGACGCTTCTCGAAGTAGATATGCCCCCCTTCATCGACCTTCACCCAGCCCAGCTTCCCCGATTCAGTGCGGGGGAAGAGGCTGCTGCGGTCGAGCGCGCTGCCGGGGCGGATCCCCGCCTCCTTCGGCAAGGGCAGCACCTTCCAGCGCTCCCCGGCCTCGATGGTGACCACCTTTTCTTTGGCGTCGGCGAAGGAGTACTCCGTCTCCGAAAGGGTGGCGGCAGAGACGATCCAGGTGGCGGGGGAGTTGCGGCTCTTGAAGCGGAGTTCCGCCAGATCCCCCATCCCTTCCGGCAGCCGGAAGCGCGACACATAAACCCCCACCAGACTCGAACCGTTCGACCAGGTCGCCCCCGGAATCGCGTTGGGGAGCCGGGTGGGATTCCACCAGTTCCCGGCGTCGCGTCCGGCTTCCAGCTCGAATTGCGCCTTTTTGCCGTTTACCCCGGTCACCTCGACGTCGCCGAAAGGAGTGCCGTTTTTGCACTGGGTGATGGTGTGGAGGAGGTAGAGCCACTTCCCCGAAACCTTCCCGGCCCGGAGGTCGACCGCCGCCTCTTCGGGACCCGCGGGGAACTTCGCACTCTTGAAAGTAATCACCGCTTTTTCGTTGTTCTTCGCCGGGTCAAGCACCCGGAAGGGGATGCCGCCGAACTCATCAGCCTTGAAGCGAAAGCCCGCCGCATCGTTCGATTTCCCCTCGTCGGTCCACCCCCCTTTGCCGTCGCGGGCGACCTCGTCGCGCAGCCCCATATTGGCGGCCGCCGTCAAGGGAATAATCACATCGCCGGCTTCAACCCGCAGATTCCGGTAGAAAATGCTCCCCTTCCCCGACTGGATGCCGAGAGTGATCCGGGGATTCCGGACCGCAAGCGGCAGATCGGCGGTGACGGTCATGGTTTCCCAATCGGCGCTCCCGGGCGGCATATAGCGCGCCGGGTAATCCAGTTTCCCCTCGCCGTCCGCATAGACCAGCATCAGCTTGCCCCCCTGCCAGCGGGTGAATACCTCCGGAATATCCCGCTTCACCTCGCAAGTCAACGTCACCCGGCGTCCGGCGAGTTTCTCCGCCGGCAGCACGATGGAAATCGTGTTGTTCGTCTCGGAATCGATCCGCAGCGCCTTCCCCCCCTCCGGCAGCGTCACCATCGTCACCTTGCCCTTCACCTCCGGCGTCTCCCGGTCGAAAGGAAGCTGCAGCACGGTCTCTCCGGCAACGGTAAGCGTTGTGAAAAGTGTGAGAAAGCAAATCAGGTAACGCATCTTCATATCGACATCCTTTCTGTAAGAAGTAGACTTGCTCCGTACTACGCTTGCTTTTTTTGCAATTCAAGCTTTTCGGCCGTCAGACCAGTCCGACCAGTCCGACTTGTCCGACAGAGCCGGCCGTCAATACGGGTTAAACCTTTTTCACATAACCAAAAACGTTGTTTGCAGATTGCCTTCGTGGGCCGAATGGGCGAGAGGGTATCTGATTGGGCAAATGCTCACCGTTTCCGGCTGCGGCTCCGCGCGCTGCGGCTCGATAAAAGGCTTGCTGCGCAACGCCTTTTATCGGCAGCGCTCCGCCGGTCGGTACTGTTCCGATGCGGTTTGCATTCGCAAACCTTAGGTTTCGCTCCCCTCCGGGCGGGCGCCTGCGCCGCCCTGCGGTGAGCGACCAGCGCTGTCCGCGCGCTGGACTGCGTCCCGGCTCGGCCGGGTGCGCACGACCGCTTCGCGGTCTATTTTTTAAAGTTTTCTTTTTTTAATTCAATTTCCCGTCGGTGCACGTTTTCAGCTCGTACTCCACCGTCCCCTTCAGCACCGGTGCCTCCCCCTCCAGCTGCTCCAACAAATTATCCACCAGCCGCCGCGACGCCCCCGCCAGGTCGAAACAAACCACATCACCGGTGAACGGAATGTCCCGCCGCAACGAATCCTCATCGCAGATCAACCGGCAATCATGCTCGCCCGCCCGCTCCCGCAGCATTTCAAAAATCTCCAGATTCATCATCAGAAAAATCACCGCGTCCGGAGCCGTCCCGAACTCCAGCAATTCCCGGAACCGGTCGTTGTTCTTCCGCCCCGCCTCCGCCAGCAGAATCACCCGCCCCGTCGGCACCCCCGCCGCCCGGCAGGCGTCAGCAATCCCCGCCTCCACCTCCTCATTCGAAGTCGGCTGCGGAAACTTATGCAGAATCACCCGCGTCCGCCCCTCCCGGAACAACCGCTTCAGCAGCTTTGTCACCAGCTCCCGGTAATTCACGTCAAGACTGCTGATGCCGGGGAAATCCGCCATCAAACTCGCCACCGCGATTCCCTGGCTCCTCAGCGACAGCGCCGGCTTCGCGAAATCCGCCCGCGGAGCCATCATCAGCAAGCCCGACATATTGGCGTTCTTCACCGCGCTCTCCAGGAGCGACGGACTCTCCAACAACAGGTTCTGCAACTGGTAGCACAGACTCCGCTCGGTCAATTCCAAACCGAGTTCGGCATACAGTTTCAGGTAATAGTGGTGCATGAAAGTCAGATCCCCCGAAGCTACCAACGCCCCGAAGATCCGCGAATGCTCGCCACCCACAATATCCTGGCGAAGCGAAATGCTCCCCCCGGTCTTGAGCGGCATCAGATAACCATCCTTGACCAGATCGCGCACCGCCCGCAACGCCGTCGGCTGCGAAACCTCAAACATCTCCGCCAGCTTCCGCGTTGAAGGGAAAGCCACCGGCTCACCGCCGTTCCCGGTGATCCGGTCAATGATATAATGCCGGATCTTCATGAAATCCAGCGAACCATAGGTAGAAGTATCCATATCAACCTTTCACTATATTTATCACTACCATTCACTATATATTTTAGCAAACATCACGTCAAATGTCAACCCCCAATCGCATTTTTTCCGCAAAAAACTCTCGCCGACTGCAATGTTTTGAGTCAGAAAGAACGGAGGCGTTAACGCGATGGGATTCGGGCTGCAACGCGGCGGGTAATTTTCGTCGATTTGGCTTTGCCAACGGCAAAACCAAAAAGGCTTCACCCCGCTTTTTTTGGGACAGGTGGGTGGGGGTCTGGGGAGGGCGGAAAAACCCCATTTTTTCTCGTG
>JAVBRV010000130.1:0-6755 GCA_031547585.1 Victivallaceae bacterium
GCCTCCCCCCACCCCCCCCCCCCCACCCCCCCCCCCCCCCCCCCCCCCCACCCCCCCCCCCCCCCCCCCCCCCCCCCCCCCCCCAATTCCCACGACGCTAAGGTTAGCCTTTGACGCCGCCGAGCATGATTCCTTTGACGAGTTGTTTCTGCATGATTACGAAGGTGATAATCATGGGGACGACGCTCATGGCGACGGCGGCCATCAGGAGGTTGGTCTGCTGTCCTTGCGACGAGTCGAAGGAGAGGAGGCCGATGGGGAGCGTGTATTTATCGGGGGTTTTCATCAGCACCAGGGGCCAGAACATGGAGTTATAGTTCCCGATGAAGCTGAAGATGGTGAGGGTGACGAGCGCCGGGCGGGCGAGGGGGAGAACCACGTCCCAGTAGAGCTGCCACTTGGTGGCGCCGTCGATTTCGGCGGCTTCGTCGAGTGATTTGGGGATGTTCATCATGAACTGCCGCATCAGGAAGGTGCCGAAGGCGGAGAAGGCCGCCGGGAGGATGAGTCCGGTGTAGGAGTCCACGAGGTGGAGGCGGATCATGTTCTGGTAGTTCGGGATCATCATCACCAATCCGGGCAGCATCATGGTCGAGAGGTAGAGGAAGAAGACTTTGTCGCGTCCTTTCCACTGGAGCCGTGAGAAGCTGAAGGCGGCGAGGCTGCTGGTGAAGACCTGGAGGAAGGTCACCCAGGAGGCGACGAAGATGGAGTTCCAGTACCAGCGTCCGAAGTAGATGCCGCGGATGCTGAAGACCTGTTTATAGTTGCTCCACTGGAAGGTTTCGGGCAGCCAGGTGTCGAGGCTGATTTCGCTCAGCAGTTTCAAGCTGGCGAGGATCATCCAGGTGAAGGGCAGCACCATAACCAGCGCCACCAGGGTCAGGACCACGTTCAGGGTGAAGAGCTTGCAGAAGTTCTTCACGAAATTGCTTTGTTCTTTCATCGTGTATGCAAGCTCCTCTTATTCGTTGGTGTAGCGGTTGCCGAATTTCCAGTTGAACATCGTCACTGAAAAAACGAGCAGGAAGAGTAACCAGGAGACCGCCGAAGCGTAGCCGAGGCGACCGGTGGCGAAGCCCTGGGTGTAAATGTAGTAGGCGAGCGTGGTGGTCGAACCGGCCGGACCGCCGTTGGTCATGACCCGCGCCATTTCGAAGCCGCCCTGGAGTCCGCCGATGATCGCCATGATCATGATGAAGAAGGTGACGTTGGCGAGCTGGGGCCAGGTGATGTGCCAGAAGCGCTGCCAGGAGCTGGCGCCGTCGATGTCGGAGGCTTCGTAAAGCTCCTGCGGCACGCCGGAGAGTCCGGCGAGGTAGAGCAGCAGGTTGTTCGAGCCGATCGCGCCCCAGAAGCCCATGATCATAATGGCGGGCTTGGCCCAGTAGTAGTCGGCCAGCCACTGCGGCGGCATGAGGCCCGGGGTCGGGGTGCCGTTGAGGTTGAAGACCATCGAGGGGAGCGCCCAGAGGACGCAGCCGAAGCCGATGAAGGCGAAGGAGAGGACCATGACGCCTCCATCCACCAGGGTCGAGTCGCCGATGCCGCGGTCAAGCAGCGAGCGGTAGTCGCGGCCCCGGATGACGGTGAAAGCCATAATCAGCCAGCCGACGACGAGGAAACACCCCGACAGCCAGGCGAGCCACGGGGCTCCGGCGCCGAAGAGGCCTTCCATCGAGGGGCCGTTTTTGCCGGCCGCGGCGGCGACCGCCGCCTGGAAGTTGAGGAATTTCGACCAGGCGGGCGAGCACCACAGCCAGCTGAAGGCGAGGGGCAGCGAGAGGACGACCATGCCGAGGCCGAGGCTGAGGTGACCGAGTTCACCGTCGCGCCACAGCTTCAATTTCCGGCGGACCATCAGGAGGAAGAAGAGCCCCACGAAGGCGAAGAGGATGATCCCCAGCCAGTCGCAGAAGGGGGCGATGTGCCGGGCGACCGGCGACAGCTCGTCGAGGATGGGCCGCAGCACGTTGTTGATGGGGCCGGTGAGGGGGTTGTAGAGGCGCTTCCAGAGGATGTAGGTGGCGACGCCGCTGGTGAAGTAGGGGAAGTAGAAGAGCGTCCGGTAGATCGTCTTGCCGCCCAGCGAGCCGATGATGAAGATCGACCCCAGGAGCGAGATGATGAGCAGCATCATCGCCGTGCCGCCGAGGCCGAGGACCACCAGGACCGCGCTTGAAGCGACCATGACGGCGGTGATGATCATGGTGTGCCAGAGCCGCCGTTTGCCGTTGCTGTTGAACTCCATGTTGAGGAGGAGCGCCGCCACCAGGCTGCCGCCCACCCCGAAGGGAATCCCCATCATCAGGAAGAAGGTGTTGCCGAAGTATTGCAGGAAGTCCGGCTCGCGGAAGAGGGTGACGAAGTTGTCGAAGCCCACCCAGCGGATCGGCTCCTGGCGGAAGAAGTTGTGCATTTCGAGGTTCCAGTCGGTGAAGGCCATGTAGATGCTCATCACCAGGGGAATCACCGTAAAGGAGAGGAACCCGAGAATATTCGGCAGGAGGAAGGCGATGCCGACGGCCGAATCTTTGAAATCTTTCTTTGAGAAACTCATTTCAGCGCTTCGCCTCCGGAGTTGATTCTTCAAGCATGCCCTTCTGACGGTAGTAGCTCTGCCAGTAGGGATTGGTGATGAGGTTCGCCGGGATCTTCTTCCCCGCGGCCTTCAATTGATCGATCTTCTCCTGGTTGGCCCAGGCCTTTTCCCAATGTTCGCGCACGCTCGGATTGGCTTTCTTGGCGGTTTCGATTTCGGCGTTGTAGCGCCGTTCGATATCGGCGACAGCCTCTTCGAGGGAGCAGCGGTTGTTGAAGAAACGGTTGATGTTGTATTGCAGCCAGTTGGTGGTTCCGGCCTTGACGTAGGGGCTGAGCGGCGTGGGCATGCCGATCGTCCCGGCCCAGGTGAACTCCAGCTCGTGGGTGTCGTTTTCGTTGGGATACTGCTTGCGGAGGGCGAAGATGCCGTCGCGGGCGATGGCCGGATTCGGCGGCAGCCCGTCGGCGTGGGCGACGATATAGTCGTTGTACTCCTTGCCCGAGAGGAACTGGGCGAAGAGTTTCGCGAAATCCTTGTACTGGCTGCCTTCGTAAACCATCGCCGCGCGGGCGGTGATGGGCAGCACTTTAAATTCATACATCGGCATCTGGCTGACGCCGTATTCGATGGTTTTGCCCGCCTTCAGCGCGTCTTCGCGGGCGCGGATCAGGCAGTAGCGGCCGGTGAGCGCCATCGCGTACTTGCCGTTCATCAGGTTGGCGAAGCTGGTGCCGCCGTAGCCGGCTTCGACCGCCATGGAGGCGACGTCGGCGGCAGTGGGGGTGATCCGGTCGACGAAGGTCCACTTGTGGATCAGCGTCAGGCCGTCGCGGAAAATCTGGTTGTCGGCGATCGACCGGGTCTGGGTTTCGTTGTAGATGTCGGCGCCGCGGCTGCGGGCGATCGACTGGACGATGTGGACGCCGGAGCCGCCATCCATCGAGTCGGTGATGAAGCGCTCCTGCCGGGGAAGTCCGGCGTTGGCGCGCTTGACGAACTCCTTGGCGAAGACTTCGAACTCTTCGGGGGTCCATTCGCGGGGAGGACGCTCCATGCCGAGCTCTTTCAGCGTGGTGAGATTGATCCAGAAGGAGAGCGAACCGCCGTTGCAGGGGTAGCCGTACTGCCGCCCGTCGACGCCGGAGAGCAAGGTGCGCATGCCGGGGTAGGTGTCGGCGAAGCCGTAGCCGTTTTTATTGGCGTCGTCGGTGATGTCGACGCCGACGCCGAGCTGCTGGTAGCCCATCACGTCGCTGGTGTCGAAGATATCGCCCGCCATGCCGGAGACCGCCTGGATCATGGTGCTCTGGTTATTGGCGCTTTCGAGGATCACATTCGCCGCCGGTTCGCCTTTGACGGTGGTATGGCCGTTTTTGACCAGCCATTTTTTAAAGAGGTCGATCTGGTCTTCCCGCTGAGGATTGGCGTCGCTCCGCCCCGGCAGCTGAGGAACATCGCTCGCCCGTTCGCGCGCGCTTTTGACGGTATACACCGTCGCGGCGGTCAGGATGAGTAAAATGGCAAGAAATAGTCGCTTCATTCGGGCGCGGTCCTCCTGTATATGTTATTCCACCATGGTTCAATCCAAAAATCCAGACAAAAATACACCTTGAATGCGAAAATTTCAATAGGAGGCTCGAACAAAAGAGGGATATTTTGAGTTATTCAGGCGGCATGACAAAGAGTTAGCCCGTTATGGGGGGCGGCTCTTTAGAGACTTTAAGGGACGTTAGGGACTTTAGAGACCCCGATTGAGTGGTCCCGATTGCGTAACCGGGGTCCCTAAGGTCCCTAAGGTCTCTAACGTCCCTACGAGCCACCCGCGGCAGCGGGTCAGCCCTTTGTCCACCGCCGAAAACGCTGTTACCGCGTTTTGACCTGCCGGAACTCGACGTTGTCGAGCCAGATATTCCCTTCGCTCCCCGTTTCGCGGCCGAAGTGGATTCGCGCCGCGCGATCGGCCAGCGCCGGATAGACCGCCAGATCCGTCGGCAACTCGAACCGGAGCACGTATTCCCGCCAGTCGGTATCGAGCTTGAAGGACTGAAGTTTATAGAGGTGCTTCCCTTCCTGTTTCGAGGGGGACTGACAGTCGATGTTGGCGACCAGGGTCGCTTCGCGGTCCGCCTTGGCCCAGAACCGCAGTTCGACCGTCATGCCGGGGACCGCCGGCATGTAGCCGGAGATGATTGCATACCGCCGTCCCTCCGGGGCCGGAGCGAGAAGCAGGCTTTTTTCGCCGCTCAGAAAACCCGGGGAGGAAACGAGCGATGCGTACCACTCCCGAACTCCCCAGCCGGGCGTCCAGAAATCGGCCGGCGCGCCATTCTCCCAGTCGCCGTTCGGGAGGAGATTCTCCGTCAGGGCTTCCGACGCCACTTCGGTGACCTCTACGCCGGAAATCCGTACCGTTCCCGACGGACCGGGGTTGAAGTAGAAGTCGAACTTCAGCTCCGTTTCACTGCCGGAGTACCAGTAGTACGTACCGCGGCCTCCCCCGCAGTGGATCTCCTGCGGACGGGCGCTGTTCAGTCTCATGAGCGATATCGGCGTCTCTCCCCCGGCGGCGGTTTTCCGCCAGTTGATCCGGTAGAAGGTTTCGGGCTTGACCGGCGTCCGGCAGGAGAGCCGGGGGTAGCCCTGCCCGGGGTAGTCGATGGTCCATCCACCGTCCGCCGCTTTCCAGCCGTTGTTGGGAGTCGCCTCCACCGGAGCCGCCGAGGCGGCGATGATTCCGAAACACCCGAGTAAGCCGATTGCCAATCGATTCATTTTTTTACCTCATTCGTGGAATTGAACTCAATCATGCCGAATACGCACCGATTCCGAAAGCTCTCCGGCGAACCGCTCCAGTTTGCCGAGCGCACCGCCTTTTGCCCCGGCGCTTCAGCATCGTTGACCTTGATGTCGAAACCGAGCCGGTTGCCGGGGGGAAGCGGCAGTTCCAGCCGGATGGCGTACCCGCCCGGCGCCGGGGTGACCACCGTTTTCACCTCATCCGGCATAATGGCGTTCCCCCAGATATGAAGCTGTTTACCGGCCGGTTCGCGCGGCAGGAGAAAGAGGCGGAAGGTGCCGGGGCGGTAGACGGAGGGATGTTCGCCAGAAAGCGCCTCCGGCTCCCGGTCGAAGAAGAGTTCAACCGAATCTCCCTCCCAGAAGTCGCGACCGCCGAGCTCCCCGGCGTCGGTGCGGTCTTCGACCTCGATCGACACGGCCAGTTTGCCCGCCTTCACGGCCAGAGTGGCGGAAGCCCGGAGCTTCCCATCCGGACTCGTCATCCGGATCGTCTCCCCGCCGCGCGCCGCCGGATTGCGGAGCACTTCGACCGCTTTCCGGAAGGTATGTCCGTTGGTGACGATCATCACTTCGGCCGGACCATCGCTCCCGGCGCTCTCCCGGACCTGAAGTTCAACCGTTTTCTCCTCTCCGGGAGCCAGTTTCACCCGGGCCGGACCGACCGCGACCAGGCCGCCGCCACGAAATCCCACGACCGCCTGCACCGATTCCCCCCCATCGTTGCGGAGCCCGATAAAGAGTGTGGTCCCGGCGAGGCGGACCACTCCTGCCGCCGCCACCGGCTGCGGGGTGGTTATGGTCAGCTTGCCGAGCCGTTCGTAAAACTCCGCTTCCGCCAGCTTGCCGGGGCGGAGGAAGTACGGCGCCGCCGTCACCGGCAGCTTCCCGGCCTGAACCGGGTTGCCGAAGAGGTCCAGCACGTCGAATCCCGAAAGGTCGGCGAAGACGCCGTCGCGTTTTCCATAGTTCCAGAGCGCGGCAAGCGGCGCGTTTTCCCGGTCGCGGTAGCCGTAGGCGATCACCTGTCGCGGATACCGCCATTTGCCCGCCGGTTTCGCCCCCTCGAAATGCCGGGCGAGCGCGTTGTAGGTGACGAAGATCGGCGAAGGAAGCTGGTCGAGCACGCCGTCGGAACAGGACAGGTTCGGCGTGAGAAGCAGCATCCACAACCCCTGCGTGTGGATGCTGGCCGATTGCACCACGCCTTCGCCGAGATCGGTCAGAAAGCGGCGGGCCGCCTGGTCGGCATTGCCGCGACCCTGAAAGTAGTCGTTGGTGGAATCGGTCTCGAAGAGATAGTAGAGCTCGGTATTCCATAAGGGCAGCGTCTTGAACGGGGCGATCTGTTCGCGGAGCCGCGCGATCGAGCGGTCGGCGGGACTCGGGGAACCGAGCTCGCGTCCCACATAGG
>JAVBRV010000054.1:0-3833 GCA_031547585.1 Victivallaceae bacterium
CAGATGTCCGGCCTGGTCCAGATGTCTACGGAAAGCTCCAGCGGCAGGACCAGCGGATGGTTTCGCCCGGTTGACAGGTGAAGCGGGTGAAGAGCTCCGGCGAAATGCACTCGGGCGCGCTGTAGAGCGCGAAGCGGAAGACCGGCGTCTGGGGTTCGATCCGCACGCCGTTGGGCAGGCGGATGACGGCGGAACGTTCCGCGGGGAACTCGAAACTCCAGTAGCCGTCCTGCCGCAGCAGGCGGATTTCCCCCGGTTTGGCCGCCATATTGGTGTACCTGGGCGGAACGGGGAGGGGGAAGTTCACCCGGACAATGTCACCGGTATGCAAGGGCTTGAAGAAGTTGTGGTTGTAGTGGTTGAAGGTGAGCGGCTTCAACCCTTTGTTTTGCAGCTCGTATTCGATGCGTAAGCTCCGCTCCTCGGCCGAACAGAAGTAGCGTTTCTGGTAACGGTAACCGTACTCCTTCCACTCGCCGCGCTGGACGGCTTGTACGTAGCCATCCTCACGCGTGAATTGCACGGGGAAGGGGGTGTGGACCGGGTAGGCGATATGGTAATCGTACGCTTTGTCGTCGCCGCGCTGCAGGAGGCCGACGCCGATTTTGAGGAAGAACCCGCCCGGGGGAGCCTCCGCGTAGCCGCAGACGCCGTTGCCGTCGAGGCCGATTTCATCCGCAAGACCGTCGCCGACGAGAAATTCGACGCCGCCGGAGACGACGCTCGACACCGTCGCCAGGCGGTCGAACCGGGAGGGCTGCGACAAGGTTTCCCCGGAGTCGACGGCGACCCGGAAGACGCTGTCCGAACCGGGGCAGGCGACCGAGGCTCCGAGAAGATTCCCGGCGGCGAGAAGAAGCATTGCTACAGAAAATTGTCGATGTTTCACGCTATATTCCTGATCCTTAAACGTCTGGCGGAGCGATATCGGGTAGGGCTGCCTGTCCCCAGGCAGCCGTTCTCGTTGCATGGTCTTTGGGGCGGGAATTCCAATTGTATCATAATTGGCTCTTTACTCCTATGCATAAGCCGGGGGCGCGGTTTCTCCCCAAAGATCGTACAACGTGAACGGCGCTCTGGGGACAGAGCGCCCTACCTCGAAGCCTCGTTCACTCCCCCTGGAATTCGTAGAGGCCCGCGCCGCTGGAGAAATACCAGCGCCCTGGAATCGTCGGGTGAAAGGTGAAGTCGTTCCCCGGGCTGGATTCCAGAGCAATGGGGAGATCCGGCTCCACCGGCTGGAAGCTCTTCCCGCCATCCCGGCTGACCAGAATGCCGCAGGGCTCCTTCGCCACATCCTTCGCCCAGACGGCCAGCAGGATTTTCCGCGGATTCCGGGGATCGACCGCGGCGGCCGCCGCGCGGAGCGTATTGAGGTTCGTCCAGCTTTTGCCGCCGTCGGTGGACTTCCAAAGTTGGAAAGGCTCCCAGACGCCGGGGCCCGCGCCCGGCTTCTGCGCGGTGATGACCTGGATCGATTCATCGGCGGCCGAGGCGGAGTAGGTCGCCACTCCGCCGATCGTCTCCGGTTGGATGCGGGTGAAGGTTTTGCCGTGGTCGCGGCTTTGGTACAAACCGGGAACCGCCGGCGGTTCCGCCCGCCGGACCGCCGCGAAGAGAGCGCCGTTCTTGAGGCGCGACAGCTGGTTGACGTCGCAGCCGCGAAGTGACGGAATCATCCGCCACTCCCCATCCCCTTCGGAGAGGGCGAGCCCGTAGCTGGTGGAGGCCCACAGGCGGCCCTTTTCGGCGAGAAGGTGGTTGACCCGGGGATTCCAGGGGCGCTTCAATCGCTTCGCTGCTTCGACCAGGGCCGGAATCCGGGTGGCGGTGAAAGTGAACCCGGCGTCGTCGCTGCGGAAGATTCCGGTGCCGTCGTTATTTTTGCCGCCGCCCGCGTAGAGCGTCCCCTTGCGGACCGGGTCGAAAGCGACCGCCGACATCTGGTGGCGCTCGGGGGCGGTGATGCCGCTATGCGCCCACCGCCAGGAGGTTCCGCCGTCATCGGAGAGATTGAGCCCGATATCGTAATAGGCCACCGCGATCCGGCGGGCGTCGAAGGGATCGAACGCGATCTGATTGGGGACCACCAGCTGGTTGTTCCCGCGCGCCAGTTTGGCGTGGGTCCAGGAGGAGGGCTCCTTTTGGTCGATTTCCGGCAGGGCGGGGGGCTGGACTTTCTCCCCGTAACGCAGGAACAGATGCTCCCAGCTTTTGCCGCCGTCGTGGGTGACGGAGAGGCCGTTGCCATCGGCGAAATAGCAGCAATCGGGGTCGGAGGGGGCGACGACGAGATGGTTGATGTTCCAGACGCCTGTTTCGTTTTCCTTGAAGTTCCCGCCCGGGCGGGGGAAGTTGTCGGTGGAGATGGTGCCGCCCTTCTCCTCGAAGCGCATCCACTGGCAGCGGTGGTCGGTCAGGCGCCGCCAGTGTTTGCCGCCGTCGCGGGTCCCGTAGACGGCGTAGGTGGTGGAGAAATAGATCCGCTGCGGATCCTTCGGCGAGACCGCGATCTGGCAGTAGCTGTCGGCCCCGGAGGTCAGCTTCGGCGAGCCCTCCCAGCGCCGCCAGGTGGCGCCGTGGTTGGCGGAGGCGAAGATGCCGTCCTCCTTCGGTTCCCCTTTGATGATGAGCTGCTTGACGGCGAGGAGGGTGCCGTCGGGCAGCAGGGCGAGGTCGCAAACGAGACTCCGCTCCGGATTCTTCTGCCGGTAGGCTTCCGCTCCGGGGACGTTCTTTTCAAGATCGACCCAGCTTTTGCCGTAGTCGTCGGAGCGCCACAGGCCCCCGGTGCCGCAGAGGTAGAGCCGCTGATGCCCCTTGCCTTTCCCGGCCAGGGGGGAGCGGGGGTCGATGACGATGCGGAAGTAGCTTCGCTCCGGGGAGGGGTCGGCTTTCTTTTCGCCGCCCGGCCGGGTAAGCCACTCCAGCGTCTTGCCGCCGTCGGGGGAGCGGGCGATCGAGTGGAGTCCCCAGCGGATGACGCTGTTCTGCTTCATCCCCGTGGCGACGTAGACGATTTCGGGGTGGGCCGGGTCGAGGGCGATGGCTCCGAAGGTGTAATCGGGCGTGCCCCCCTGCATCAGCTGCCAGCGTTTGCCGCCGTCTTCACTTTTATAGAGGCCGTGTACCGATGCCATGTAGACGATGGCGGGGTTGACCGGGTTATAGGCCACGGCGAGTCCGCCGCGAAAAGCCGGGTTGATGTTGGCAAAGGTCGAACCGCCGCAGAGTTCCCAGTGTTTGCCGCCGTCGCTCGTCCGGTAGGCGAGCCCCATGTCGATGGCGGTGATGACCGAGTCGGGATTTTTGGGGTTCACGTCGAGCCCGATCAATTGGCCGAAGCTGGCGGGGCCCATCGTCCGCAGGAAGCGCTCTTCGGCTCCCAGCAGAGAAACGGCCGAAAGAGCGAGGAGCGTCAGGGTGAAGCGAAGGGGCGGGAGTGCCATTTTTCTTCCTTTCTGTAGGAAAACGTTTTCTGTGCTATTTACACTATAATGGAACTTTTTTTGAATGTCAAGATGCGGTAATAAAAATATTCCGGATAATTTTCTTTAAAAAAATAGGAAAACATTTTCCGATAGCTCTTGAAAAAATTTGTTCCTCCGTTTATAGTAGTGGTGGAAACAGATTCCAAATACGCGGGAGGGCGTCGATTATGTCGAAGATCGGTATACGGCAGGTGGCGGAGGCGGCGGGGGTCTCCATTGCCACGGTGTCGAAGGCGTTTCACCCCGATCCTTCGAATGGGAAGTACATCGCCGCCGAGCTCCGCACCCGGGTTCTCGACACGGCGCGGCGGCTGAATTATTCGCCGAACTGCGGCGCGGCCA
>JAVBRV010000007.1:0-9140 GCA_031547585.1 Victivallaceae bacterium
AGCTGGCTGTGCGCGCATCCCTCAGCCTGCAAAAAAGCAGGCTGAGTGGTGCGTGGCACTGCCTGCCAGACTTTTGTCGGGGACCCAAACTGTTTTCAAAGAAAACAGTTTGGGCACAAAAGTCGTCGCGCTCGCAACCCCGTACCGGGGTCAAGGGCAGTAGCCCTTGCGGGTGCAGGGCGGAGCCCGCCGGAGGGTCTGGGGCAGGCTGCCCCAGAGAGAAACGTTGTTAAGTTATAGCAGGTAGTATCTGGCCTGAAAAGTAAGGGTTGCGGGTTCGCCTTTTTTGCAAGTGATCTCCAACAGCTTGCGGTCGTCGTGGGTGACGGTGAAGGGGCCGTCTTCCGAAAGCGATTTCCCGGAGAGCTTCAGGTTGCGGAAGGAGACCTGATCTTTCTTGTTGCTGCTCATCAGGTTGATCTGTACTTTGCCGCCCTTTTTGGCGAGGAAAGTGAAGGTGTATTCGCGCCACTCGGAATCGGCTGGACCGGAGACGACCAGCCGCCGGTCCTTATTGCCTTTCAGCCATTCGGCCTGGGTCCCGGTGAGTCCGGGGGAGACCTCCTTGACGACCAGGCCCTGGTTGGAGAGCGCCTGAAGGTCGATGCGGAAGTCGGCCCCGAAGAGCGGCAGCGCGGCGAAGAGGATAAGCCATCTGAACATAGCGGAGTTCCTTATTCCATAGTGAGTTGAATGCTCTCGACGACGACGGTCCCGGTGGTCCGGTTGCCGAGGCCGATCCGGAAGTTGAGCCAGTCGGCGGCGGGCGGCACCCGGAAGTCGAATTGAATGACTTGCGATTCCGCGCTTCCTTCGATATCGCTCTTGCGGGTATCAGCGGCGTAATTTTGCCAGCCTTTGCCGTGGTTGAGCTCAAGGAGGAGGCCGTGCCGCCCGCGGCCGGGGGCGGCGGCTTTGAGGTCGCGGTAGGAGAGGCGGCAGGTCAGGGTTCCCTTGGAATATTCGCCTGGAGTAACGGCAATCCGTTGCGAGAGAGCAACTTCTTTATTCCCGGAGTTACGGTTGACGAGCGTCGCTTTGCCGTCTTCGACCTGAATGGAAGCGTCGTGGCGCACCGGGTAGACCCACCAGGCGGGGTCGCCGAATTCGGCCTGGGCGAAGTCGCCGTTGCGGAGGAATTCGCGCTCCGGAATCCGCAGCAGGTGGTAGTGCAGTCGCTCTTTGAAGGATTGGCCGGGGCGGCTGCCGAGGGACTCCTTGGGCTGGCCGGGGCGGTTGATTTCGAGGTCGAAGCCGTAGATCGCGGCATACGGGAGTTCGGCAAGCGGAACTTCCAGCTCCATCCGGTAGCCGCCGTCGCGGAGCGTGACTTTGCGGGAGGCTTTGCTATCGGGATTCCGGGTGGCGATGATTTCGACCAGGGTGGCGGAGGGGAGGGCGGCGAAAATGTACTGATACGGTTTCACCTCGTTCACCGCCATCCGGCGGAAGGGGGCGGAGTCGAGGAAGAGTTCGACCGAGGAGCCCTCCCAGAGCGCCCGGTCTCTGGCCGGAACCGGCTTGGCGTCGGCGACGTCGAGGCTGATTTTCAAGCTCTTGCCGTCACTGGTGAGTTGGGCTTGGCTGCCCTTGGAGAGAGTGATGGCGGCGGGGAGGGTGTGGGAGCCGGTTTCCGGGGCCATGCGGATCCCGGCCGGAATTTCCTTCGGCACGGGAATCGCCGCCACCGCCGACTCCGGGTGGTTGCGGAAGCTGAATTGGATCGTCTCCCCCGCCGTCTCCACCATGAATTCGCCGGGGACGCCGGTGGTGTTTACGCCTTCCAGGTAAAGGGTTTCTCCGAAACGGCGGCCGTGGAGTTCGACCGGATTCTCGACCGCGAACCGGGAGTCTTTAAGCCGTTTCACCACGGCCTCGGGGCTGCCGGTGATGAAACAGGGGTTGAAGTCGAGTTTGCGCTCTTCGCTCTTCAGGGGATTGCCGTAGAGGTCGAGGAGGGCGGCGTCGGCCTTGCCGGGGATCCAGCGGCTGCCGGAGGGGCGGAGGTCGTAGAGGAAGCCGAGCGCCTTTTCCCCCGCCTTGTCGGTGAAATAGCCCGCCCGGACCTTGCTGCCGAGGTCGACCGGCGTGCATTTCGCCTCCATGCCGGTCAACAGGGCGGAGAGCGCGTTCTGGGCGGCGGCGTTCTGGTTGAGGGAGGGGAGGTTGACCTGGCCGCCGGTGCGGTGGAAGTAGGAGGAGGGGGCGGGGGCCGCCGACACCGGAACCCCGTGATACAATCCGTCGAGATAGTGGCGCAGGAGGTCGTTCGCTTCGAAGCGGCTGAATTCGCGGTCGTGGCGAATCTGCTTCCTGTAAGCGGGTTGCAGATAGTAGCACTCGGTGTTCCAAAGGGGACGCGGTTTGGCCAGCTGGCTTTGGATGTTGGCGGTGCATTGACCGTAGAGATTGTAGACGCCGTTCAGGTAATCGAGCCCGCTGTTGTAGGGGTGGAAGGCGATGGCGTCCAGGTAGTTGACGTAGTTCGGGTCGGCCTCGTTCAGCTGTTCGCACCACTTCACCACATTGATGCCGAAGTCGCCGGTGACGCCATTGCCGAGAATGACGGATTCCGGTTCGCGGGCCTTGACGGTCGTATAGGTGTATTTCAGGTAGTCGATGTAGTTTTTCGCCGGCATACCGAAGATTCCGGGTTCGTTGGAGACCTCCCAGATTTTGACCTGGTCCCCCCAGCTTTTCAGCACGAAATCGAGGTAGCGGCTGTAGACTTCGAGGGGCGGCAGCACCGAGCCCTTCTTGGGATCGCCGCTCTGGTGGTACCATTGGAAGAGGTATTCGGGGACCTGGCTATTGCCGCGCTTCAGCCGTTTCTCCACGCCCTGGCGGCCGTCGTGGATGATGAAGTTGCCGACCAGGCAGAACAGGGTTTCGAATTGGTACTTCTTCATCATCTCCATCGGGAGCCCGGCGATCCGGCTGGTGAACTTACCCTCTTCGGGTTCGATCATCCGCCAATGGCCCCAGAAGCGGAGCATCTGACAGCCGGACTCCCGCAGCAGCCGATAGCGGCGCTCGAAGCTGCCGCAGTGGATCAGGTAGTTCTCGACGCACTCCCTGCCGGAGCGCCCGAAGGGGCAGACGCTGTCGTCGTTGGCTCCCAGCCCCCAGCCGGGGGACCCCCAGGGGTGTTGCGTGACCGGGTGAAGCACCGCGACCGTGGAATCCACGCCCCGGAGGGTGCGCCCCTCGAGGAGAAGTTCGGTGCCGAAGGAGCCGTATTCGGCGGCGGTCCAGGCGGCTTTCCCTTCGTAAACGCCGTCCGCGTCGCGGCGGAGGGTGACCGGGAGTTCGGTAAGTACGGTTCCATTATGTTCGCGACTGATTCTGAGCTTACCCGTGACGGCGGGGGCATCCCCGGCGAGCCGGGCGCGGCAGGTCCACTCCACCCGGTCGCCGGGGGCGTAGATCTGGTCGTCGCGGTCGGGAGTCGCCGCGTACTCCTCGGGGTCGGCGCCCCCGGGCCCATCCACGTAGGCGAAGCGGAAGTTGTCGAGCCGCAAGGCGTTGCCGGTGCCGCCCTGCGGAATGCCCTGCGGCAGAATCCAGATGTTGTAATAGTTGGTATAGGCCTTGACCGGGAAGCGCTTCGAGAAACGCTGCCACTCGGTGGTCGGCTTGACGGAGAATCCGGTCAGCATCGGATAGTAGCGGTCACGGTCGAAATCGGCGAAGGTGCGGAAGTCGACATAGAAGGAGCGGAGGGGCTGCAGTACGCCGTTTTCGTCGGGCGCGACTTTGGCGTCGAAGGCGATCTCCACCTCGCCGTCGCGGGTCAAGAGAAAGTCGGCGAGTTCGAGCTGGTAGTTGGATACCCCGGCGTACCCCGGAATCTCCAGGCAGAGGCCGGGGTTTCCACCCGGAGCGGAGCGGGCATAGTAGAGTTTATCCGGCGTCTTCCAGACGGTTTCAACGGCGGCGCGGTTGATTTCGAGCCGGTAGGCGGGCGCACCTTTGCCGGGTACGCCCAACTCCATCCGGCTGTTGCGGTTGATGAGTTCGCCGCCGTTGCAGAAGAAGGCACAGGCGAGGCCAAGGGTAAGGGAAGTTCGTTTCATGACAGGCCCCTTATTCGATGAAGTTGGTGGCGAAATACTTTTTCCAGATCCCCGGGGCATCGGCGCCGTTGCCGTTGAGGCGGCTGACGACGTCGATCATGCCCGCGTGGCCGTCGATGTACAGGACGCCGGCGTTCCGCTCGTGGACCGGGCCGACGATATTGGCGTTGGTCGAGTTATACAGATAGCGGCCGTCCGATATCGAGCCGTTGCCGAAGTCGTTCTTGACGGCTTCACGTTCGATGACGGCGAATTTCCCGGAGGACTGCCGGACCTTGCCGGGCTGGATGGCGGTCGCCTGTACCGTGTCGGGACCGGTGATGCCGATGCTCCCCCCGGCATACCAAGGCGCTCCCCCGGAGACGGCGGTGCCGACCGCGACATAGGAGTTCACCGGGAAGGCGGAGGTGGCGGAGGAGACCTGGTGATCGTGCTTGGAGCAGCGGAGCCCGAGAAGGTTGCCGTGTTTGTACCCGGGGGCGCCGTAGGGCAGGTAGGGGGTGCTGATGGGGGTCGCGCTGCTGCCGGCGACGCCCAGCAGGCGGTTCCACCAGCCGACGGTCAGGGTGCCCTGGGTGGTATCATTCTGCGGCCAGGGGAAGAAGCGGTAGTCGTCGGCGTACTGGTGGAGTGCGGTGCCGATCTGCTTCAGGTGGCTGAGGCAGCTGGTGGCCCGGGCGCGTTCCCGGGCGCGGTTCAACGCCGGGAGAAGCATGGCGGCCAGGATCGCAATGATCGCGATTACTACGAGGAGTTCGATAAGGGTGAAATTACTCTTTGCTTTACCTGTCATCCGGGGTGCCTCCTGTGGTTCTGTTGCTATAAGTATAGCCGGAAAAACCGGAGGAGCAATACCCGAAGGCAAAAAAAGACGAAACTTGCCGAAATCTTTGTTGGCGAACCGAGTGAAATATTTAACAAAGACGGGCGAATGGGGAATTCTCGGGCTGAAAACGGAACCTACGCTTTCACATTTCCGGGTGAGGACTTGATTGTATCGAACTCGATCTTCAGCTTTTTCTCCAGGAGTTCGCGCAATGCCTGCAGGGTAACCGGTTTGAACACTGCACCCTGAAATTCCGGAGCGGCATGGATGCCTTGCTGCGTATCTGCCGTAACCGCAAAAATCGGGATTTGCGAGATGCCCGGGGTTGCGTTGATTTTTTTCGCCAACTCCATTCCGTTCATTTCCGGCATCCACAGATCGGTAAGCACTGCTGTAAAATCTTGATCTTCAACCAGGGTCATCAACGCTTCCTTGCCGGAGGCGGCCAGTTCGGTCTCGATCCCAAGCCGGTTCAACATCACTTTAAGCACACGCAAATTCAACGGGACGTCGTCCACCAGCAACATCCGGTAACGGTTGTGGGTGGCGGCAGCGGGGGCAATATTGATTTTTGAACTTTTGCCGAATATCGCCTGGGCGGTGGCAACATCGTCAATCTGAATGGTGAAGGTGCTGCCTCTGCCCGGAGCGCTGTCCAGCGCGATTTCGCCGCCCATCTTGCGGATCAGGCGCTGCGATATCGCCAGGCCGAGCCCGGATCCCTCATAGGTCCGGTTCCCCTTGGTTGAGTCGTCCTGAACAAACGGATCGAAAATCTGTTTCAGCTTTTCCGGCGAAATGCCGATGCCGGTATCGCTTACCCGGATGGTGAGCGTACCCGTGTCGCCACTCGGATTCGGGCGGAAAGCAGCGTCGATTTCCACGGCTCCCTCGTTCGTGAATTTAATGGCGTTGCCGACCAGGTTCAACAGAACCTGCCGCATCCGCAGGGTATCAATGAGAAGCGGCGAATCAAGCTTGTGGCTGGACATTTTCACCGTCAGGTTTTTCTCTTTCGCTTTCAGCTTGAAAATGGCCGACAGCTCGCCCAGCAAGGAGTGCATATCGGTGGAAACCGGCACGATATTGACCTGATCCGCCTCCAGTTTGGAGAGGTCGAGAACATCGTTGATCAAATTGAGCAGCGCGTTCCCGGCAAAGTTGATCGATTGCAGGTACTCCTGCGCCTCTTCCTTGCGGACGTCGTCGTCCTGCAGCAGTTCGCTGAAGCCGATGACCGCGTTGAGCGGCGTGCGCAACTCATGACTGACGGTGGCGAGGAAATAGCTCTTGGCGCGATCCGCCGCTTGCGCCTGTTCCATGGCGCGCCGCAGTTCGACCTGCTGGCGGTTCAGGTCGGTGATATCGAAAAAGGATTCCAGAATATTGGTCATGTTGCCGGCGCGGTCGAAAATCGGATGCGCGACGACGATGAACTGACGGCCGGAAAGGGTTAGTTCGACCTGGCAGAAGGTCTCTTGGTTGCGGCACTGCAGCCCCGGACACTCGTTCTGAGTCGGCGAGTCTTTACGGCATATCGCCTGATTGCACTGGCGGTTGATGAGTTCCGACGCCATGCTTCCAGTCAGCTTGCTCATGCTCTGGTTGACGCCGACAATCTTGCCGGAGAGGTCGAAAATGGCAAGCGGAATGGAAATGTTTTCAAGCAGCTGCGTCTGGAAGGACGCCTGATCCTCGATTTCCTCCATCTGCCGGTGGCGGTCGCGGCCGAGGCTCCATACGATGCTGGCGTTGCGGAACATCTGGATGTCGATGTCGTCAAAACGCCTGTCCCCGTCGAAGACGGCGCTCCCGAGGAAACCGCGGTAGCGGCCGTTGTCCAATACCACACAGTTGAGCGTCGATTTCACGCCGCACTCTTTGAGCAGCATTTGATCGTGCTGCGACAACCGGGCGGGAGGCGAGGAGATATCGTTGACCGGCAGGCATTCGCCTTCCTTGAAGCTGCAGAGCGAGTCCATTTCCGCCAGGCGATCCACTTTCAAGGGATCGATTCCGGGGCGAACCCATTTGTGAATTTTGCGCGCCCCGGTTTCATGGTCCACGACAACGACATAGGCGTTGTCGCTGTTGATTTTCGTGCCGGCCATGCGGACAATTTCAGGTATCAACCCTTCAAAATCAGGATTTTTCAACATCATGGACAGCAGCGTATTGATCAGTTTTTCCGACTCGACTTGTTTAAGCTCCTTCTCACGGCTGCTGGTGATCTCCTGAAGCACGCCGCAGTATTCACGCCTGCCGCTGATTTCGTTTACGGAGAGGAGCATCCGCATCGAGAAATAGCGCTTCTTTTCGCCGCCGGAGGAGAACACCATATCCAGCTCATCGCTTTTGCCGCCGATCAGTTTGCTCCACGCCGATTGGAATGCCGGCAGGTCGCCCGGCGAAATCCAGCGGTCGGCGGGAAGCGGCGCACCGTTTTCATGCGGCCAGAAGTCTTGCAGATGTCCGCCGGAGTCATCGGTGAAGGTATCTTTGCCGTCGTGGCGGAAGTGGACGAAATGAACGACTTTCGAGATGCTGGCGAGCGTCGCGTTGTTGCGGCGCAATTCGTCGCGCTTGTTATATTCGTCGGTAACATCGCGGAACACCAGAACGCCTCCAATGATGTCGCCGCTGATGGAGCGGAGGGGCGCGGCGCTGTCGGCGATGTGGCGGCGGCTCCCATCCCGGGCAATGAGGTCGGTATGATTGGCCAGCTCCACAATCCGGTTTTCGGCGATCGCGGTGGTCAGCGGCGAAGCGACCGGCGAATCGTCGATATAACTGAAGATCCGGAACAGCTCTTTCATCGGCCGGCCGATCGCCACATCCGCGGCGATTTTGATCATTCGGGCGGCGACCGGGTTGATCAGCGTGATGTTTTCATCTTTATCGGTGGCGATGACGCCGTCGCCGATGGAGTTCAACGTGAGCTGGAAGCGCTCCGCCAGCTGCGCCATTTCGGCATGAGCCTGAAACAATTCGGTCTGGTCGGTGGATATCCACATCAGCGCTTTCTGGTGGAACGGGTTGGAGGGCGGCAGCAGAATGAATTCGGCATGACGGTTTCGGCCGCTCAAGTTGTAATCGAACTCCACTTTTTGCCCGGTCTTGAACACCTCCCGGGCCGCGGCGCAAAAGCGGTCGCGGACCTCATGCGGCAGATCGTACGTATAAACGCATTTTCCCAGCTCCGGATTGACGGTTCGGGAAAAATGTTTGTACAGGATCCGGCCGGAGCGGTTGACCACAAAAATATATTGCGGCAGATGTTCGAACATGATGGCGGTTTTTTTCTGCGCCTGCTGCCGGGCTCGGACGGGAACGGCGATGCACAGGCCGAGCAGAAGAAGGCCGCCGAGGGAATAGAGGATTTCATCCCAATACATTTCCCAGAAGCTCGGCGGCATGTCCCGCAGTTCCGAGTCCGGCGGCAGAAGTTTCAGGTCGACATGATATTTCTTTAGAGAGGGGTAGTCGAAAATCGGCGCGCTGTTGCCGGTCTGAACCGGAATGTTCCTGGCGCGTTCGCCGGAAATGATTCGCAGGGCCATCTTTCCGGCCTGCTGGCCTTGCGTGGCCCCCACGAGAACGATGCCTCCGGCGGAGCCATACTGAATATAGTCACCGAACCGGCCCATGATCAGGCCGGGAAAGGACTGGCGCACCCGGGGGAGTACGGTGTAGATGTTTTCCAGGGAAGATTCGTTGTCGGAGCACCATGAATTGAACAGCAGCAGCGAATCTTTCGGCAGCTTGGAAACGGTTTCCACCAATTCCTGCGAGGTGAGATCCCGGCTTGAGAGGAAATTAATGACAACTCCACTCAGCTGTGCGGCGTTTTCATTTTCCCATTTTTCGAGGGCGGCCACTTGTGTATCACCGGTACTGGTTGATTCAATGATGATGTTGATTTGCCGCAGGTTCGGCAGTATTTTCAGGCCCAGCATTACGTTGTTTTGCATGTTGAGCGGGGTTTCGATTCCGGTCAAATTCATGCCGGCGGGGATCTTGTCCTTGAGCGAGCCGGTGTAAGCTGAAACCAGAATGGGAATGTCGGCCGGAACTTTTATCGTTTCGTTCAGGAACAGATCGACGGCGGAGTTGTTGGCGACGATGATCAAGTCGTAGTCGGCGTTGGCGATCTTCTGCCGCAACGCTTCCACGTCGCGTTGGGCCGGAACCAATCCGGGTTGATGGCGGACGCAGAATTCGAATGTTTCAAAACCGAC
>JAVBRV010000023.1:0-3349 GCA_031547585.1 Victivallaceae bacterium
GTCGTTGAACAAAGTTTGGGTACGTTGGTTTTTCGCGTTCAGGGTATAGCCGGTCTCCGTCTGGTTGTTCAACTTCACTTCGGTCAACCGGTGATAGCTGTCGTAGTCATAGGTTACGAGGCTGATACGGGTGGAGTTGTAGTTCTGGAACGTTTTCATAAAATAATTTTCCTCAATGTTCCGTCCGCTTCAGAACTTCGAGCTGAAGTTCGCGGCTCAGACGGTGGTAATATTCACTGTATCCGCCGATGCGGATGATTAACGAGGGGTGCGCCCCCGGATTCAGGTAAGCCTCTTCCAGCATCCGCCGGTCGATCAAGGTGGGCTGGAACTGCATGCCGCCCTGCTCGAAATAACTCATGATCAAAGCCTTCAATTTCGCGCGCAGGGCCTTCCCGGCCAACGAGCGGCGCAGGCGGACGTTCAGGATCGGCGTCCCCGCGCACAAGTGCAGCGGCAGCTTCACCACCGAGTTGATCAAGGCGGTCGGTCCTTCGCTATCCGTTCCATCCGCCGCCCCTACCGAACTCGCGAGCGGCGCGCCCTCTTCGCGTCCATCCGGCGTTGCCCCGACGTATCCGCCGAGTGTGGTATAGGTGGTGAAAAGAATCACCCCCGGAAGGCACCGCCCGCCGAAGCGACCTTTCAAACGGTTGATCGCGGTGAAGACGAAGCGGGCGAGGGAAGCGGCGATGTCATCGACTCCCGGCTCATCGTTGCCGAATTTGCCGCCGACGCCGGCCGAAGCGGCGAGGCTGTTGGCCGCGTCGGTCAGGCCGGCCACATTGATGACGCTTCCCGAATAACGCGCGCCGCCGGCGTTGAACTCCACTTCCCTCTCGATGCAGTCGTCGATAAACAACGTCCGGATCAACTGCGGACGGAACTGTGCCGCAAATTCGGTGTTGAGCCGGACGGCGTTTTCAACCTCCTCCAAGTGGCGCCGGATGTCGGCGCGAAAGGTTGCCGGACTCCCCGTCGCCAGAATCTCCAACAGGTTGAGCCCCGCCTCGACCGATCCGGTATTGGAGAGCCCTTCGAGCATCAGTTCGCTGCATCCGGCATAGGCGAAGGCGTTGCGATCTTTCCCTTTGGCGTCGGTTCGCCGGTCCACGGCGGCGCGATACAGAGCGGTGTTGTAGAGGCTGGGCGAAGGCAGTCCCTGCTCCCAGAGGTCGAACACGTCGTCCCAGATTTCACTTGGCGTAGCAGAGCCGGCGAGCAACCCGGAGTTAGGACGCCGCAGCTTCTGGGCACGGAGGCAGATTCGCGTGAATTCGGGGTAGCGGGCGGTATGGATGAAATGCCAGCCGTTATGAAGGTCGACGGCGCGAAACAGTTCCTCAACATAGATTTGCGCATCCTCTTCCCCCCGGTAATATTCGCCCATATAATCGTCGAAACGTCCGGCGGAGTCGTAACCGTCAAGCGCGAAAAAGAAGTTGAAGGAGCGCATCGCACTATGAAAGTCGCGCGCGCCTGCCGTCACGTCGCGCCGGATCGTTCCCGGGGTCCGGTCGAGAAAGCCTTCGATTCCCGCCAGGGTGTCGCGCAAAGCCGCGCGGAGCGGACTTTTCTTCATGGCGTCCACCCGCTTCCGGTAACCGCCCAGGCCCTCTTTCAGAATCCGGCGGTAGTTGAGGATCGAATGAGTGAAACCGCCGCCGCCCACGGTGTAGCGCTGTGGAATCAGATTGCTCCGCCAAAAGCACAACTCATCGACCGCCCGGTCGAGAAGCCGCTTTTCAAAGGGGTCGGCGAGCGCCTCCCCGCCCAGTTCCCGCAGTCCGTCGGCATTGATTGAAAACGAGTAGGAGTAATCGAACCGGACGAATTTCCCGGCCAGCCCCCAGAGACTGTCTTCGGGAGCCGGATAGAGAAGCCCGTTCTCCGGCGGCGGCGCGGCGTTTTCGAAATAACGCCGCAAACCGCGGCCGTAGCGCTCGACGATCGAAGCGTTTTCATCTTCGAACATCCCGGCAGCCAATGGCTCTTTCAGCCGATAGAGAATTTCCGCTTTACGATTCATGTTATTTGGCTCCTTCGAAAATCATTCCGCCGAAATGAAGCGAGCCCGCATTGTCGCCGAGGCCGCCGCCCCATTCGAGATATCCTTTGCGCCCGTTCCCGTCGTTGTCGTTGACCAGAATGGAGAATCCGATCAGCTGCCCCGGGGTGAAACGGAAAGTCGGCACAATCGCCCGGGCTGGAATCGCTATTTCGTAAAGGGTGTCGTTCCCCAGTCGTTTTACGGCGCAGCGTACCCCTTCGGGACTGGCTCCGACCCGGTAGCCCTCGGTAATATCCGGGGTGGTGACGGTCTTATGCCGGTACACGGAGGGCCGGCCTCCGATTTGGGCGAAGGTGAATTGAGCCGTCTCCGAGGCGATCTTGCGGTTCCCGACGTCGAAGGCAACCTGGACGCTGTCGGTCGCGTAGCTGTGGAAGGGGTCTTCGCCCTGGGTGGAGACGTCGTCGCGCACCTTCACCGCGAGGAAAATCACGTCGTCTTTCCAACGCGCGGCGAAGGATGCGGCAAGATCCTCTTCTCCCCGATAGTCCCGCATCCGAACGCCGGTGATCGTATGGAAAGCCGCTTCCCCCCAATTGGCAAGGTCCCCGTCGATGACGGGCGCCTGCCGTACTTCCGCCGCCCGGACCTGGCGGATCAGGCGCATGGCCGGCAGATCGTCCGAAAGACGAAGAAAGCGGCATTCGGAAACTTCGAACCAGCCTTCCGTTTTCCATTCATAGAGGTTGATCTGCAGCGACGCCGTTTCACGGGGAGCCGTCCATTCGGAGGAGACCTCCCGGAACTCTTTTTCATCCAGCGTCAGGTTGAGAAAGTTCTCCTTCTGCCGCAGCAATTCCCCCTTGGCGTTGCGTTCGGCGAAGAGCACGCGCAGCAGCCCTTTGCCGCGCACCCGGGCGCTGAAGAAGTAGCGTTCCCCGGGAATCACCGGCAGCGGCCGGCGGGTGCGGAGCGCGCCGCCCCGCACGGCATCGGTGACCACCCGGCAGGCGTCGGCGGAATAGGTGACTGCCGTATCGGCGTCATGCCACCAGAATTGCCCCTCTTTTGACTGGGCGTTCGCGGGAATCCGGTTCTCGCCGACCGCCGCCGCCGTCAACAGCACGGAAAGCTTGCGGTCGAGTGGAATTCGGAGGCCGTCTTTGCGGAGCTCTCCCTTCAAGCGAATTTCATACCGCCCGTCGGGGAGTTTTTCCCCGGGCTGGAGGGGGAGCGTTTTCTCTTCGCCCGCCGCGAGCGCGAGCCGGGCATCGGCGGCGGCTCCCAGGGTGGAAGCATCGACCGACAGCTCCGCCTTTCCCGCGCCGGGGGCCAGCT
>JAVBRV010000091.1:0-3012 GCA_031547585.1 Victivallaceae bacterium
CCGAAACGGGTGATTTTACATGGTGAAAAAGAGCAGCCGGACGCCGGAGCCGATGGGGGCCCAGACCAAAGTCCGCAATTATCTCATCAGCCTGATCTTCCGCGGCGCGGGGGAGTCGCAGAAGATTCCGTCGTACAACGAGCTGGCGCCGAAGCTGGGGGTGGCCCGCAGTACCCTGCAGCTGGCGATCAAGCAGCTGATCGACGAGGGCTATCTGGTGGGCAAGGTCGGCGTCGGCACCTTCGTCAACCCGGCGTTCAACACCCATCGCGAATTGATGCATAAGCCGGTCATCGGCATGGCTTTCGGCGACGGCAAGCTGGTGTATCACTCCTACTATATCTGGATGCTGCAGGCGGCGATGGGGGTGGAAGTGGTCCGGCGCGGCTGGCACATCCACCCGGTACTGATCAACGGCTACAGCGACGATGCGGTGGCCGAAGAGATTCTCGCGAAACGGCTCGACGCTTTGCTCTGGCTGAAGCCCCCCGATAAACGGGGCGCCCTGATTCAGCGCTTGGCGGCGGAGCTGCCGCTGGTGGTGGTCGATCAACCGGTCAAGGGGGTCGACGGATTTTCTTTCGACGCCGCCGACAACGGATACCGGATCATCCGGCGGCTGCTGACCGAGGGGCGGCGGCGGATCGCCCTCTCCCCCTGCCTGTGGAGCAATGAGAAGAAGATGGAGGGAATCCGCCGGGCTTTTACCGAGGCGGGCGAAAAGGGGCCGCTCCCTCTCCGGAATTTCGATGAATTGGAATCCGCCATTGCCGCCGGGCAGCGTCCGGAGGCGGTCGTGTTCAATCCGGAGGAGACCGATCAACTTATGGCGCTGTATGCAAAGTTCCACCTGACGGCCCGCGAATGCCTGCCGGTCACCTGCTTCTTCCGGCAGACAGGTGCGAATCTGCCGATGCTGGTGCAGCCGCTTGCGGTGGATTCCTACGCCGCCCGGGTGGTCGCCCGCCTGGCGGAGCGCCTCGGAAACCCGGCGCTGCCCCCGGAACATTTCTGTATGAAATCCGATCTCGACCTCTACTGGGCGGGCGGGGTCGAAGAGCCGCCGTCAATCCATCCGCAATCATCGATCCGAATTCCTCAGAACCTGGAATAAAGAAAGGGAGAACCATTATGCGCAACCGAAGCCGGCATTTTACACTGATTGAACTTTTAGTCGTAATTGCTATTATCGCCATCCTGGCGGCGCTGCTTCTCCCGGCGCTGAACAAGGCGCGGGAGACGGCGAAGAAGGCCCGCTGCGTCAGCAACCAGAAGAACTTCGGCAATGTCGACCAGCAGTACGCCTCGGACAATCGTGGTCACATCATTCCTTTTCAGCTTGCCGATTACACCATTGCGGTAAACGACGGCAACGGACGGCTGGCGGCGCGCTGGTTTTACTATTTCGCCGTATACAGCGGAATCAACACCAAGGAGGCCGGACTGGCGGCGGTGGCGAAGCACGGCGGATTGCCGACCCTGATCTGCCCCACGGCCGATCCGGCCAAATACGGCATCCATAAAAGCGCCGACGGTTTCTCCAACGCCTTCAATGTGCCGCTGGTCAGTTATCGCTATGCCACCGAGGCCGGTTATTACACTTCCGGGAGCGGGCTGACCTCGAATGAACGAGACTGCTACAAGGGCCACAAGTACCAGGAAAGTAATTTCAAGCTGAATCAGGTCAAATCACCGAGTAAAATGTGCATTCTTCTGGACAGCAACAATGCCGCCGCCGGTTCCGGCTGGACTCGCAACAATTTGAACTCCGCGATCCAGTTGTTGGATCTCGGCATCAATCTGCACAGCGGTTCCACCAACCGGCTTTTCGTCGACGGGCATGTCGCCTCCAAGCCCTACAGCGGCAGTACGGAGATCACCCATAAAGATGGCACTACTCATATTACCTTCGAATGATGCGTTTACTTTTTTTCACGCTGCTGGCGGCGCTTCCCGCGATCGGGGAGGAGTTTCTCCCCCCGACAGGACTGCCCGAGGACCGGGCCTGGATCGCCGAATTCTGCCCCTCCTACTACCGCCGGGGTAAGGGGACCCATGCCGAATACGTCACTAACCGCCTGTCGGCGGGAATGGCGAAGCGGGCGATCTACCGCTTGCAGCCGGAGCGGTTCTGGCGGGAGTTCCTCGCTTTCGGCGTCACCCGCGAGGAGGCGCGTCGGGAGCTGGAGCAATTCAAGGCCGACGCCGAACGCGGCTTCGCCTGGCCGCACCGCAATTTGGAGGTGACGATTCCGAAAGCGGTTACGCCGCCGCCCCTCGACGGAACGCTCGGGGGGAGTTGGGGGAAGGCGCTGTGCCTGCGGGGAGAGGTTCCGCTTGATAGGGCGGAGGGGAAGCCGGAGGGAGAGAGCGAATGGTTCGCCCTGTACGACAACGAATTTCTCTATCTCGCCGCCCGGATCGCCGACCGGGACGTCCGAACCGCGCCGGAGCGGATGTACACCGCCGACAGCGTCGAATTCTTTGTGATGCCGGACGTCGCGATGCGGGCCTACTGGGAGGTGATCGTCAACCCGGACGGCGCGGACTTCTCCGCCTGGCATCAGGCGAACGACCACGGACATTTCATTTCGCGCCCGGGAATCCGGCCCGTTAAATTGCGAACGGCGGCGAAGCGGATTCCGGGAGGATATGTGGTGCAAATCGCGCTCCCCCTCTCCGCAATGGCGACCGTGGAGGAGCGGCTGAAGACACTGCACTTCATGCCGGTGCGAACCAATTTAGACGGTAATATGTATGAAAAAAGCGCACCGGTGCCGCTGCTCTACGACGGACATAACTACGCAGGCTATATAAAAGCAACCCTGAAATAAGAATGGAGAAGCGATGTCAAGGTAGGGCGCTCTGTCCTCAGAGCGCCGTTCATACTGCGAGTGTTTTCGGCTATGAATTTCAAGATAAACCGTGGTTGGGTTCTACACTCTTTGACGCAGGCAGGGAGTGCAGTTCTACCCGGAAGACCATACAACGAGAACGGCGCTCTGGGGACAG
>JAVBRV010000364.1:0-4878 GCA_031547585.1 Victivallaceae bacterium
CCGAAACCACCGGCATCCCCCTGGTCTGCTTCAGCTGCATGGACGACCTGCCGGCCAACTACGTCACCGTCGATTACCGTGAAGGCGCCCGTCAGGCTGTTGATCTCCTGATCCGGAACGGACACCGCGACATTGTCTACCTCGGCTGCCCCGAGTCAGACCTGCTTGAAATCGCCGGAACCCGGCGACAGGGCTTCGCACAGGCCCTCTTCGAACACGACCTGCCGCTCTATAAATACAGCATTATTCCCGCAAAAACGACCTCCCGGCGCATGGGGTGGGAAGCCGTTCGTGAACTTCTCTCCTCCAAGCACCGGCTGCCGACGGCGTTCTTCTGCCACAATGATGAAATCGCCTTGGGCGCGATGTTCGCCCTGCAACAGAACGGCGTCCGGATTCCGGAGGATGTTTCGTTCATCGGCTTCGACAACCAGCCGGAGTGCGAAATGAGCTTTCCGCCCCTCACCACCGTCGCCGGTGAAATCGACCGCCTCGCCGGCCGACTGGTCGAATTCGCCGTCGCTGAACCGGCCTCAGACGGCGGTTTCCGCAAAGAACGGTTGATTCCGAAACTCATCGAACGCGACAGCGTCCAAAAACGGTAAAGGAACTTCACCATGCGCTCAATCGGATTAATGACTTTTCTGCTGCTTGCGCTTTCTCTCGCGGGTGGCGACGACCGCCTTTGCGTTCAGACCCACTACGGACATGAGAACTGGGAGCCGCTCAGCACCATCGAGCAAATTCGCGACCTCGGCGTCGGCTGGATCCGCGACGACCTCTATTGGCACTCGGTCGAGAAGGAAAAGGGGAAATACGCCATCCCCGAATACGCCTGGAAATGGCTCAAAGCCGCCAAAGCGAACCATCTCAAGGTGATCCTGATCCTGAATGGCGACAACCGGAAGTGCTATCAGGATCCATTCGATCAGGAGGGGTACGTGAACTTCGTCCGCTTCGTCGCCAACGAGGTCCGGGATTACGCCGACGCGCTGGAGCTGGTCAATGAGCCCTTCAACCACTTCCGCAATATGGTTCCGGGGAAGACCGCCGAAAACAGCCACTGGAACGGTTGGGACCCTGCAACCGGAGCAACCGATGCCTGGGTCGAAAAGTACCGGCTCCTGATGAACGCCGCCGCCGAAGCGATTCACGAAACCGCTCCCGGCCGTTACCGGGTTATCGGACTCGGCTGTTCGCTGCCGGTCAATCTGCGGCTGCTCCGGCTCGGCGTGTCGGCGCGGATCGACGGCATGGCGCTCCATCCGTACTCCTACCGCTACGTCCCGGAGCTCCAGCCCTACGGCGATACCCCCGGCTTCCGCAAACGCGACGGCGTCGTACTCGGCGACCGGGCGGGGACCCTTGCTTCGATCATCCGCGATCTTCAGGCCGCCTCCCGCGAAAACAAGGGCCCCGGCGAACTCTGGATCACCGAACTCGGCTACACCACCTTCCGCCCCGTCGCCAGCGGCCGCTACGGCGGTTTCACCGAGGAGGCGCAGGCCAAATACGCCCTGCGGCACTTTCTGGAGTGCCTCGGTCTCGGCGTCCGCCTCACCTCGTGGTATGCTTTCTACTGCCGTCAGAATTCACCGTTCAGCAACCTCGGCAACTTCGGACTGGTCAACTTCGACGGCACGCCGCGCCCGGCCTACCATGCAATCCGCCGCCTGACCGCGGTGATCGAGGGGTATGAAGCTGCGCCGTGGGGGGATGTGCGGATTCACTTCCGCAAGCTCCGGCACTTCACCAACCGCCCGGATCCACACCCCTTGACCTGGGACGGTTCGCTGCGCGAAAGCTGGGGAACATCGCGCGCCTACACCTTCCAAAGCACCGACGGCAAGACCCGGCTGGCCGCTGTCTGGTCAAGTGAGCGGGCCGGAGGAGACCTGCAACCGCGCCTCGCCGACCTCGCCATCACGACAGACCGAATCGCCACCTCCGTCGCCGCGCTCGACCTCTTCTCCGGCGAACGCCGCCCGGTGAAGTTCCGCCAAAAGGGACGGCTTCTGCGGATCGACGGTTTCACCGTCCCCGACCACCCGGTGCTGCTGACGCTGGAGGGAACCGAACCGGCAGCAGAGGAAACCATCGTAACCGAACCGGTCTTTACCGGCGACTGGGAGGTCAGAACCGGCAAAGGCGACGAAGCCTCCTGGGAGGTCCGCGGCGAAGCGGGCATCCTGAACGTGCGAAATGCCGCCAGATTCGCCGGGGCGGGACGCTCCTTCATCATTCCGGCGGAACGCCCTTGCGTCGCCCTGCGCGTCCGTTCGTCGATCGAGGCGGCCATGCTGCTGCGGATCACGGATCAAACCGGCCGGACCTTCCAGTACAAGTATCCATTGCCCCCCTCGAACCAATGGGAGGACATTCAGGTCAACCTGCTCCGCGATCGCCGCCAGAGCTGGGGTGCGGAGGAGGGCGGCGGGACGCCGCGCCTCCCCGCCCGCAACCTCTTCCTGGGCGTCGAACAGCCGGACCGGACGGGAACCGTGGAATTCAAAGAACTTCAACTGCTGCCGGAGTAACACCAGATGAAACCCCTCGCCCTCTTCCTCCTTCTTCTCCCCCTCCTGCTTCGCGCCGGAGACGACCGCCTCGGCGTCCAGACCCACTACGGACACCGCGGCTGGGAACCGCTGTCGACCCTTGACGCCATCCGTGAACTCGGCGTCGGCTGGATCCGCGACGACCTCTTCTGGTCCTCCGTCGAGCGGGAACCGGGGAAATACGAAATCCCCGCCTACGTCCGGGAGTGGCTCGAGGCCGCCAAAGCCCGCAAGCTCAAGGTAATCCTGGTCCTCAACGGCGACAACGGCAAATGCTACCCGGATCCCTTCGACCCGGAGGGGTATGCGAATTTCGCCCGCTTCGCAGCGAAGGAGCTGAAGGGATACGTCCACGCCTTCGAATTGATCAACGAACCCTTCAACCACTTCCGCAAAGCGGCGGCGAAGACGCTGAAACAGCCGGCCGCCTGGAACGGCTGGGATCCGAAAACCCAAGCCCTCCAGCCCTGGGTACATAAATACCTCGACACCATGAACCGCGCCGCCGGAGCAATTCATGAGGCCGTTCCCGGTGAATACCGAATCATCGGCCTCGGCTGCTCCCCGGCGCTGAATAAAATGATGTTGCGCCAGGGTGTGTCGAAGCACGTAAACGGCATCGCCATGCACCCCTACCCTTACCACCTGCCGCCGGAGTGGCTCCCCGCCGGCGATACCGAATTCTACCGCAACCGGGACGGCGTCGGCGTCGGCGACGCTTCGGGCAGTCTCCTGTCGATCAACGCCGACCTCCTGACCACTGCGAAAAAACACGGAGGCCCCGCCGAACTCTGGCTGACCGAACAGGGCTATACCACCTTCCAGCCGGTCGACGACCGCAGCTCCTACGCCGGCTTCACCGAGGAGGCGCAGGCCAAATACGCCCAGAGGCGCCTGATGGAGTGCCTCGGCTCCGGCGTGCGCTTCGCCGCCTGGTACAATTTTTACAGCAAGGGAGACCGCCCCCACAATTCGGAAGACAACTTCGGCCTGATGCGGCGCGACGGCTCACTGAAACCGGCTTATCACGCGATTCAACGCCTCGCCCGGAGCATGCGTCACCGTCAGCCGGCAGCGTGGGGAACTTTCGAACTCCGTTTCGCCCCCGACCGGCCGAAGAACCTGCCCGCCTCTTCCGACCGCCCGCTCGCGCCGCCTAAATCCTGCCGCCTCTACCCTTTCACCGACGAGCGCAACGGGGAGCGTTCGCTGGCCCTCTGGTCGACGGAACGGGCCGGAAGCGACTATCAACCGCGCACCGCCGACCTGGCCGTCACAACCGATCGGATTCCGGCGAAGATTACCATCTTCGACCTCTCCTCCGGCGAATGCCGCCCGGTGGAATTCACCGTCGAAAGCGGTACGGTCACCCTGAAGAACCTGATGGTGCCGGACTACCCGATACTGCTGATTCTCGATAAGGAGAGCGGAAAATGAAACGTCGTTTCACCCTGATTGAACTCCTGGTCGTGGTGGCGATCATCGCCATCCTCGCCGCCCTTGTGCTGCCCTCTCTGAATAAAGCCCGGGAGCGGGGCCGCACCGCCACCTGCACCTCAAACCTGCGTCAACTTGGTTACGCCGTCGCCTCATACCTGCAAGGAAGCCGCGGCATCTACCCGAAGGCGGCCCTGAACACCACCCCGAGCTTCCGCTGGTGGCAGAAGGACGCACCGCTCCCCGCCTATTTCGGTTACGACCGGTGGGAGGACGCACGCTACGCGGCATGGGACGCGAAAAACGTCCTCAACTGTCCTGCCAGTGACTACCGGGGGAGCGATGGCTTCTACGATTATATCGCGAACAAACACCTGCTCAATACCTGGGAAACGACCCGACGGCTGTGGACCAGCGAGCAGATGGTTCCGCATCCTTCCTCCACCTTGCTTTTCTTCGACCGCGGCGGCAGCTACTGGGGAATAGCCCGCTTCCACGAGTACATCGGTGCGGACGCTCCGGATATTTGGACCGGACGCCACAACGGCGGCTTCCAATGCCTCTGGGCGGACGGCCATGTCTCCTGGCGCAAGATGGGCAATCTGAAGAAAGAAGAATTCGGCCCCGCCTATTGATCCGTATTTCCCAGTTCTCCGGCCAGGATCGCCTTGAGGCTGCGAATGATTTCCTCGCGATCCGCTCCGGCCAGCGGCAGGAGGGGCAGCCGGGGGTTGCCGCAAGGGAGTCCCTTCACTTCCATCATCGCCTTGCCGGTAGCCAGCCCGCCGTAACGGTTGAGGAGGTCGACGATCCGGCAGACCCGGTGCATGTTGCGATCGACCTCGGCCTGATTCCCGGCACGCCAGTCGCGCCAGACGGCGTG
>JAVBRV010000259.1:0-3264 GCA_031547585.1 Victivallaceae bacterium
CCGCCCAACACAACCGCCACCTCGGCGGCCCCCCCACCGGTTATGGCGGATAACGCGTTGGGACTGGGGTTGGTAATGGGGCACTTTTCTTCAGGTTAATAAAAGTGCCCCTTTCCCTCCCCGAACCCCACCCATTCCCCTCAAAAGAAGCGAGGTGGCGCCAAACAGGCTTGCTTGTTTGGCGGAGATATGGTTGTTACACGAAACAGGAGTCAATCAGCATCGCCATGCCGTCCGGGGCGGAGAAGGTGATGGCGTCATCCAGCCAGAGGACGGTTTCGTACTGCGCAGTGAGTCCGCGATAGCTGTAGGCGGGGGCCCGCAGCTCCGGCCGGATGCGGATGCGGACTTCCGTCAAGGCAACGGGGGCGGTGATCAGGATAGCCGCAATCACGCCGTCACGCCACTTGATGACGGCGTGGGCCTCCGGAGGCATCTCCAGCTCGACGCCGGTCGGGAAGCGCTGGCTCCAATCGTCGGCATGGTGGCGGATCTTCAGGAGCCAGCCGTCGCTCAAAATCTCGTGCGGCGTCACCGGAACGGTTTCCACTCCCTTGAAGGGATTCTCCGGGCGCTGCCGGTAGTTTTCGTTGAATTCGCCGCAGTGTTCGCCCGCCAGAACCAATCGACCCCGGAAGTCTTTCAGCTCCGCCAGCAGCCGGTCGCTCAAGCAAGCCGCATCGGGGATAATGATGGTTTCACACTCTTTCCAATCCGCCCGGAGGAAGCCCGAGGCGTCGGCAAACAGCCGCCGAAACGGAACATGCCCCCGCAGCAAACTGGCCTCGGCCCGCAGAAAGGTTTCGTTGGAACGCTGCGAAAAGGCAATGCTTTCGGCGGCGTACAGGAGTCCGACCGGCTCGTAATCGGGCAGGTTGAGGAGTTCATCGAATTCAATACCGATCTGTTTCATCGCGGCGAGGACCGGACGCCGCCGCGCCTGTTTCTTCAGGTCGGGCGCTCCGCCCTGCAACGGCTTCATCACCGTGCGGTCGACCGGAACCGAGCCGCCGAAGAGGTTTTCGAAGAGTCCGCAGACGTAGCGCGGCCCGGCGTCGTCCAACCCGGCGGCGTCGGCGTCGGTCAGGGGAACGGCGGGAACGCCCAGCGCCCGGGCCATCTTCAGCTCCGGAACCTGGCTGATCACGCAGCCGCCAACGGCGCCGGGTTCGTTGCCCGACTGCGCCAGCACCAGGTCGAACGAAGGAGCGAGAAGCTGCGGATCGCAGCAATAGGTGGTGTAATTCTCACGCCGGTTCAAGGTAAAATTGGCGGAGATGATGAACTCCGGGTTGCGCGCCTTGATGAAGCCCCGAATCCTTTGCAGCACCTCCGCCCGGCTCCGGTTCTGGAAGCGGAGCATCTCCTGCCGGATGGGGTCCATGATCTCCGGCGGCGCTTCCGGCGGCGGCATCTCCGCGAAGTCCGGGTCGATGAAGTCGAAATTGCATTGGCGGAGGTGCTCCCGGAAGCCCTCCCGGCAGCGGTCGCAGTAGCAGTGAAAGCCGAAAATATTGTCGAACAGCACGCCGTCAAAGCAGCCGGAATCCAGCATAAGCGCCAGAACCTTCTCCAGGTAAGCAACGAATTCCGGGTGGTTGATGCAAGGCATCCAGCGCCAGTAGCTGGTCATATAGGTCTGCAATTCGCCGCGATACCCCCGGGCCGCCCAGTCGCGCAAGTGCGGAACCTCCCGCTGCATGATCTCGTAATAGAGGGTGGAGAATTGCACGTAACCGAGCACCGTAATACCGTGGCGGCGGCAGCGCTCGGCGAAGCTCCTTACCTTCGGGAAATCCGCCTCCTCGAACTCCCACCCCATGCCTTTGTAGAAACGGCAGTGCAGAATGTTGAAGCCCTGCTCCGCCATCATCTCCACGCACGCCTCGGAGTCATACCACTCGTGCCAGCGGTCGAGCCACAGCGCGCCGCCGGTAACGCCGCCGGTGCTGCCGCCGCCGATCCGCCGGTACATGGAGAGCGGTTCGTGGTTGCCGAAGGTCCAACGATAGAGATTCAAGTGTTTCATGATGGTACTCCTTTTGATAAATCGTTACATCAAAATAATAAAAAAAAAATCAGTAAAAATCGGCGTCCCACTCCCCGGCCTCGCGATTGAAGGTCGGGGGGAACTCCGCCGCCCGCAGGAATTTCGCCGTCACGGTGACATCGACGACGGGACGCCCCTCGACCCGGTCGACCAGGGCGCGGACGGCCTCCCGAATCAATTGCGGCAGATCGACCGCCACCGCTCCCTTAATCCGGAAGTTGCGCATTTCGGGGAAGTCGAAGTGAATGTTGGTGATAATCGCCGGTTGATAGCCGGGAAACTCCGCCTCGATCAGCCGGATCAGCCGGGCGGTGGTCGCCCAGCCGTAGCAGACGAGGGTCTCGGGGGCCTGGCGACAGAGTTCGCGGAGGCGCGCCACCCCTTCCCTGCCGGGATCGACCACGAAACGGCGGCACTTCACTTGTGTACGCAGTAATTCGTGCCAGCCGCCGGAGCGATGCTCCACACAGACGGCCTCGCGCTTTCCGATGAAAGCGGCCGCTGCCGCGATCGCCGGCCCGTAATCGCGACGGGCCGAAAGAAAACCCGGCGCCGCCTCCTCGCGGAACATCATCATCGGGAACTCCTGCCGCCGCAAACGTTCCAGCAGCTCCGGATCCGCAACCGGCAGGTACTGAAAGCACCCGTCAACCTGACGCTCCAACAGCATCCGCAGGGCCGCCGACTCATCCTCCGGATTGGATTCACAATGGCCGATCAGCAGTTGATAGCCGAGCGCCCGCGACTCGCGGAGAACCAGATCGGCGAGCAGCGCGAAAAAGCGATTCTGCAAGCTCCCCAGAACCAAGCCGAGGGTCCGGGTGGAGCCCCGGCGCAGCGAACGGGCCACCGCCGAAGGGCGATAACCGAGCGTCTCCACCGCCCGGTCGATCCGCCGCCGGGTCTCCTCGCGCAGCCGAACCGTCGGGTTCTGCGTCAGATACTGCGACACCAGCGAGGTCGAAACCCCCGCCTCCTTCGCCACTTCTTTCAAAGTCGCCATGAATCACCTTGATGTAACGATTTATCATACTATAAGGGTGAAAATGAAATTGTCAACCACGTTTTTGGTGAAAGATGCGAAAAACAACGAACCGTGGCGCACGGCTCATAGGGACCACGAAAGCGACAAGTATCTCACCCTTGCCCCTCGGTGAATTCGGCTTTGCCGACGGCAAAGGCGGATTCACCCCACTTCGCTTCTTTTGGAAAAG
>JAVBRV010000112.1:0-7699 GCA_031547585.1 Victivallaceae bacterium
GGGGAGATCCTGGGATGCGGCCTGAACTTCCGCGATCTTACGCTGGAAGGGGGCAATGAGATGGAGCTGCTGGAGGAGCTCCGCGCTCAACCGCTGGCCGCGCTGGTCTGGTGCACCGGCGGCGTCGCCATTCCGGCAGGCCTCCCGGCGAGACTGGCGGAAGGGGGACTCCCCGTGATCGCCGACGCGCCTCTCTCGGGGGTGAACGCGGTCTGCCACGATTTCACCGGCGCGGTCGACGGTTGGAGCCGTCGCCTTGCGGAAGTGGGGAAGGGGAGTTTACTCCTTCACCTCCCACGGGGATATGGCGAACAGCTGCTGCCGCTCTTCCGGGAGCGCCGGCCGGAACTTCGAGTGACGCTGTCGCAGACCGGGCTGGCCGTCCCCGGGGAACCCTTTGATCTCATTCTCACCGACTCCTTCCACCTCGACCGCCTGCGCCGCGAACTGCCGCCGGAGGTCGAAGTCGGGGACTGGCTCTCCCCGTCGGGAGTCCGGTTCGCGCCGGATTGGGGGGAATTTGCCCGCCGTACGATCGGACGCGCCGTGGAACTCCTTCGCGGCGACCGGAATATAGAGGTCATCCGTGTTCCCATGCAAGAAGAAAGGGCTGATTCATGATTCTCCAGGGCAAGGCAATCGTCTTTGAGGCGAAGCGGAAAGCGGTGGTGCGTGCCGTTGAATTCCCGCCGGTCACCGACGACTCCATCGTCGTCAAAACCAAGTACAGCGGCGTCTCCTTCGGCACCGATATGTCCCTCTACGAAGGGATTGCGCTGGCCGATTCGAACCTCTCATACCCCCTCATTCCCAGCTATGAGGAGGTGGGCGAGGTGATCTATGTCGGCGGCAAGGCGCCGTGGACCAACAACGGCGTTCCCTTCCGGGTCGGCGACCGGGTCATGGCCAATGAGGTGCGCTCCTTCCCCGGCATCTGCGCCGCCTGGGGCGGAAGCGCCGCCTACGCGGTGAAGAACCCCGTCACTTCGCCGTATCCCATGGATGAAGTCGTCGCCATTCCGGAGAGGGTCAGCTATGAGGAGGCCGTGGTCGCCTACCTCGGCGCCGTCTCCTTGAAGGGGATTCGCATGGCGAAGGTTAACCCCGGCGACACCGTGCTGGTGGTCGGCATGGGCTGCGTCGGCCTCTCCGCGCTGCAGTTGGCGAAGATCTTCGGCGCGGGCCGGGTGATCGCAGTGGACATCCATGCCAACCGCCTTGCCCATGCACGCCGGTATACCGACTGTCTCATCGATCTCTCGATAGAGAAAGACCCCGCCGAAGCTATCCGCACTCTGAACGGCGGCAACCTCGCCGACCTCGTGATCGAGTGCAGCGGCGACCCGGCGGCGGTCGACTTCCTCGCCGATTACGTTCGTCCCGGCGGTCGGGTTCACCTTCAGGGGCAGTACCGCGCCCCCATCACTATTACCCGTTATCACCGTTGGAATTGCAGCGACCTATGCATCACTTGCTCCATCGCCACCGACGCGGGGTGCAAAGGCGAGGTACTGCGGTACATCGCCGAGGGGAAGTTCGACGCCCGGCTCTGGGACGAGGTTGTTCCGGTCACCGACGCGCCGAAAATCTACGCCCGGATCGCTGCCGACCGCTACAAATATCTGAAGTTCCTGTTCCAGTGGGAGGAGTGACCATGCAGCCCTTTTTCTTCAGTTCGTCGCCGTGGGGAGGACGCTTCTTTGAACTCCCGGACTACTGCCGGATGATGAAGTCGCTCGGGCTCGATCGGCTCTGCTTCATGGTCGGCCCGGCGGACGGCTTCCCGCAGGCCCTGAAGGGAGGCGCGAAGAACGCCGGTGTCATTCGCGATATCCTTGCGGCCAATGGCGTCTCGGCGCTCGAGACCGCGATGATGCTTGATGGTGAGGAGGATGACGTCCGTTTGATCGCCGGCATCGGCGCGGAATACCTCCGCATCTGCGAAGTCTGGGAGCATACCCCGGAATCGCTGAAGGTTATTTCAGCGAAGCTCCGGGAGCTCGGCAAGCGCGCGGAGGGGGTCGGGCTCACCGTCATCGTCGAGAATCACGGCGGGCTCCTGGCCGACTCCGCCGACTGCCGGCGCTTTTTCGAGGCGGTCGGGTTGGATAACGTCAAGCTCAACTACGACGCCGCCAACTTCCTTCACTACGGCGGCGAAGACCCGCTCGCGGCGCTTAAAGAGGTGCGGGAATGGGTCGGCTTCACCCACCTCAAGAGCGTCAGCAAAGCCGGATTCGGGGCGGGGACGTTCTGCCGTCTTCGCGAGGGGGTGATCGATTACCGGGCCATTCTCGATGAACTCGCAACCTTTTACCGGGGATGCCTTTGCGTCGAGTATGAAAATCCGGCGGACGTGGCGGCGGGAACCGCCGACGATCTCGCCGAACTACGCAGACTCGTCAGGTAATGATGATTTCGCGGGCGTCGCCTTTGAAGGTGCCGCCCGTGACGTACTGCGGCAGCCACCCGAAGACTTTGCTCTCGTAGTGAAAATGGAGGTGCCCCGCAAAGATCGCCTTCACCAGCGGCTGGCCGCGAAGGAAGTCGAGGAAGGCCAGTGTCGCGGCGTCCGGCATCTGCTGGCGGCGGCGCTCTTCGCTGTAATTCTCCACCAGGTGCGGCGGGCAGCCGACGAGGTAGGAGCACTCGCGCCGGCGGTTGACCGTCATCTCCCGGTGCAGCTCTTCGGTGTAGATGGGGTTGTGCATCAACAGGAGGATGGGCAGCCCCTTGCCAATCTCCTTCTGCAACAGGGGGAGCGCCGATTCGCTGAAGAGGTAATAGGTGTTGTCGATTCCCACCAGGTTGACGCCGCCGATCTGGCGCGAAGCGAAACGCAGGTCGTTGGCGAAGGCGGGTTGGACGATCGGCAGGCTTTTCAACTTATACGCCTCATCTTCAAAGGCTTCGCCGACGTACTTGCTGAATTCGTGGTTCCCGGCGGCGATGAAGTAATCGAGGCCCGCGAAGTATTCGCGGACGAGATCGAGATTCCGGTACGAGACGAAATCGATCAGGTCGCCGGTGTGGAGCAGGAGGTCGCAATGCTTTCCGGCGTAGGCGATTCCCTCTTTCAGGTAAGAGACGCAGTCGGGTGCGGCGTAGTCGCGGGTGCGCTTCTCGGCGAGGAGCTGCTTGCGTTCGCTGTCGCGTTCGTCGGCGAAGGTCAGGTGCGAGTCGGAGAGGTGCAGAAAGCGCAGCGGTTTCGCAAGGCCGATCTCAATACGCGTGGTGACCAGGTTCATAATTTCCCTTCAAATAGCAGTGTCATTTGCTTACCATATTCCACTGCCGGGCGTTTGTCAAGTTGACAAATGAGGTTGGGAATGCTATCTTGTAACGGGGGTCCATACAACGAAATCATAAATCCGGGGCAACACCGCTATGTCTATTCGAATCGCCGTTATTTCCGACATTCATTATTCCGGCTGCCATGATCCGCGCCATCCGAAACGGCGCGGGGATTACGCGCTCTTCTTCCTCAAGCGGGCGGTGGAGATGCTCAACCTCTACGATCGTCCCGACGTGGTTCTGGTGGGGGGCGATCTCATCGACCCGCCGCTGGCGGCGGATATCGGGGCGCGCAACCGGCTGAAAGAGATTTTCGGGGTATTGAAGACGCTTAAAGCGCCGTTTCTCGCGGTTCCGGGGAACCACGACCTTGCGCCCGATCCCTTTTACGACACCCTGCCGGAGCTGCCGGACTTTCTGGAAGTCAAGAACGTCCGGATCATTCCCTTCCTCGACCCGACCGAGCCGGGGTACAACGCCCGGCGCAGCCGCCAGGAGCTGGATCGCTTCGACCGGGTGCGGGCAGGCTTTTCGGGGCAGCTGGTGAGCTTTCAGCACGTCGCGCTGTTTCCGCCGGGGCGCTCGAAGAGTCCCTATAATTACACCAACGCCCGGGAGATCATCAACCGGATGCACCAGGTCGGCTGCACGCTGTCGATCGGCGGGCATTACCATGAAGGATGCGAGCCGGTCAATGACGGGAAGGCGACCTTCTGTACGGTTCCGGCGCTTTGCGAGAGCCCCTTCAGCTACGCGATCGTCGATCTCGGGGATGACGGCACGGTGCAATACCGGGTGGATGAGCTGAGGCTGCCCTCCGGCTTCAACTGGTTCGACTGCCACACGCACACGCCCTACGCCTATTGCGGCGAAAATATGGATATCACGATCGAGGAGCCGCTGAGCCGGCTGCTCAACCTCACCGGCACGGTGCTGACCGAACACTCGGGGCATCTCTATTTCTCTCCGCGCGACTATTGGGAGACCCGCCGCTGGTACATCGAAGGCATGGAGTCGGCGCGCCGGATCGATCGCTACCCGGAGTACGAGCAGTACTTCCATACGCTCTCGAACCCCTGCTTTCACCTCGGGCTGGAGATCGACGTCGACCGCCGGGGGAACCTGATCGTGCCGGATCACCTCCTCAAGACCAACAACTTCCGCCTGGGCGCGGTTCACCATCTGGAACCGGCTTCGGAGGCGAAGATGATGGAGGAATTTCTCTTTTTGACCGACAAAGTCACCACCAGTCCGACCATCAAGGTGCTGGCGCATCCGATGCGGACGGCGCTCAAGAACCGGCTCCCCATCGAGCCCCTGATTGAACCGGTAATCCGGATCTTGAAGAAGAACAACGTGGCGGCGGAGGTGAACTTCCACCAGAACCTGGTGGAGCCGGAGTTCGTCCGGGCGGCGCTGGAGGCGGAGGTGAAGTTCAGCTTCGGCTCCGACGCGCACAACCTGGCCGATTACGGCTTTTTGCAGCCGCACATCCGGATGCTCCGCGAGCTCGGCTACAATGGGGATTTCTGGGATATCCTGGTGACCCCCCTGACCACCAAGGTGATTCTCTGATGCCGGAAAAGCCGGAAGAAAAAGACGCTCTTCTCGTCGGTGTCGGCCTGGATAACCGGGACGAACACCGCCGCATCACCAAGGGCGACAATTTCTGCCTGGTCGGCGGCTCCGAGGAGACGCACGAGCGGATGACCGAAACCGCGATCAAAGTCAACGAGAAGCTCGCCCGCAAAGGCAAGCAGCTCGGGGACTTATCGCGGGAGGAATTCACCGACATCATCCGCGAAGCCGCGGGCAAATAGCTTCAGCGCCGGTTTGCCCGCCGGTACTCTTCCGGCGAGCAATCCCGGTGCTGCCGGAACCTTCGGCAGAAGTAGGCCACATCCTCCACCCCCAGCGACGCCGCGATATCCTTGATCTGCCGGTTGGTATTGGTCAGGTGGTCGCAGGCGAAAGTCATTTTACACCCCCAGATCATCTGCCCGACCGTCTCGCCGCCCACCTGGCGAAGAACGGTATTGAGGCGGTTCAGCGAGAGCCCCACATGACGCCCCACCTCGGCGGGAGTCACTGCGCGCCAGACGTTGTCCGCAATGTAAAAACGAACCGCGTCGAAAAGGTTCCGGGGGTCGCTGCCGCGCAGTTGAAGTCCCGGAGACACGTTGCGAACCGGTTTCTCCGGCGGCAGCAGCTGATTGAAAAGTTCGATGAAAGCCTCGCAGACAAGACAGCGGAGCTTCTCCTCCAGATAGCCGGAGTCCTTACGGGCGGCGCTGAGAATGCGTTCGACCACTTCGCCGAATTCGCGAAAATCCGGCAGGCGGTAGTGCCGCCGCCGGATGGCGTTGCGCAACCGCTCCAGCTCCAGCCGGGAGCCCTCTCCCCGACTGGAGAGGTAGAGCATGAAACCGAAAATCACCACATCGCCGCCGCGCACCTGCCAGTGATGGCGGGTCTCGGCCGGAATGATCAGAGCGTCCCCCGGTTCAAAGGCGACTTCGAGCTTGCCGTCGTCGAAAACGTAATCCATGCCGCCTTCGAGAAGGTAGGAGTATTCATAGGTTCGGTGGTCGTGCCAGATGTTTTCGCGCCGGTCGACGTCGGTGATGTGCATCACGTGAGGTTGAAGGCGGAAGTTGCCGATGGCAAACTGCTCCTTGAAACTCTCCAGAGAATTGAAGAGAGTATTGAACCGGTTGCATTCTTCCCGCGTCATGTCGTATTTCCCTTTCCGGAAGCATACTGTACTGTAGAAAAGTGATTTTGTCAAATGAACGGTGGTTTTATCCTGTTGACGAATTGCATTTTTTCGGTCATAATATTAGCGTAACGAACAGTTTCTTCAACGAAAGGATCGATTATGCTGGTTACGGGCGAAGTGTATGAGAGCAAGGTCGCGGCGGAGGTGCTTCCGGCGGTGGATGTGGTGGTGGTCGGCGGCGGTACCGCGGGAGTGGTCGCGGCGCTGGCAGCGGCGCGGGGCGGCGCGAAAACCATGCTGATCGAGAGTCGCGGCTACCTGGGCGGCATGTTGACTTCGGGGAATGCCGGCATCACCATGTACATCAAATTTTCGGGGCGTCCGCACGAGCACGCCGCCGATGTGGAGTTGCTGAAAACCGCGCCGGGCGAATTGCATGTCGCGGGCGGCATCGCCATGGAGATTACCGAGCGGCTGATGGCGGCGGGCTGCGCCATCGGCAACTCCGGTACCGCCGGGAGCTACGTCTTCACCTCGCCAGAGGACTTTAAAAGGATGCTCTTCGAGATGATGAAGGAGGCCGGGGTGGAGCTGCGGCTCCACTCGCAATTCGTCGACGTGGTGCGCGAGGGCGACCGGGTGCTGGGGGTGGTTCTTGAGTCGAAGTCCGGACGACAGGTGGTTCCGGCGAAACAGTTTATCGACGCTTCGGGCGACGGTGACGTGGCGGTCCGGGCGGGGGCGGAGTACACCGTCGGGGTGACCGAGCGCGATGTCTGCGCCGCCGAGGCGGAGGTGGGGACGATGATGAATATGGGGGTGATGTTCCGGGTGGGGAACGTCGATCTTCTCACCACCTTCGAGTGGCTGAAGGAGAATCCGGTGCATTACCGTAAGCAGCCCTTCGCCCGCTTCACCTTCGAGGAGGCGTACGAGCGGTTGAAGCGGAACGAGAACGCCACCATCAACATCATGCGCGAGGGGGAGACGCCGGGAGGCATCCAGGTGTATAACTTACCGACGCCGGGGGTGGTGACGCTCTGCTGCCCGCAGCTGAAGAACCTCGACGGCTGCGACGCCGGGGATCTCACCCGCGCCGAGGTGATGATGGCCGAGATGCTGGGGCGGTGGATGGAGAGCATCAAGCGGATTCCGGGTTTTGAAAACGCCTATTTATTGCAGGTTCCGGAGATGGGAGTGCGGGAGACGCGCCACATCGCGGGGGATTATCTGTTGACGATCGAGGATATTTACCACCGGAAGCATTTCGCCGACTGCATTGGTTTCGGGGCGCATCCGATCGACACGCATCCGCGCCCGGCGTGGTTGAACGACCCCGAGACATCCTATCCGCCGCGCTGGTTTTTTGAGATTCCATTTGGTTCCATGCTGGTGTCGAAGCTGGCGAATGTGATGACGGCAGGGCGGTGTATTTCGGCGACGCACGAGGCGTTCGGCTGTATTCGCCCGACGGTGCAATGCATGGTGATCGGGGAGGCGGCGGGGACGGCGGCGGCGATGGCGGTGGGGGAGGGGGTTGAGCTGCGAGGAATTGACATTGAAACTTTGCGAAGCAAACTAAAAGAAAACAAAGCTCTCTGCTAAAAAAAGTAAACCGCACCCGGCCGAGCCGGGACGCGGTCCAGCGCGCGGACAGCGCTGGTCGCTTGCCGAAAGAATTTTCGG
>JAVBRV010000144.1:0-4493 GCA_031547585.1 Victivallaceae bacterium
ACCGCATCCGAATCATGCCCCGGCGTATGAAAGAGGCGAAGTCCGCCGACCGAGTCGCCGTCGTCCAGCAGCAGCTCCGGCTCCACCCCCTCCAATACCGGCGGCGGCGCGGGGCTGTATTCCGGGAAGGATTGGCGGATCAGCTTGCTGTATTTCAGGGGGTCGCGCAGTTTATCCGCTCCCCCCCGCCAGACGCCGAAGGCCTTCGCCCCCAGCTCGGCCAGGCGGCGGTGTCCGCCCACGTGGTCGCCATGGCTGTGCGTCGCCAGCACCAGCTCGAGGTCGGGGGGCGTCAGGCCCAGCTCCGCGAGGGCGGGCACGATCACCTCATCCACATCCCGGCGGTTGCACCCCGAGTCGATCAGGGTCCGCCCGGCAAGGTACACCCCCGTCCAGATTCCGCCCAACGGAACCTTGAGAAACCACACCCCAGCCGCCACTTTTTCAAAGGAAACCATATCGACCTGCCTTGACTTTTCGAGCCGCTGGGATATACTATAATATCAAACTTGATTTAATTCAAATGGGAATTTGAAAAATGTGTGAAGCCAATCGCCTTGCCTATGAGAAACTGATCGCCGCCGAACCCGTTCTCATCGGCTGCCGCCGCGCCGGGGAGGTGGTCAAAGGGTTGAAGAAGAACGTAATTCTCCACTCCGGCCCGGAGATCGAATTCTCCGCCATGCGCGGCCCGCACCGGAAAGGCGCGGTCGGCGCGGCCCTCTTCGAAGGGCTCGCCAAAAACGAGGCCGAAGCCGTCGCCATGATCGAAAAGGGGGAGATCGAGCTCCGCGCCGCCAACGATTTTGGCTCGGGCGCGCCGGGGGCGGGAATCACCTCCTACTCGATGGCGGTATTGGTGGTCGAAGAGAAAAATTCCGGCATCGTCGCCGTCGCTCCCCCCATCGAAGGCAAAGAGGGCGGAGGCCTCGGCGGCTGGGGTGTCTACAACCCCGCCATCCACGCCAACTTGGACGCTATCGCCGGACGCTTCGCGCCGCTGCTCGACGCCGCTCTCCGCGCCGGGGGCGGCATCAACATCGCCAACCTCTTCGCCGAAGGGCTCCTGATGGGCGACGAAGAGCACACCCGCCAGGCCGCCACCGACAAGCTCTTCCTCTCGCAGCTCCTCCCCGGCGTCCTCGCCATGGAGGCCCCCGCCGAAGAGAAGCTCGCCCTCCTCGAATGGATCACCAGCTGCCGCCGCTTCGTCCACCACGCGGGCTGCGCCTCGGCGGTCGCCTCGTTGAAAAGCGCCGGGGGCGTGCCGGGGGCGACTCTCGTCACCGCCATGTGCGGCAACGGCGCCGAATTCGGCGTCAAAGTGAGCGGCCAGGGCGAACGCTGGTTCACCGCGCCCGCGCCCACCTTCAGCGGCTTCTACTTCTCACCGGAATACTCCGACGCCGACGCCGCTCCCTGGCTGGGCGACTCCAGCAACGTCGAAGCCTGGGGGTTGGGCGGCATGGCGGCGGCGGCGGCCCCGGCCCTCCTCGCCGCGCGGGGCGAAACCCTCGAGGACGGCCTCCGCCAATGCCGGGAGATGGCCGGAATTTGTTTCGGGGTGAATCCGCGCTTTGCGATCCCGGCGCTCGGCGGCGCGGCTCCCGCCGGAATCCTGCCGGAACGCGCCGTGGAAACCCTCGTCACCCCCAAGATGCACGGCGGCATCCTCTCACGGGTGAGCGGCGGGCAGATCGGCGTCGGCTACGCCCGCACCCCGATCGACTGCTTTCGCAAGATTCTCGACTGAATAGTCACCTTCCGAAGCCAGCCATTCGCCGAGGAGGGCGATCACCTCTTCGGCGGGCCGGGTTTCCAGCTGTCTCCCGACGGCTTCCCAGTTCTTCGCGCAGCGCTCACCGCGGGCGTTGCCCTCGACCAGCGTGCTGAGAAAGAGAAACAGCGCCAGAATCAGAAAAAAGTAGTTGAAGCCGAGCAGCAAACGCACCCAGCCCGGCTCCTTCAGCTTGCCGATCATCCACACCGGGAGCCCGACGAAGGCCACGCCGAAAAAGGCCAGGTAAAGCAGGGAAAGAAGGTTCATCGCGCCGCCTCCTTCGCCGCCCGGAACCAGCGCTCATTCGCGTCCTTCCCGGGAGCGCTCCGGACCCGTCCCAGCAACTCCTTCGTCTCCCCGCCTTTTTCGAGGTAGAGGCGCACCGTTTCAACCGCCTGCGCCTCGTTCCGCTGCAGGCCGGTGCGCGAAACCGAATGCCAGGCCGCCACCGCGCCCCCTAATAGAAGAATAAGTAATGTGTCGGCGATCACCAGCTTCCGCCAATGCTTCCACCCCCGAAAAAAGAGGGGCCAGAGCGTAAAAAGGAGCAACGCGGCCACCACCGCCAGCGGCAGAAGAAAATTCATGGCGCCATCCTTTCGCCGAAAAGCCCCCAGCAATAGCTTCGACAAGTCTCCCCGCCGGGCTCGCCCTCCGCCGCATAGAGTCCGCCGAGCAGCGAAAACCGGGTGCGGACGGCCGTGTCGCAGTAGAGCAGCGCCAGTTTCTCGCAGAACTCCCGCTCTTCCTGCCCATTCAGGGGGGAGAGCCGGGCGACTCCCGCCTTCAACTCCGGCGAGGTATCCGACCGCCAGAAGCGGTAGACCCGGCGTTCGCTCCCGGCCAGCCCGAAACAGTAAAATTCACGGGCCGACTCCAGTTCGGCCACCCCCGTTTCCGGGTCGGGCAGACGGCAGCCGGCGGCGGGCGTTTCGCGCTCAAAACGGTTCCAGAAGAGCGAAGGCAGAAAGAACCCCGCCTCCCCCCGGTCAAGCGTCGCCAGCGGCCAGAGGCTCCAGCCGGGACGGGCGTCGCGGTAATCGCGGGCGAAGCTCCAGAACGGCCAAAGCGCGTGAAAATAACTGCCGCCGGAGCCGGCAAGGCGCGAATGCCAGAGAAATCCCCCGAGATTCAACGTCGTCAAGCATTCGTCATGCTGATAATATCCCAAAGGGAAAATCCCCGCGCCACCCCGGTCGAACTGAAAATAAGGCCCGATCACGCTCCACTCCCCCGGCGAACGAAGGTAGAAAGGGAAAACCCCGCGCATCCCCCCTCCCCCCGCGTTCCAGAAAACCGGCCCCGCATAGTTCATCCCCCCATCCGACCACTGGAAGAGAGGGAAGAATCCCGCCATGCTCCACTCGCCCTCGTAATGCCGCCAGTACGCCGGAGCCACCGCCGAAAAGTCGCCGGTAAAGCAGAGCAAAGGGAAAATCCCGCCGCCATCCACCCCGAGAGGCGCAAAACGCAGCCAGAAAGGACCCGCCCAGTTGAGCGTGTTGGAGAAATGCGCCACCGGGAACACCCCCGCCGAACGCAATCCGTCGGCCCGCCAGTGCCAGTACACCGGCCCCGCCACCTCAAAGCGCGGCGAAGTAAACGGGGGATTCAGCGTCTCCATAGACGCGCACCCGGCGATGAAAAGAAGCGCGACCGCAAAAAGGAACGCGCGAAGCCAGAATGTCGGATGTCGGAGAAGGTTTGTCATTTTTTTACAATACCTCACGCCGTCGGCAAAAGCAAGTATCTTTTATTGCATCCCGCCGGAAAAGGAGCTATATTACCCACAACCAGAGGAGACCATTATGAAATACGTCGGAGCCCATGTCAGCACCTCGGGCGGCGTCGAAAACGCCCCCATCCGCGCCCACGAAATCGGCGCCACCGCCTTCGCGCTCTTCACCAAAAATCAGCGCCAGTGGGTCGCGCCCCCCCTCACCCCCGAATCCATCGCCGCCTTCAAGGAAAATTGCCGCCGCTTCAACTACGCCCCCAACCAGATCCTGCCCCACGACAGCTACCTCATCAACCTCGGCCAGCCCGATCCCGAAAAACGCCGCCGCAGCCTCGACGCCTTCATCGACGAACTCGAACGCTGCCGCCGGCTCGGACTCACCAAACTCAACTTCCACCCCGGCAGCTACCTCAACGAAGTCCCCGAAGACGAAGACCTCCAAATCATCGCCGCCGGCGTCCGCGAAGCCCTCGACACCGTCCCCGACGTCATGGCCGTCTTCGAAAATACCGCCGGCCAGGGCACCAACGTCGGATACGCCTTCACCCACCTCGCCACCATGCTCGAAGCCGTCGACCGGCCCGGCCGCGTCGGCGTCTGCCTCGACACCTGCCACTCCTACGCCGCCGGATACGACCTCAAATCCCCCGAAGGATACGAGAAAACATTCGAAGAATTCAAACGACTCATCGGCTTCGAACTCCTCGAAGGAATGCACCTCAACGACTCCAAAAGCACCCTCGGCGGACACCTCGACCGACACGACAGCCTCGGTCACGGATACCTCGGCTGGGAAACCTTCGAACGACTGATGAAAGACCCCAACCTCGACAACATCCCCCTCATCCTCGAAACCATCGACGATACCCTCTGGCCCGAAGAAATCACCCGCCTCCTCTCCTTTACCAAATAGTCGTGGGAACTGGGGGAGGGGCGAAAACCCTTTTTTTTACGGAAAAAAAAGGGAATTTTCGC
>JAVBRV010000351.1:0-6340 GCA_031547585.1 Victivallaceae bacterium
GCCCCCCCTGCTCCCGCCCCCCCCCCACCCCCCCTCTTAACTCTTATTTGGGTTTTTTTTGGGGGGGTGGTGGGGTGTTTTTTTTTTACCCTAAAAAAACCCCCCCCCGCCCCCTCCCCGAACCCCACCCCATCCCCGCAAAAAAAGCGGGGTAAGGGGTGTCGGGTAGAATGGGCGCGGTAGACGAGAGGGCCGTCGCGTGGGCCGCTCAAAAGTGTAAAAACTTGCAAAAAATCAGGTGCTTGCTCTTGACATGGCGCGGTTCTTCCGGTATAATATTATCAGATGTTATCAAAAAAGGCAGTTCATCATGGCGTCAGCAATCGAAAGACCGGTCAGCCGGACGGCGGAAATCGTTCAATACCTGGAGGGGGAGATCCTCTCCGGCAGGCTGTCGCCGATGGCGAAGATCAAGGGAACACGCGAGTTAGCCGAGCAGTTCCATGTCAGCCAACCCCTCGTGCTGCAAGCGCTGCGGGAGCTGGAGAAGCGCCGGTTGATCTACCGCCGCGAACGGCGCGGGGTCTTTGTCTCCGCCACTGCTTCCGAGCCGGAAGTGCGTGAAGTGCTTTACCTTATTTTCGCCCTCTCCCCCCGGAACGTCTTCGTCCGCGAAGTCATCGACGTCGCCTTCAGCCCGGAAGCGGCGGAGACCGTCAACTTTCAGCTCCGCACCGTCCATATCCGCAGCGACGCGCCGTCGTACCGGACGCGCATCCTGCGCGACGAGGTGGCGCGCCTCGCCACCCGTCATCATGACGCCGCCGTGGTACTCGGCATCGAACGCCGCGAAGAGGTCGAAGCCGTGCTCGGACTCCCCTTCCCCGTGCTGTTTGCCGGGGACTTCCCCAACGGGGATTATCCGGGGCTTCACTACAACCGGCTCGGCTTCAGCCGCCCCTACTTCCACCCGGCGCTCGACCGGGCGCGGGAGACCGGCGGGAAAAAGATCGCGCTCCTCTTCCGCTCCCAGCAGCCGGTCGAGCGGAATCTGAAGGAAGCCCTGCAGGAATTCGTCCGCGAAGCGGAAGCCGAAGGGATCGAATGCCGCCTCTATCCCGTGGTCGTCTCCTCCCTCGCCCCGGCGGAAGAGCAGGACGCGGTGCGCCATGCCGTCATCGCCGAGCTGGAACGTTCCGGCTTCCGCCCCAACATCATCCACCAGCTCTGGCTGCTCAACCCGAATCGCTGGATCGACGACATCCGCGCCTCCGCCATTCCCCTTGAAGCCGGGAAGCACGAGATCGTCGTCGACGGGACCGTCCGCCTCGACCGCGACCCCGCCATCCGGTACGCCTCTCTCGGCGCGGAGGGGCGCGACGAAATGAACCGCTTCCAGCTCGACCTGATCCGCCGCCTCGCCGACGACAAACTCAACGATTATCGCGGCAATTATGCCTACCCGGTTCAACTTACCTGAGGTGAAGAATATGCAAAGAAAATCATTCACACTGATCGAACTCTTAGTCGTTATCGCCATCATCGCCATTCTGGCGGCGATTCTGCTGCCCGCCCTCAATAAGGCGCGGGGCCGGGCGCGCGACCTCAAATGCGTCGCCAACCAGAAGCAGCTCGGCCTCGGCACCGCCCAGTATACGCAGATTTACGACGGCTGGTTCATGGCGGGCGACACCGACAACGCCTCATCGACCAACAACGGCAACTATGCCTTGCAGAAGCTCGAAGCCCTGATGGGAGTCACCCGGGTCAAGGTGCCGCCTTCGACCTCGGTCAACGGTTATCCCGCCGGTTCCATCTTCATCTGCCCGGTTACGGAGAGCCAGGTCTGGAACACCCAGTACAACCTCAATATTGCCTGCCTCTCCGGAGTGGAACCGAGCGACGCGAGCGGCATGGGGCTCTATCCCAAAATCCAGCGCCTGCCCAACCACCGGATCATCCTCCTCGCCGATCACCGCAACAGCGGGAACGGCATCAGCCACGTCAACAACTACAAGAAATCCGACCCCACCAGCTGGACGCTCCACTTCCGCCACGGGCAGGGCATGCCCTTCGGGGCCGGTCACGGCGGCAGCGCGGTCAACCTCCTCTGGAGCGATTTCAGCGTAAAACCGGTTTCGGCAAGCATCTACAATAAGAAGGAGTACTTCCTGTGAACCGCCTCCTCCCCGCCCTCTTCCTCCCCCTTCTCCTCGGCGCGGCCAACCTGGTCCCGGACCCCGGCTTCGAAGAGGGAGAGTCCGGTTGGAAGCACGTCACCCCCGGCTGCGGCGAAAGGACGGCGGCGAAGGCGCGCTCCGGCCGGCGCTCTTTCCGGCTCCACAATGGCGAAGACGGGCAGAAACTCGGCCAGCTCTTCTCGCGGGAAATTCCGCTCGCCGCCGGAACGGACGCCCCCTGCCGGTTGACGTTCTCACTGTTTCACCTCGGCGACGGCGGCGTGGTTTACTTGCGCTTTCTCCACCGAGAAGGGAATAAATTCACCCCCGCCCTCGCCGAAACCGGCAAGCCCTTCACCCTGCGCCGCCCGCTCGGCGCGGCAAACGAGTGGCAGCCGATGGCGGCGGAGTGCCTCATTCCCCCCGAACTCCTGCGGCAGCCCCTCTTTGTACAAATCCAATTCCAGCGCGGCCCCGGCAGCCGGGTCATGGAGCTGTGGCTCGACGACCTTTCCCTCGAACTCACCGGCGCGCCCCCGCCCCCTCCCCCCGCCGGGAACAGCCGCCCGCTCCGCATGGAAGCCCCTCCCGCGGATGACAACGGCATCGCCCCCCTGCCGAAGCTCCCCTACGCCTTCGCAATCAAAGACGGCTACCTGACGCGCGACGGCCGCCCCTTCTATTTCGCCGGGAACTACGGGCTCGGCGGCGGTCAGTGGGAGCTGCCCTCCCTCTGGATGGCCCGTCTTCTCGGCCACACCATGGTCACCCTCGACTGGAGCAAGAATTTCAGCTTCCGGCAGAAAAAGGACGAGGTGCTCTTCAGCTGGAACGACTCCGAACCCGCCATCAGCGCCGTCCGCGAGGTCACCCGCCAGAATTTCATCATCGAGTTCGACGGCGGCAACTACAACTACAAGCAGGGGTTCCCGCCGGAAGCCCTGCAGAGCAGCGAAGGGCTGCGCCGGATGTACGCCCCCGGCAACCATTTCTACGCCTTCGACCACAACACCCCCGAAGGGCGGCAGCTGATTTACCACGACTGGCGGAGCCGCTTCCGCTTCCTGAAATCCATGCCGCTGATGGCCTTCGAGTGCTGGAACGAGCTCGGCTACACCCCGAGCCATTCGCGCGTCTTGCAGGGCTACCGCGACTTTGCGCGAGAGAAATACGGCTCCCTCGCCGAAGCGAACCGGGTCTGGAAGCGCGATTTCGCCGACTGGGAGGCGGCGGTTCCGCCCCACCTCGGACGCACCGCCAAAGACGGCACCGCGCTCCACGAATACCGCAACCTGATGCGGGCCAAGCACCCCGAAATGTACTACGACTGGCTGCGCTTCCTTCAGCTCGATTTCATGCCGGGCTTCCAGACGATGAAAGAGCACTTCCGCACCTTCTCGGACGCCCCCTGGAGCGTCGACTGGCGCGGCCACCGCCACTACGCCGACGGCTACGCCGCGCTCGACCCCGATTTATTGGAAGAGGTGATCGACATCAACCTCCTCCACACCTGGATCACCATGTTCGACTACCGGGGGAAGCCCGCCGACCCCGCCTGCGTGCTGGAGTCGGTCACCAACGGCCTTCTCTACCACAACTTCCTCCGCACCAACTCCAGAAAGCCCATCATCAACCCCGAGGACATCGTCACCCGGGTCGCCGCCCCCGGAACCGACCTCGCCGTCATGGCGAAAAACTGCCTCGCCCAGTTCCCGGCGCGCTGGAAATTCACGCTTGAAGCCGATAACTCCGGCCTCGAGAAGGACTACCACCAGCCCGGCTTCGACGACTCCCCCTGGGGAACCATGGCCGTCCCCGGCTGTTGGGATGAAACCCGCGAATATCTCGGCAAAAAGGGCTTCGGCTGGTACCGGGCGAGCTTCCGCCTGCCCGGGGAGCTGCGCCAGAGCTACCTCGACGGCAGCCGGATCTTCCTCTTGGCCGGCAAAGGCGTCGCCCAGAGCGGCGTGGTCTGGATCAACGGCGTCGAAGCCGGGCGACCCAAAGGCTGGAACGCCGAGTACCGCCTCAACGTCGGCTCCCTCCTGAAATTCGGCGAAGAGAACCAGATCACCTTTCTGGTGGACGGGTCGAACTACGCCAACGGGCTGCGTTTCTACCTCCACCTCCTCCCCCACGACCTCGTCAGCGAAAACCGCCTCTACGGGCAAGGCGAATACGCCTCGCGCCTCTGGACCTACATGATGCAGGGCGCCTCCGCCGTCACCCTGTGGAACTGGGACGACCGCTGGCGCCCCTTCATGCCCGAAGTCGCCCTCGAAGTCAACTCCGCCGCCCTCGTCGCCATGCCCACCGCCCGCGAAGCCCGCGCGAAAGAGGCGGGGATGCTGCTCCCCTACCTCTACTTCCGCGGGCTCCCCACCCGGCTGGAAAACTTCTACCTCGACTATATGAGCTGGTTCGGAGCGCTCGCCTTCCGACAGCTGCCGACGGCGGTGTACAGCGAGAAGAACATCCGGAGGGTCACGCCGGAAAAGACGCCCATCCTCTTCTACCCCTCCTGCCGGATCGTTTGGGGCGAAACCTTCGCGCACCTGAAGCGCTACGTCGAAGCGGGCGGCGTCGCCGTCGTCACCTTCGACTCCTTCCGCCAGACCTTCGAGCGCTATGAGGACCCCGATTTTGACCGTTACGCCGGAATCCTCCGCCAGGGCGACTACGCCGGGAAGCCCGAAATCATGCTGCATGGCCGCGCCTTCCCCTTGAAGAAAGGCGATATGACCGGTTCCATCGGCGTCGCCGTCGCAACCGATGGGGCGACCCCCCTCGCCTGCTACGCCGACGGCTCCCCCGCCGTGACCGAAATCCGGCGCGGCCAAGGGAAGGTGATCTTCGTCGCCGCCAACCTCGACCTCTTCGCCATCCACGAATGGATCGCCCCCCTGACCGCCGGAATCGAGCCGACGATCCGGCTCCTCGACAGCGGCGACAAAGCGGAGTTCGCCTATCTCGAAGGACGCATTTCCGGCGACGCAAAGCGCTTCCTCGCCTACGTGCACAACTGGGGCGGCGTGAGCCGCGAAGTCGCCTTCGCCATCCCCAAGCGTTTCCTCACAGGCTATAACTACCGAATCCGCAACCTCCGCGATCACCGGCAGCCGGAAGCGACCGCCACCGCCGCCGAACTGGCGAAGCAGGGCTGGAAGATGACCGTTGAAGCCAGCCGCCCCGCCGCGCTGCTCTTCGAAGAGGTTTCGGAATCGCCCCTGCCCTTGCACACCCCCTCCCCCCTCCGACTGGCGGCGATCCGCAAGATCGAAGAGCTCGACCGCGACACAGCGCCCGATGCTCCGGGGCCGAAAGCGCTCTTCTTCGCCCGGATCAACCGCGATTACCTCGGGCGCAAGGCTTATCCGCAACTGGCGGCCTTCCTGCAAGCCGAGGGAATCGGCAGCGTCGAAGCTCCGCTCGAAACCATCACCCCGGAGCTGCTGAAGAAATTCAATCTGGTCTTCCTCGCCGAAGCCCATCTCGACGGCATCCGTCCGCTCGAAAAGCCGGACCACCCGCTGTACGAGATGCTGATCGATTACGTCCGCAATGGCGGCAGCCTCTTCATCGCCGGCAGCTCCGCCCCCGGCTCGCACCTCAACGGCAACCAGCGCCTCAACGCCTTCTTCGGGCGCAAGCTCGGCTGGGACCGCGGCCCTCACCCCCGCAATCCGGCCTCCTGCGGCTATGACGACGCGATGCAGATCAAGGCGACCGACTTCGCCGACCATCCGGTGACCCGGCACCTCGAGAGCCTTCAATTCTTCACCCTGCCGACTTACCGGCTGAAAAAGGGCTGCGAACTCACCCCCCTCGTGCGAACCGCTGAAAACGACCAGCGCGCCCCCAATCAACCGGTAGTCCTGGGCGGCGACCTGGGCAAAGGCCGCGCCATCTTCATCAGCGACACCCTCTGGATGCAGCCCTTCCGCATCGAAGAAGCCGACAACGCCCAATTCCTGATGAACGTCATCAACTACCTGACCCGCCGCGAAATCCGAAAATACTCTCCCCATGAGCTCAAGACGCACCTAATTCTCCCCGAAGAGAGCATGCGCCGCATTGAAACCGAAGAATCCTCCTTCTAACCCCTCTGCCAATTGCGTTTGCCAACGGCAAACGCAATTGGAGCCACCCCGTTTTTTTTGGAAAAGCGGGATGGGGGGTTGGGGGAAGGGTGAAAAACCATTTGTTTTCGCAATGAAAAG
>JAVBRV010000302.1:0-3416 GCA_031547585.1 Victivallaceae bacterium
TCGAAAATCATTTCCGTTACCTCCGGTAGCGGCAACGACTTCCGACGTTCCCGCAATTCCACAATCATCAAAAGTCTCATCCTCAATTTGACTTATAATTGGAATAAGCTTATGTGATTTAAGCCATATGATGTTAACTTAAGTCTTTTTGTGCGCGGCGTCGAAATATGCTTGGCGATACACCGGCCCATTTTCGGAAGAATCTTGAAAAATAGAATTCGTTTCCGAAGCCGAGTTTGCTTGAAATTTCTTTGACGGAGAGGTCGCTGCCGATGAGCATGGCTTCCGCGCGCCGTCCCAGTTCGGCCGTCAGGAATTCGCCCAGTGTTTTCCCGAATTCCTCCCGGAATTCCCGGCTGAAGCGGTCGTAGCGTTTTCCGGCTACGGCTGCGAGTTCTTTCACGGTGGTTTGCGCGTTTGCTTCGTTGCGGAGGTAGCGGAAGAGTTTTTCGTAACGCGGCAGGAGTTCCAGGTGGCGGCTGCATTCGAAGGTGATATAGGGGGTCAGGCGCAGCAGTATTCCTTGTCGGAACCGTTCGAAGCGGAAGAAGTTGCGCCAATCGTTCCTGTGGGTGACGAGCTCTTCGGCTTCCTCGAGTTCATTCGGGGCCAATTCGAATTCGGCGCATTTGGTATTGCCGGAGAAGAGGTCGATGCCCGGCAGCAGTTCCAGCTGAAAGTGGAGGCTGTAAAGGCGGATATCCGGGGAGAAATCGAATTCAAGGTCGATGCCGGGCGGCATGAAAACTCCTTGTCCGCCGCGCAATTCCAGTGTTTGGTCGTTCGTCCAATTGCGGATGGCGACGACTCCTTCCCGGATCAGGAAAATCCGGTTGAAGCTGTAGGAGTTGCGTCCGTGCCAGGCGAAATGGGCTTTGCCGAATTCGAAAAGACGCCACAGAAGAACGCTGGAGAGGGTTTCAATCTCCGTCTGCCGGATGAGCTTCACCATAAAAAGATATGCCTTCCCCGATTTTTTTCATTCTCAATCCGTGTCTTTTATAGTATAATATAGATAGAAACCGAAAAAGCAAGCGGAATGTAAAGATATTTCCGTATAACTGAGCGAGGTTCAGATGAAGCATCTTTCTCGATCCCGGGCATCCGGCAAATTCACTCTTATCGAACTCCTCATTGTAATCGCCATCATTGCCATTCTGGCCGCCATGCTGCTGCCCGCCTTGAACAAGGCGCGGGACCGGGCGAGGACGATCCAGTGCACCGCCAATTTCAAGCAGATCGGCACGGCCGCCATTGCTTATGCCGATACCTACGGCGGTGTCTCTGTTTCCGGCGTGGTTTGCGACGTGTCGGGAACGTCGGTTTATTTGAGCGATGTACGGAGTTCGCCCACCTGGTATGTCCAGCTCTGGCCGTTTATCAACGGCGGGCAGCTGCCGCTGGAGGTGATGCCGGTGAAAAGCGTTTTTCTCTGCCCTGCGGCGGATGAGAAGGACGTTTTCATCCACCCCAACGGGAACCGCCGGATCACCAGTCTCGCCTGGAGCCGGAAGACCAACGCCAACGCCGCTCCGAATGGCGGTCCTAAGAAAATCAACCGGTGCAAATTCCCGTCGCAGATCTCCATTATGTGGGATGTTATGCTGATGGCCCGGGACGGGTCCGAAGACAAGAGCGCCGTCTGGGAGTGCGAGCGCGAGTTGCACAGCAAGGCCGAAGTCTACAAGTGGCTCGCCCGCCGCCACAATGGGAAGATGGATAATCACCTTTTCGTCGACGGACATGTCCAGACGCTCCTGTCCGATCCGGACCGGATGACGTACGACGAATTCGTGCTTCGTTATGCTTCTCCCGCCTTTGGTCCCCCCAACCCTTACTGGCCGTGATTACCATGAAACATCTGTCCCTCTTTTTCGCCGCCGCCGCGCCGCTTCTTCTGCCGGCCGGAAACGCCGTTTTCAACCCCGGTTTCGAACTGGGAACCGACGGCTACGCCCTCAACCGGATCCTCGACCCGGTCCGTAACCCGGAACTGAAATTCCTCCCTCTCCAGCTGGACCGTGAAAATCCCGCCGCCGGACGGCAGAGCCTCCGCATCGAGAATCCGAACGGCGAGTTTTTCGAGCTCCACAGCCGGGAATTTCCGCTTGAAGCGAAGAAAAATTACACCGCTTCGGTCATGGCGCGGAGCGACGTCGACGGTTCGCCGCTGCGGGTGATCGTCTACACGGTTACTCCGGGCAACCAATGGCTGGTCCATTCCGGGGAGTTCCGGCTCTCAACCCGGTGGGAGAAGCACTCCTTCACCTTCACCACCAAGGAACCGGCGGGCTTCTACCACATTCAGCTCTGCCCCGGCGCGCATAACAACCCGAATGTGCCGAAAAACAACGTTTGGCTGGATGAATTCGAACTGGCGACCACCGTTCCCGCCGATCCGGTCGAGGCTGCCGTCGCCGCGGAGAAAACGCTCTATGAACGCGGCGTCGATGCAACCGTGAAGCTGGAGCTCCGGCTCCACAACCTCGGGAGCGCGCCGGTGAAGCGGAGCTTCCGGCTCCGGGGCGTCGATGCCTATTCCGGCGTGCTGCATTTCGAACGCACACTGGAGGCCGAACTGGCGGCGGGCGAAGCGAAGGCGATTCCCTTCGAGCAGCCGGTGGAGCGTTTCGGCGGCGTCCGCGTCGAGATCGACGGACTGCCGCATTCGCTGCCGGGCTACTACGCGGTCATCGGCCGCTACGAGGCAAAGCCGATCGATGTGCGGCGCGACTTCTGCGTCGGCGTCAACGCCGCCGTCAATTTTGCGGAGAAGCGCGCCGCCCGTCCCGGTTTCTTCGCCAAGGGGCAATCGGTCGAAGAGCAGCTTCGGCTGCTGGCGAAGATGGGCTGCCGCCTGGTGCGCGAACACGGCACCGGCATTGAGCTGGCCCGCTGGCAGATCATCGAGCCGGAAGAGGGAAAATTCGACTTCCGCCAAGTGGACTTCCTGATGAACCTCTACCGCAAGTATCATTTTTCACCGATGCCGGTTTTCGGCGACAGCGACTTCATCGAGAATTTCCGCCCGTGGGAGGCGACCCATCTGCCGGAATGGCTGCGGAAGAAAAGCACCCGCGTCAAGAACGATCCGCCGAATGTGATGACCTATGCGCGCGGCCATATCATCCTGCCGCCGCCGGAGTCGTGGCGGCTCTACGTACGCGCCTTCATGGCGCACTTCAAGGGGGAATTTCAGGTCTGTGAGGTTATGAACGAACCGAACCTCTTCCTCGCGCCGGAGGCCTATATGGAGTATCTGCGGGTCGCCAGCGAGGAGGTTCGCGCCGCCGATCCCGGGGTGACGATTCTCGGCCTCTGCCTCTCCAGCGACCACGGCGGCGACATTGCGAACTGGGCGGAGTATTGCCTGAAGGCGAACGCGCTCCATCTCGTCGACGCCGTCAGCTTCCATC
>JAVBRV010000479.1:0-10975 GCA_031547585.1 Victivallaceae bacterium
AATGTATACGTATACAAAATTGACACGGAGTTTTTTTCGACGATGCTGATCAACCAGAAAGAGATTGCCGACGAGGTCGGGGTGAGCCAGAAGACGGTGTCGCTCTACTTCACCGATCCCGTCCGGGTGGCGGAGAAGACCCGCCGCAAAATCGCCGCCGTGGTCGAGCACCGCAACTACTTCCCCAATGTCGCGGCGCGGTCGATCCGTTCGAACCGCTTCAACCGGATCGCCTGCATCCTGGCGCAGTACGGCGAACTCGATTCGGTGATGCATCCGCACCTCATGGCCTATATCAACGGCGCTTCGCGGGAGCTGGCGAAGCACGGTTTTTCGCTGATGGTGGAGTCAGTCTTCATCGACCTCACCGGCAAGAAGGTGAACTTCCCGGAATTCTTCTCGATCCGCTCGGCGGACGGCATCATCGGCCTCGCGGGCAGCTGGATTCCGCCGGAGGTCGACGAGCGCGTCGCCGGTCTCGAACTCCCCACCGTCTGGCTCAACCGCAAGTCGGAGGACCCCGCGCTCAACTGCCTGCGCTTCGACGAAGCCGCCGGAGCCGCCGAACTGGCCCGCCATTATCTCAAGCGGGGCATCCGGAACATCGCCTGGTTCGGCCCGGAATTTGAAGAGGACACCGTCGTCCACTACTCGTCGCGGGTGCGTTACGAGGCTATCCGGGAGGCCTTCGCCGCCGCCGGGGGCCGCTGCCACCCTCTCTTCTGTCACACCGGCGAAGCGCTTCACGGCAAGGCGCGCGAATTGCTCGGCCTCCTGCCGGGGCTGGATGGCGCGATCTGCTACAACTACACCTATCGCCAGAGCGTTCTCCTCGAAGCGCTGGAGGCGAAATTCGACCTGGCGGCGAAGCGGATCGCCCATTTCGCCTCGATCTGGGAGTTCCATCCGCGAAGCTACGCCTTTCTCGACTACGTCGAACTGCCGGAGTCCGAAATGGGACGGCGCGGCGCGGAATTCATCTTGAAACAGCTCCGGAGCGAGGAGGCCGACGACCTCCTGAAATCGCTGCCCGGCAAACTTCATCAATCATTTTAAAAGAGGTCCCCGTATGTTTCTACCCCGGATTCTTTGCCTCGGAGCCTTCCTTCTCACCACCTCTCTCGCCGCCGCCGAGCTGCGCGACGGGCTCCTCTTCTACGCCGGTTTCGAAACCTCCGCCGACGCCGATGTGGCGCAGGGCGCGAAGCGTCCCGCCGCCGCTTTGGAAGCGGCTCCCGGCAAAAGCGGCAGGGGGCTCAAAATAAGTCAAGATAAATCGTTAAACTACAACAATCTATCCAATCTGGAACTCGCCGCCGGGACCGTCGCTTTCTGGGTCAATCCCGGCTGGGACGACGCGGCTAATCCGAAAGAGAACCGGACGCTCTTCCGGGCAGTCCACCTCTCCGCCAACTGGACCAAAGCCTCGAAGCGCCTCTTCTTCATGACCGGCTCAACGCATCCCGAAAAGGGCTTCGGCTGGGATTACTCCCTCTCTTCCGCCGCCATCAATGCCTGGAAGCCGGGCGAATTCCACCACGTCGCCCTCACCTGGAACCGGGGAACCGGGGAGAAATCACTCTATCTCGACGGCGTCCTCCAGGGGACGAAAACCACCACCCGCTTCCCCGACTCCCTCCCCAGCTCAGCCCCCCTGGAATTCGGCGTCCACGCTCCCGGCGTCTACGACGAGATCGCCATCTGGAACCGGCCGCTCGACGCCCGCGACATCAGCTTCCTGGCGGAGCGTCCCGACGACGCCGCCCGGCAGCTCCTGGCGGAGAAGGCGGAAGAAAAAGCCCTGCCGCCCCCCGAAGCCGCCGCCTACCGGGAGAAGCTGGCATTCTACGTCTCCTTCGAAACGGGCACGGTTCCCGACGTCAGCTCCGGAACCTACCGGAACCAGCCGGAAGCGTCCCCCATCGCCGCGCCGGGCATCGCCGGAAAGGGCATGCGGCTGAACCGGCTCGACTTCGACTCCACCGGGGTCGTCACCCCCGCCGCCGGAACCGTCTCCTTCTGGATCGCCCCCGGCCCCGGCTTCCTGCCCGCGGCCAACGACAGCCGGGCGCTCTGCCGGACCGGCCACCTCGCCCTCACCCTGTTCCCCAAGGGCATCCAATTCATGACCGGCCGCACCGAAAACGGCAAATTCCGCTGGAACTACAGCTGCGGCAACGACCGCCCCGCACGCTGGAAAGAGAACTCCTGGCACCACGTCGCCGTCACCTGGGACCGCGCCGCCGGTCAGAAAACCATCTGGCTCGACGGCGAAGCGGTTTCGACCGCCGAAACCGACGTCTTCCCGGAAGCAATTCACCCCGCCGGGGAGTTCATCTTCGCCGCCGCTCCCGGCGTTTACGACGAACTGGCCGTCTGGAACCGCGTCCTCTCGCCCGCCGAAATCCTGCGGCCCACCGTCTCCCCCGCCCGGGCCGCCCGGGCGGCCGGCGTGAAAACGGGAAGCGCGGAAACCACGCTCGACTTCCAGCAGCGCGGCCGGGAGAAGCTGACCCATTCCGCCAATCCCCTCGCCTCGCTCCGCTTCCCCCTGCCGAAGCCGGACCCCGAAGCGTCGATCGTCGAACCCGGCCAGCCGTTCCAGGCTGAAATCCGGGTCGAGAACCCCGCGATCGCGCCGGTCGAAAGCACCCTCCGGCTGACCCTGCGCGACTTCCACCTGAATCCGGTGGTCGAAGAGGAGGTCGCCTTGCGGGTCCCCGCGGGCGGTTCGACCGTGATCCGCCGCGAATACCGGGCGGAAAAGCGCGGCATCTACAAGGTCGAAGCCGTCCTCCCCGACGGCAGCCTGCGCGACGTCGCCAGCTTCGGCTGCTGGAAGATCACGCAGAAACCCGACCCCGACAGCTTCTTCGGCAGCCACGTCAACAGCTGGGCGGGCGGCAAATACCTCCGCCAGGCGGCGAAACTCGGCCAGAATTGGATGCGCAACCACAACATGCTTCAATCGCTCTGGTGGGAGAAGGTTCAGCCCGAATCCGGCGCTTTCACCTGGACCGAGGACGCTATCCTCGCGCAGCTGAAGGCGATGGAGATGCCCATCCTGGGGCAGCTCTTCACCACGCCCAACTGGGCGGCGGCGGGCGGTCCCCGTCCCCCCTCCAAGGGCTACAATCAATGCCTGAAGCCCGATCCGGCGGCTTTTGAGGAATACGTATACAAGACGGTCAGCCGTTATAAGGATCAGGTCCGCTGCTGGGAGATCTGGAACGAACCCGACGTCAGCATGTTCTGGAAGGCTTCGCCGGAGGAGTTCGCCGAACTGGTTCAAGTGGCGGTCCGGGCGGTTCGCCGTGCCGACCCGACCGCGCTGGTGATGGCGGGCGGCTACACCAGTCCGGCCCGCGCCTGGCACCGCCGCGCCGCCAAAGCGGGGGCGTTCAAGAACCTCGACGCGGTCTCCTTCCACGCCTATCTCTCGGGGAAACTCCAGACGGAGGAGCGGCTGGAACGGCTGCAGAACGTCATGGCCCACTTCCGCGAACTCACCGTCAAATACGGCGACGGCCGCGAACTGCCGCTCTGGGATTCCGAGGGCGGCGCGGGCAGCACCACCTTCCTGCGCGGCCTGGAGTTCCCCCAGCTGCCGCCGCCGGAAAAACGCCCGCCCCTCAATTGGCGCGAAACCGCCATCGGCATGGTGCAATTCGAAGCGCTGCTGCAGTCGGAGGGAATCGTGAAGAACTTCCTCTACTTCCAGAATCCCATTAACCCCAACTCGATGGAAGCCTTCGAGAACCTCTCGGCGCTGGACGTCAACCAGGCTCCGAAACCCTACCTCATGGCCCGCGCCGCCATGCAGGAACAGCTCGACTACACCCGCTTCTTCGCCCGGCTGCGGCGGGAGGAGCTGCGTTACTTCGCCATCCTCTTCCAGCACAAGACCGACCCCGCAAGCAGCCGGGCGCTGCTCTGGTGCGGTCCCGGCGGCCGCCTGGAGCTCAAGCTCGCCCTGCCCGGGAAAACCGAGGCCGTCGACCTCATGGGCAACCGGGTGGAACTCCCCGCGCCGGTCGTCGTGACGGAGGAACCCTTGTACCTCCGGGCCGCCGCCCCCGCCGCCGCCTTGAAGAAGGCGCTCGAAAGCGCCGCGATCCGGGTCGTAACCCCGCCCCTTCTCCTCGAAAAGAGAGAGGAAGAGACCGGTCACGGCCTCCCCCACCTCCCCGATTTTGCCGCTCCCGCGGAAGCTCCGGCCAAGGTGTTCACCATCGATCTGCGTCCCTTCTGCACCATGGGCCTCGCCGATCAAACCGCCGGCGACGGCAAGGGCGGCTGGGCCGACGAGGGCAACCTCAACGATATGCGCGATCTGAAGACCGGCAAGCGAACTCTTCTCGGCGTGCCCTTCGACCTTATTGTTCCGGCGGAGAACGGCGGCAAAGCGGTCATCACCCTCCGGAGCCGCAACCTGACGCCGACGCTGCCGGAGTCCTCCGGGCCGATCCCGGTCAACCGCAAGGTGCGGAACCTCTACTTCCTCCACGCGGCGGCCTGGGGCACGCCGGGCGTGATCGGCGACTACTTCATCGGGTACGCCGACGGAACGAAAGAGACGATTGAGGTCGATATTCCGCGCAACTGCAACAACTGGTGGAACGGGTACGCTGAGAACGAGGAGTCGCGTCCGGTACCGGTCCGGGTGACCAATACCTTGAACGAGCTCCCGGCCTGGCGCTACCTCCGGGTGTTGGAGTACCAGAACCCGAAGATGGAAGTCCCGATCCGGTCGATTGAATTCCGGTCGCGCAATGGTTCGCAAACCCCGATCCTGCTGGCTGTTTCCGGTGTGGAATTATAAGGAGAGAAACGATGAATAAAAGATTTTTCACCCTCATTGAACTCCTGGTCGTAATCGCCATCATCGCCATTCTGGCGGCCATCCTCCTGCCCGCTTTAAGCAAAGCGCGCGACCGGGGGAAGGCGAGCAAGTGCATCAGCAACTACCGGCAGATCGGCATGACGGTGCAGAGCTACGCCGGGGATAACCAGGACTTCCTGTTGCCGCACTACATCTATGTGGGAACGGTCGGCACCAGTTACGCCAACTCCGACCGCTGGTATGTGATGCTGGTCCGGAAGGGCTATCTGCGGGGACCGGTCGATTTCGCCTATTACGACAATTACACCACCACCCTCACCCGCCGGTCGCCGCTTCTGCACTGCCCGGGTTACGTCCCCAAAACCGCCGCCGGACACCCCGCCTATGCGCTCAATCTGCAATACTCCCCCGACAAGCCGCTCAAGCTGGGAAAGGCCAGACGGCCCGGTAAAACCGTATATGGCGGCGAAGGGACCACCGCCAGCGAAGGAAACCAGCTCTGGGCCATCCTGATTACCTCGGGCGGTAACCGTCCGCTCGGCTTCCACCACGGCAGCGCCTCCAACATTCTCTTCATGGATGGGCATGTCGCGGGCTTCACCAGTGATCAATTGACCACGGGTACGACGGATTGGCCGAACTACGAGAACCGCTGGCTCCGCTGGCAGCCCTACTGACGCTTGCCACGCTGCAAAAAGCGGTTGAGGGCGTTGATGAAGTTCACCCGCTGGCGGTCCGAGAAGGGAGCCGGGCCGCCGGTGATTTCGCCGGAGACCCGCAGTTCATCCATCAGGTCGCGCATGGCGAGGGCGTTCTTGATATTGGTGACGGTGAAAAATTCGCCCTTGGTGTTCAGTACCTCCGCCCCCTTCTCGATCGCCCGGTCGGCCAGGGGAATGTCGGCGGTAATCACCAGGTCGCCGGATTCGGTGTGGTCGACGATCCAGTCATCCGCCCCGTTGAAAGCGCTCCCGGCGCCGACGGGGTGAATGAAGGGCGAGGCGGGCAGGCGCGGCGGTTGGGCGGCGACGAACACCGTCTCCCGCTTTTCCCGCTCGGCGCACCGGCAGAGAACCTCCTTCAAGGGACGCGGCATGGCGTCGCAGTCGACCAGAATCTTCATCGTTTCAAAAAACCGAGAATCGCCGCTTCCAGCTCGGGAAAGAGCTTATGGGGGTCGGAGCCGACAATCCAGATGCCGTGCCCCTCGGATTCGGGGCGGTCGAAAGGGAAGAGCGGCACGTCGCACCCCACTTTCCGCGCGGCTTCCACGAACCTTTCCGCGTGGCAGAAGGCCACCACCGTATCGGGTCCGCTGTGGGTCAGGAAGACGGGCGGCTGCCCGGCGCGCACATGCGAAACCGGCGACGCCGCCGCAATCTCCGCCTCGGAGGGCGTGCGGCCGCCCCAGAAAGGCACGTAGCGACTCGGGTGGCGCTGCGCATCCTCATGCAGTTCGGTGATGCCCGAGATGGAGACGATTCCCGCCACCTCTTCACCGGGAACGCGGAGGCCGGTCATCAGCGCGAGGTGTCCGCCCGCCGAAGCGCCGACCACGAAAAGCTGCCGCCGGTCCAGCCCGGCAAAGGCCGGAAGATCCGCGTCCTTCAAAAAGCGGAAGGCCGCGAGGGTGTCGTCGCCGCAGGCCGGCCACGGCGCCTGCCCGGTCAGGCGGTATTCAATATTGTAGACCGCAACCCCCTGACTGGCAAGCCAGAAGGCGACGCCGTCCTGCGAGTGGCGGTCGAGCGCGCACCAGCCGCCGCCGTGAATCAGGAGGACGACCCGCGCCCCCTCCGGATTCTCCGGGAGGTGGAGGTCGCCGAATAGTTGGTGGGTTTCGTCGTAAACGATTTTTTCGATCACTCGCCGCATGATGAAGCTCCTTAAGCCGGGATAGTTTTACCTACTATACCGTTCGGCGCAGGATTTTGCAAAAAAAATCCGCTCTTTTCATTGATGAATGCGGGGGGCGGTAGTATATTTGAATAAGGAGAATTCACTATGGAAATCAAAGAAGACCGCTCCGGAGCCACTCTCACCCTCGCTCTCGAAGGCCGCCTCGACGCCATGGCCGCGCTCGAACTCGACAAGAAACTGCGTTCCGCGCTGGACGGCGTCGCTGAACTCATCCTCGACTTCACCGGCGTCGCCTATATCGCCAGCGCCGGAGTCCGGGTCATCGTCCAGACCCAGAAAACCATGACCGACCGCCAGGGCAAACTGATTCTGCGCCACGTCAACCCCGCCGTGCGGGAGATCTTCGAAATTACCCGCCTGGTGAAATTTCTGCAGATCGAAGCGTGAAAAAGCTCTTTCAGAAATGGATTTTCGCGGTCGTCGCGCTGGCCTTTCTGCTTACCTTCGCCATCTCTTTCGCCGTCAGCACCCGGCAGGCGCGCCTCGGCACGGCGCTTCTCATCGGCATCAAGCTCTCCGACACCGCCGCCCAGCTCGACAGCGCCGAAGCGAACCTGCAGCGGGTCACCCGGCTCACCGAGGAATCGGTGCTGCTGCGCGCCCGCCTCTTCGCCGCGGAGTGGGCGATCAACCCCCGCATCGGCGGGAACTCCCGCGCGCTCGACCGGCTGCTGCAATCACTCGACGTCGATGAGCTCTACGCCTTCAAGGGCGACGGCACGCTCGAATTATCCCACCCTCCCCTCAACCCCGGCGAAGAATCCCCCCGGCTGAACGGCGAAAAAATCACCCCCTCCGGCCTGACGGTAACGCTGAAAGATACGCAATTGCAGTATGCCGCCGTGCCGCGCCCGGATGCGCCCGGCGCGCTGGCGGTGGGGGACAACCCCGAACACCTCAAAGCCGCCCAGGCGGTGGCCGACATCCGCAACTTCTCCGAGGGCTTCCGGATCGGGCTCAAGGGCGGCGTCCTCATTGCTCGCGACGACGACCTCATCTGCGACGGCATGCTCGACCTCAAAATCCGCAACCTCTCGCGGCTCGGCTTCCCCTCCCCCCTGCCGGCGGACGGCGAACGCTTCCAGGTCGAGCTGGACGGCACCCGTTATCTCGCCGGCATCCTCCGGCACGGCGACTACACCCTGATCGGGCTCCTCCCCGAAAACGAAGCCTACTACCGCCGCAATCTCGCGCAATCGGTCCTGGTGATCGTCTACCTCGTCCTCTTCACCCTGATCTACGGGCTCATCGCCTTTCTCCTCAACCGGATCGTCCTCTCCGGCATCGACCGGGTCTGCGACTCCCTGCAGCGGATCACCGACGGCGACTTGGAAGAGATCGTCAACGTCCATAACTGCAAAGAGTTCAATCTTCTTTCGGACGGCATCAACTCCACCGTCGGCGCGTTGAAAAGCGCCATCGCCGAGGCCGCCCGGCGGCTGGAGAACGAACTGGAGCTGGCCAAAGCCATCCAGTGCTCCGCCCTGCCCCGGGTCTTCCCCGCCTACCCCGAATGCCGCGAATTCGACCTCTGCGCCACCATGACCCCGGCCCGCGAAGTCGGCGGCGACTTCTACGACTTCTTTCTCGTGGACGGCAACCACCTCGCCTTCCTGGTGGCCGACGTCTCCGAGAAGGGCATTCCCGCCGCCCTCTTCATGATGACCGGCAAAACCTGGCTGAAGGGCCTCGCCCTCGCCGGACTCCCCCCCGAGAAGGTCTTCGATGAAGCCAACCGCATGCTCAGCCTGGATAACCCCGCCGGCATGTTCATCACCGTCTTCTGCGGCTTCCTCGAGCTCTCGAGCGGCCGGCTGACTTGCATCAACGCGGGGCACAACCCGCCCCTTCTCCAGCGGCGTGACGGCTCTTTCGAGTATTTGAAGCTGGAGCCGGATTTCATTCTCGGCACCCTCCCCGGGATCACCTACCGGGCGCACCACTTGCAGCTTCACCCCGGCGACCGGCTCTTCCTCTACACCGACGGCGTCACCGAGGCGCAGAATAACGGAGGCGGCGAATTCGGCACCGCCGCCCTCCGGAAAACGCTGGAGGAGGTTCCCGCCGACGCCCCGGCGGAAACGCTGATCACCCACGCCTCCCTCGCGCTGGAGAGCTTCGCCGCGGGCGCTCCCCAGTACGACGACATCACCATGCTGGCCCTGATCTACCGCGGCCGGACGCTGACGCTCCCGGCGGAGGCCGACCGCCTGCCGGAGCTCCAGAGCTTCCTCGAAGCCAACTGCGCCCGGGTCGGCATCTCCGAAGGTTCAATCTCCCTCGCCCATATCCAGGTCGCGGCCGAGGAGATCTTTCTTAACATCGCCTCCTACGCCTACCCCGGGGGAACGGGAACGGTCGAGGTCGAATTCGCCCATCTGCCGGAGAAGGAGCTGATCCGGCTGACCTTCAGCGACAACGGGCTCCCCTACAACCCCCTGGAAGCGCCGGAACCGGAGTTCGCCGAAGCGGTCGAAGAGCTGACCGTCGGCGGCCTCGGCATCCATATCACCCGCACCTTGGCGGCCAGTCTCGCCTATGAGCGGAGTGAAAATCATAACCGCCTCACGGTCTGCATCGACGCCGCGCCGGAGGATGAACCGGAGCCCATCTCATGAATCAACGCAACCCCTGGGCCTTCCCCGCCGCCGTCGGCCTGATCGCCGGCAACCTGATCGGCGCGGGCATCCTCGCCCTGCCCGCCAGCCTCGGCCTCGGCGGCATGTTCCCCTCGCTCCTCATCATGGTGGTCTACGGCGCTTTGATGCTCTTTTCGGGCGAAGTGCTGCTGCGCGAAGCGGCGGCGAAACCGGGGGAGCAATACCGGCTGCCCGAGCTCTTCGAAAGCTACCTCGGCCCCTTCGGCAAATGGCTGGCGGCGGCGGCCAACCTCCTCGTCCTCTACGGGCTCCTCACCGCCTACATCACCGGCGGCGCGAAGGTGCTGGGGAGTCTGCTCGGCGTCCAGGGCGACCCCGCCTGGATCACGCTGCTGCTCGCCATCCTCCCCGTAACGCTGGCGGTGCTGAAGCTGGGGGTGATCCAGAAATACAACATCTTCCTCATGCTGCTCCTCTTTCTCTCCTTCTTCGTCATGGTGGGCATCGGGGAGACGAAGGCTGACCTCTCGCGCCTCGGCCATGTCGACTGGAGCTTCGTCCCGGCGGCGATTCCCCTCGTCCTCACTTCCTTCTACTTCCACAACATCATCCCGGTGGTCAGCACTGTCCTCGAGTGGGATGAAAAACGCCTCCGCTACGCCGTCTTCAGCGGCATCGGCATCGCCTTCTTCATGTGCGCCATCTGGCTGCAGACCGGCATCTCCGCCCTGCCGCTCGAGGGCGCGAACAGCATCACCGCCGCCTACCAGGCCGCGGAACCCGCCACCATCCCGATGAGCCGGGTATTGGGTTCGCGCACCTTCGTCTTCGCCTCCACCTTCTTCGCTTTGATGACGGTACTGACCGCTTTCACCGGGAGCGGCATCGCGCTCCAGGGCTTCCTCAAAGGGCTGCTGCCCCGGCTGCCGCAGTGGGGCGTCCGGGTGGCGGCGCTGCTGCCGCCGGTCCTGGTATCGATGATCTGGCCCGACCTCTTTTTGAAAGCGATCGACGTGGTGGGCGGCATCGGCATCGTACTCCTCTTCGGGCTCCTGCCCTCGCTGGTGGCGATCCGGAAAAAGGGGAATTCGCGGCGCTTCCGGCTGGCGGGGTGGTTCTTCCTCCTCTTGTCGCTCCTGGCGCTGGGCATCGAGGCGGCGCAGGAATTCGGATTCACCCAAATGCACCCCGACGCCGAGGTGGAATACTGGAAGCATAACAGCCATAAGCTATTGGAACAATCGAGAGGAGAATGATCATGAATAGCCCCCGTCTGGAAGAGTATCTGAAGAAGTACGGCTCCTTCCCCGTCGCCTACTCCGCTACCCACGATGACGAAATGAAGCACTTCGAAGCCGAAGAGGGCTTCATCGCCTACGCCGACACCAAAGCCGAACGGGTGGCGCTGGGCGACCCCCTGTGCGCCCCCGCCGACCTCGACAGCCTGATCGACAAATTTCTGAAGCAGGCGAAGGCCGAGCACCGCAGTCCATTGGTGCTGCAATGCAGTATCGAGACCGCCCGGCGCTTCGCCGCCCGGGGCTTCAACGCCAACCATATGGGGGTCGAAACCGACCTCCAGATCCCCTCCTTCACCATTGAAGGCAAGACC
>JAVBRV010000397.1:0-6782 GCA_031547585.1 Victivallaceae bacterium
CCTTCCCTTGCGACACAGACTCATTCACTCTCTCAGTGAGTTTGCATAATTAATTATAGCACAACGAATGCGGCCTGTCAATAGCAAAAGAAGGATTTTGTGGAAAAACGGTTCAGAAATATGCCCGGCAGGCGGTCCATAGGCAAAGATCGAATTCGGAAGCGAATTCCGGGAGCGTCCCTTCGCCAAGCTCCCGCCAGCGCGCCAACTTCGCCCACAGTTCCGGCAGCCGGATCCGGTACCGCGCCGGAATCTCCGCGACGGTGCGACCGGCGTCGCGATTGCGGATTTCGGCGAGGATGCTCCGGCAAAGGGATTGCACGTCAATCAGTTCCAGAGGGACATCATCGATGGAAGGCGGCGTCGTGCCGCGCGCCGCGAGAGCGCAGAAGGTCGAGACCACCGAATTGTAAAAGGGGCGCGAACCGGCCCCGAAGGTGTTCGCCATAAGAAGCGTGCGCGAAAATCCGCCCGCCTCCGCCGCCCAGGCTTCAATGGCCGCACGGCTTGCGCGCTTCGAAGCGTGGTACGGGGCTTCTCGCCCCTCATGGGTGGTCGAACCAAGCATCAGGAGCCGCCCCGGGGGCGTTGCCTCCGTCAGCCGCCGCGTCAGAGCGAGATTGGTCTCATAAAGGAAGGCTCCATCCGGGTGGCGGCTCAATCCGGCAAGATGAATAATCACGTCGCACTTCCCGCAAAATCCGCGCATCCCTGCGGAGTCGTCAAAAAAACAACGGGAAAATTCGACCGCTTCCAGATCCTCCGAAACCGCAATCATCCGAAACAGGTGCGAGCCGATAAAACCGCCCTGCCCCGTGACCCCAACTCTGATCTTCTCCATGCGTCCTCCTGTTTATACAAAGAAGATAGCCGCGCCGCCGGAAAATACAAGGGAAAGGCCCTCTCTTTTGTCCGTTCCGGGAAAAATAGTGTTGACAAATAATCTACTATAGAGGGGGGTATATTCCGTACTCCCCCGATCACCCCCAATCGGGAGAAAACCATGTCAACACAGGCCCCCTATCAGCTCCGCGCCCAACTCTCCATCGACGCCAACGTCTTTCGCAAAAAGGAGGACCGGCCGAATGAATACGGCGGCGTCTACGGCCACCCCGTAGCCAATGCCGGCGACACCATTCAGCTCATCGTCACGACCTATCCGGCCAACGCCGCCTGGAAGCTGGAATTCGAAAATTATTCGAATCCGGCGGAGGACGGCGTCATCCATGTCGGCAACGCGACGATCGACCTCCCCGTCCCCGATCGCTTCGGCCCGGAATACCGGCTCCACCGGGTCAAAGTCAAACCGGCCGGAACCGCCGCCCCCGTGGCGGCCGAAACGGTCGTCTCCTTCTGGTCCTGGAAAGCGCAGGCAGCCGCTCCCTATTCCGCCTTGTACCAATGGAATTTCGCCGACGGCAACTGGAACGACTCCCAGCGAAACCTCCCCCTCACCCCGGTCGGCGCGGCGGAAACCACCTTCGATTCAGCCGTCGCCATCCGCGGCCGGGCGGCAAGGGTGAAAACGCCCGGTCTCTTCGAGAATGAAAACGTTCCGCTCGACGCCACTGCGGGGGCCACTCTCATGGGGTTCGTGCGCGCCAGCGGCAGAGGCTCGTTCGGCTTCATGGAGAAGGACAAGAACGATTACCAGGGCAACTGTTTTGAATTCAGCTGGAGTTATTGGCAGCCGTACTTCTCGATGCCCCGGCAGTCCTTCAGGCCGCAGCCCTTCACCACGATCGCCAACCGCTGGGCGCCCAACACCTGGAACCATATAGCGCTGGTGATCACGCCGATCGAAGATTTCACCGCCTTCCCCGGCGTCGCCTACGACGCGGCGACCGACCGCTACACCTGGACCTCGGTGAAATTCGGCGGACAGTCCACCAGCACCTGGCTGGCGCACCATACCACTTACGTCCCCGTCGCCGTGGACACCTGTGATTTCTATATCATCCGGTCCTACGTGAACGGCGTCCAGCTCCAGGAAACGGTGTTCCACGAGCTGAAATCCCTCGCGGACAGTCCCGCCCACTGCCTGCGAACGCTCGGCGGCGGCTGGCTGCGGTGCAGCCTGGAGAGTCCGGATGATCTCGTCGACGAACTCACCATCATGGATTCCCCTTTGACCGAATCCCAGATCATTGCCGAATGCATCCGGGCCGGCGTCCTCCCCCCCGAGAAGGGCGTGGCGTACCAGTGGGACTTCGATAACGAAACCCTGGTCGACTCCAAAGAGAACGTCGAACTCCTGCCGGTGGGAACGGCCGCCGTTACCTTCAGCAGCGACAACAGCATCCACGGGAAATGCCTCAGAACCGCGGTTGCGGGCGACTTCGAGAACACCGATGTTCCCTTCGACGCCACCGGCGGCGCCACCTTGATGGCCTTTGTCCGCGGCTCCGGGGTGAGTTCCGCCATCGGCTTTCAGGAAAAGAACAAGAACGATTACGACGGCAACCATTTCCTGTTCTCCTGGAGCTACGCGCAACCCTATTTCTGCATGCCGAGGCACTCCTTCACCCTGAAGCCGAACACTTCGACGGCGAACCGCTGGTCGGGAGACAACAGCATCTGGCATCATATGGCCATGACCATCACCCCGATCGAAGATCTTACCGTCTTCCCCGGCGTCACCTACGATGCAGCGACCAACCGCTATACCTGGATCTCGAAAGTCTTCGGCAGCGCGGCGACCGCGAGCTGGCCCGCCCGCTATGCCAGCAACGCCCGCAACGGCGTGGACGGCTGCGATTTCTACATCATCCGGAGCTATGTGGACGGCGTCCAGCTTCAGGAGATGGTCTTCCAGGAGGAAAAATCCCTGGCTGCCAGTCCCGACCACTGCCTGCGCAAGCTCGGCAACAACCGCTTCGCGATGAGCTTGAAAGCCCTCAGTGACACTGTGGATGATCTCACGGTACTCGATTACGCGTTGACCGGGGAACAGATTGTCAAAGTGTACGCCACGAAAGAACTTCCCCTGAAAGTGCCGGAAGCCCTGAAAGCGGCGGCCATCGAACCGGCCTATCTCTGGGATTTCGACGACGAAACGCTGGTTGATTCCAAACAGAATATCGAGCTTACGCCGCTGGGAACGGCCGCTTTTTCCTTCACCGACGAGAACAGCGTCCGCGGGAAATGCGTCAAACCCGTGGTCACCGGTATTTTTGAAAATACGGATGTCCCCTTCGACGCCACCGGCGGCGCCACGCTGATGGCGTTCGTCCGCGGCTCCGGCAGCAACTCCGGTTTCGGCTTCCAGGAAAGAGGCAAGAACGATTACTCGGGCAATCAGTTCCACTTCTCCTGGAGCTTCTATCAGCCTTACTACAACATGCCGCGATTTGGAATGACGCTGAAGCCGTTCACCCGGGCGGTGGAGCGGTGGTCGACCGATGTCAGCCTCTGGCATCACGTAGCCCAGACCATCACGCCGATCGAAGATCTCGCCGCCTTCCCCGGCGTCACCTACGATGCGGCGGCCAACCGCTACACCTGGGTCTCGACCAAGTTCGGCGACAAGGCGACTGCAAGCTGGCCCGCCCATTACACCAACAACGCCCGCAACGGCGTGGATGGCTGCGACTTCTACATCATTCGGAGTTACAAAGATGGCGTCCTGCTCCAGGAAATGATCTTCCAGGAGGAGAAATCCCTGGCGAACAGCCCCAATCACTGCCTGCGAACGCTCGGCGGCGGACGTTTCTACCTGGAATTGAACAACGCCAGCGACGCCGTGGATGAGCTCACGGTACTCGCCGAGGCGTTGACGGAAGAGCAGATCCGTACGGTCTGCCTGGGTGGCGACGTCCACCTGGCCGGCGCCATTGAACACACGCTCCGCACGGTGAACGGCCTGATTCGCTCCGGCAAGCCGGATATCTCTACGGTAAAGCCGGTAGCTCACCTGAAGGCCTGGGCCATCGACGCCAACACCATCGCCGTCGGCGGCGACTACATGGATTGGTTCCGGCAAAGCCTGCTGGATGAATTCGGGGATACGTTCCCCGGCATCGAGTGGAACCACCGGCATGGTCTGCTGGCGTCTGACATATACGACAGTTATCATAAATATGCCCTGTGGACGCTGTATGCCGATTACCAGCCGCTGATCCGGGACAATTTCGACACCCCCGGATTCTTCCAGGTGAATGGGACGGCCGCCACCCTGGCCGGACGCTGGAGCAACTCCAACCGCGGCGTAGCGTTCCCCGATCTGCTGGATGGAACGAAAATGGTGACCTGTGGACGAACTTTCTCCGCCAACATCATCCACTTCGCCTATCTCTCGCTCGACACCCCCATGGTGGAAGGGGAAACCTACACCATTACGGACAGCGACGGGAACAGCACCACCCTGACCTACGGCGTGGATTCCCCCTCCCCCGCGATCAAAGTCAACCAGTCGGGCTACTCGCCCTCCGCCGGGAAGCGTTACGGCTATCTCGGCCTCTGGCTCGGCACCGGCGGGGCCTACACCCCGGCCACGGTTCCGGCGAACTTTCACCTGGTCCCGAAGGAGGGCGGCGCCCCGGTCTTCACCGGCCCGGTAGTCCTGCGTAAGTCGGCGGCGGAAGATATCATGGGTAGCCATACGAATACCGGTGAAATCGTCTGGGAGCTGGATTTCAGCTCCTTCAATACCGAAGGCGACTACCGGATTCACATTCCGGGCATCGGCTACAGCTACCCCTTCGAGATCGGCGTCAATGCCATCGGGCGTCAGTTCTACTACTCCATGTGGGGCCTGTTCCAGCAGCGAAGCGGCTGCCGGAAGCAACTGCCGCATACCAAATGGGAGTGTCCGGAACCCGGTCAGTCCTGGACCTTCGGCAATAAATTCTGCACCGAAGGCGGCTACGCCTATGCGCTGACGGTTGACGAGTCAAACCGAAGATATGACGAGACCCTGGGAGGAGCCCGTTCCATGATTCCGAACAACATGACCGGAGAAATCTTCCGCGATATTCGTGGCGGTTGGATGGATGCGGCGGATTTCGACAAACGGGAGTATCACTTGCAAGCGGTCGACATCCTGACCATGGCTTATCTGCTGCACCCGGAGAACTTCACCGACAACCAGCTTCACATTCCCGAAAGCGGCAACGGCATTCCCGATATCCTCGGCGAAGCCGAATGGGGTCTGGATGTCTGGCGGCGCGCCCAGCACCCGAGTGGCGGCATCAGTTGCTGGATCGAGGCGAAGGACCAGGAATCCGGCTTGCCCTGGGAATCCGATCTCAAGTATTGTCTGTCGGAACCGTCGTGCCACGACAGCATGAAGTACGCCTTCTCGGCGGCGCGGCTTGCCCGCTGTCTAACCCGCGCCGGAACTCCTCCAGCTCTGGCGAAAGCGGCGATCTACCGGGAATCCGCTGAACGGGCTTTCCAGTTCGGCATCGATCCGGCCAACCACTGTACCTTCGATTTCGTACAGAACGGAGCGCACTGGACGCATACCGAAAATCCAGAGGAGGCTCCCCGATTTGTCCTGCGGGCTGCCGCCGCCCTGTATGCCCTGACCAATAATCAGGCGTATGCTTTGCATATTACGCAGGCGAGTCTCGACGACTCGCAACGTGGTCTCCTCTTTGACGACGGTCATCCCAGCCGCGTCAGCCCCGAATTGCTCTTTGAGTTGAAGGATGAATTTCCCGTTCTCCATAAAGCTCACAGAACAACGATCCTCCAAAGCGCCACCAACTGGGTGAATCACCAAGAGTACCATGCGTACCGCTGGCTGTACTGGGGAAACGGCATCTACCCGTACTACACGAGCTGGGGGAAAGCTCATCCCGGATTCCGGGGGTGGATCCTGCTCCTGGCCGCGAAGCTGCTGGAAGGGCAGGATGCCCATCAGGAGTACGACGCGAGCAATCGGCCGTATTCGGTCAAAGCCGGCGTCGATTACCGGACAGCCGCCCACCTGGCGCTCGACTGGTCGATGGGCTGCAACGCCTTCGGTCGCAGCATGACCAGTGGAGTCGGCGCCAATTACCCGGTCTGGTATCTCTGCAGCTGGCTGCCCAATTCGCAGATCGCGAGCAAGGACGCGGAAGGGCGGATGATCGAAGAAAACGTCCCCGGCATCACCCCGTACCAATTCTCGGTCGAAGAGTTGAATGGTAATCGAACCGGCGTGTACTATGTGTATCGCCATGAACGCGCGGCAAATAGCAACTTCGGCTTTGCCGGTTCCGTACAAAATCTGCTGCCGGCGGCGATCGATGCCACCGACATCGGCATAGGGACAGCGGCCGATAAATTCTACCGCAATTACGTTCCTCTTCAGAGACAGTACGTTGAAGTAGGCGATTTCACGGTGGCCGCCAGCGAATTCACCATCTGGGAAACCGTGGCGCCGCTGGCGGCGCTGGCCGGCTGCCTGATGGGGCCGGGGTTTGCCCCGAACGCCTCCTGGAAGCTCCGGGAGCCGATCCGCGATCGCTACGCGCTCGACGGATACATTTTCCTGCCGTAATCAACCATAGTCCGCAACCACCGGATCCGCCCGAATCGGCGGATCCGGTTTTTTTATCGAAAATCTGTGGATCACCTCTTGACATTCGAGTCCGGTTACGGTATAATTATTACTGGACTGACACTGGACTGATAAAAAAGGAATAGCCATGCCCCGGAAACCGAAAAGCGATATGTCGGAAACCATCCGCCTTCGCCATTATGTCATGAACGTCATCTACCGGAATCCCAGCCGGTCGGTTCAGCTGCCCTCGTCGCGGGAGCTGGCCGCGACTTTCGGAGTCGCCCGCAGCACA
>JAVBRV010000168.1:0-11866 GCA_031547585.1 Victivallaceae bacterium
TCGGCGCTGGGGGTGAGCGACGAGGCGATCTTCTCGCGGCACGAGAACCACTCGTACTTTCTGCGGCGGGTGCTGGAAATCGCGGCGCGCTCCACCCTTCTTCTCACGCCCGACAAGTTCGGCAAATCGGGCCTCTTCGAAATCGCCCCCCTGTCGGCGGTCGATTCGCTGATCACGCTTTCCTGAAGAATCGAGCTTGCATTCTCTCCTCCCCGGTGCTATTGTACGCCGAAATCAAACCGATCAACGGGGGCAGCATGAATCATTCGGCGAACGTATTCGTCCTGGGCGACAGTATCTCGATGCACTACGGACCGGACCTCAAACGGTTCATTGAACCCCGGATGCGGTACGGGCGCAAGGGCGAAGGCGAGCTGGAAGGCGATCTCAACCTCGCCGGTCAGATCAACGGCGGCGATTCGGCGGCCTGCCTCCTCTATCTGGAGCGACTGCTGGCGCGGCGGCCCGCCATCGATTATCTCGTCTGGAACTGCGGGCTGCATGACATCAAAACCACCGCCACCGGCGTACAGATTCCCATCGACGACTACATCGGCAACCTTGAGTGCGGCATCGTGCTGATCAAAAGTAGCGGCATCCAGCCGGTATGGCTCCGGACCACCCCCGTGGCCGACGAGATTCACAACAGCCGGATGCAGGAATTCTCACGCTACAACCGCGACGTTCTCGCCTACAATGAGGCGGCCGACCGGGTGATGACCGCCGCCGAAGTGCCGACGATCGATCTCTACGACTTCACCTTCCACTTCGGCGCCGAAGCCTTTATCGACCACGTCCACTTCATCGACAGCGTCCGCACCCTCCAGGCGGCCTTCATCGCGGGTCATCTGCTCGCGTGGAGTTAACCCGGAGCAATTTGCGATAACCGCCGGGCGAATACCCCGTCAGCTCCCGGAAGCGCCGGGAGAAGTAGTAGGGGTCGGTGAAACCGAGCCGGAGGGCGACCTCTGAAATCTTTTCGTCCCCGCCGGAGAGACGCTCCACCGCCCGTTCGAGCAGCAGTTGATCGAGATACCCCTTGGGGGTCATGCCGGTCACTTCGCGGAAGAGCTTGCGGAAGTAACTGTCGGACCAGTTGCAGTATTCGGCCATTTCGGCGGCGCTCCAGGTCCGCTGCGACCGCTGCATCTCGCCCAATAGCTGCTCGATTCGATGATGCGCGTCCGCCTCCCCGGCGGAATCAACCGAGCGCAGTTCGAGAAGCAGCGTCAATAGGCGCGCCCCCGCCTCGAACTGCCCGGCCAGCGTCCGCTGCCGCAGGGCTTCGATGATCGGCAACAGCCGCCGCTCCTTGCCGATGAAACAAATGCCGTCGCGGATCAATCCGGCGCGGTAGAGCGAATCGGCCACCGGCCCGACGAAGCAGACGGAATCTTCGACGAAGCACTTCCGGGCGCCGTAGCGGTGCGGATAACCGGGCGAAAGCAGCATCCCCTGCCCCGGTTCAAGCTCGATCTCGATGCCCCGGCCCGGATCGCGAAAGAAACCGTCGCCTTCGATCAGATGGCAAAGGCAGTAAAAATCAAAACGCCGGATGGTTTGGAGTTCCGGCGACGGATAGGAAGGAGCGCCCTCGTAATAGGTGGTGATCGAGAGTCCCATCCGGGCGACTTCCGCCAGAAGCGGAACCGGTACCGGGGCGTAGTTTCGTTCGGCGGAACGATCAAAGTTCTTTTTTACAGCCATAAAAGTCGAAAAGTCCATTTTTTTTCGTTGGATCGGTGATAATGTATAGCATATCAAGAGAAAATACAACCCCCAAGCAACCCGAAAAAAGTACAGGATTGATGATGGAAAAACTGTTCTGGAATCCGGAAGCCGTCCCCGCCGAAGTCGATGTCATGCTCCGTGCCCTCGCGGCCAAGGGGCACCCGGTCGTCCTCGGCGCGGGAGCGCCCCAGCTCCGTTACCAAAAGAAGGAAGGGGCGAAAATCGCCGTGGAAAGCGATGCGGCGGGTTACACCATCACCGCCGGCAGCCTCACCGGTTTCGCCCGCGGCACCGGCGCCGCCCTCGCCGAAATCACCGGCGAAGAGACCAACCCCTTCAATCTCTTCGGCATCATGATCGACTGTTCGCGCAACAAGGTCTTCACCATTGAGTACCTCGAAGACTATCTCGCGAAGCTGGCGCTCCTCGGCTACAATACCGCCATGCTCTACACCGAAGACACCTACCTCCTGCCCGAAGAACCCTATTTCGGCTACCTTCGCGGCGCCTACTCCCTCGAAGAGCTCCAGCGCCTCGACAACTTCGCCGCCATGCTCGGCATCGAACTTATGCCCTGCATTCAGACCCTCGGCCACCTCGAGCAGGTCCTGCAATGGCCCGACAACAACACAGTGCGGGATACCCGCGGCGTGTTGATGGTGGATGAACCCGCCACCTACGAACTCATCGAAAAGATGATCGCTTTCTGGTGCAAGGCTCTCCGCAGCCGCCGCATTCACATCGGCATGGATGAAACCCACGACCTCGGGCGCGGGCGCTTCCTCGACCACCACGGCTACGAACGCGGCTTCGACCTCTTCAACCGCCACCTCGCCAAGGTCAACGAGATCTGCGTCGGGACCGGCTACGCCAAGCCGACCATCTGGAGCGATATGTATTTCCGCCTGGCCAATCCGGAGCAGGACTACTACTCCGACGCGCCGATTCCGGCGGATGTCAGCGCGAAGATTCCGAAAAACATCCAGCTCTGCTACTGGGACTACTACCACGCCGACTTCGACTTCTACTGCAAGTACATCAAACGTCATCAGGAGCTTTGCGAACAGCCGATCATGGGTTCCGGTGTCTGGACCTGGGCCAAGCTCTGGTACGACCACGGCATGACCAAGCGCACCGTCGAACCCTGCGTCAAAGCCTGCCTCGAAACCGGCCTCAAGGAGCTCTTCTTCACCATGTGGGGCGACGACGGCGGCTACTGCCTCTACGGAACCAGCCTCGCGGGGCTCGCCTGGGCCGCCGGGCTCGCCTTCCAGGGGGACGACACCGCCCAGCGCTTCAAGGCGATCACGGGGCGTGACCTGCACCTTTACCTCGACATCGCCAAGGCCGAATATCTGGAGAAGGGCAACCTCCACATCCGCCCCCTCACCCTGGTGTGGGACGACCCCATGCTGGCGGTGGAAATGCGCGGCCGCGGCAACGAAGCCCTGGCAGACGAAAAGGCGGTGATGCTCGAGGTTCTGCAGAAAATCGAAGACTCCGGCTCCGTCGACAGCGACCTCGAAATGGCGACCATGGAAGCCATGCTGCAAGTGGTGGTGAAGAAGATCGAGCTCCGTTCCGCGGTGGAAGCCGCCTACCGGGCCGGCGACAAGGCGGAGCTGAAGAAGCTGGCCACCGCCGACCTCCCGGAACTGCTCGATGACTTCGACCGCTTCGAGGAGCTGATGCGCGAGGCCTGGTTCTCGATGGCGAAGCCCTTCGGCTGGGAGGTGAGCCAGGTGCGCAACGCCGGGGCGCGGGCGCGGCTGGTGGAACTCGGCCGCCGCCTCGAAGCCTTCGCCGACGGCCGGGCCGCCCGGATCGAAGAGCTGGAGCTCGGGCTCGGCGAAGCGCCGACGCGCTACTCGCGCGTCTTCTACAGCCACTTCGCCTCCAGCTCGGTTATCAAGTAACGGATTTATCGTCGGACTGGTCAGACTTGTCGGACCAGTCCGACTCCCCTCCCCCCGGATGCTTGACATTTCCCCGAAGCGTGGTATAGTGTGCCGCAACCCGTAACCAAGGAGGTGGTCATGACCGGTCTGGAGGAGTTCGTCGATCTATTGCCGAAACTGGTGGTCGGTTTCGTCCTGATGCTGCTGTACATCCATCTGTCGGGCAAGGGTTCGCTCGCGCCGATTTCGAATATCGACCAGGTCGGCAACGTGGTGCTGGGCGCCTTGATCGGCGGCGCGCTCTTCAACACCAAAATCGACCTCTTCGCCTTCACCCTCTCGGTGATGGTCTGGTCGGGGCTGATGCTCCTCATCCGCTTCCTCAGCAACCGCTATATGGAGGTGAAGGATGTGGTCGACGGCGAAGCGGTCTGCCTGATGCGGGAGGGGGAGCTGCAAACCGGGAACTTCCTCCGGGCGGAGCTGTCGGTGCGCGACTTCACCATGCTGCTGCACCAGCGCGGCTTTCACAACCTCTCCGAAATCAACAACGTCTGGTTCGAATACAACGGCCAGCTGACGGTGGACCGCAAAGGCGATGAAACCACCGCCATGGCCCTGATCGAAAACGGAGAGACCAACGCCGAACACCTCCGGCGGCTCAACCTGACCCGCGAGTGGCTGCTGGAAGAGCTCGCCCGCCGGGAGGTCAAACTCGCCGATGTCTTCTACGCCGAATGGCACCACCGCCAGCTCTGGATCTACCCGAAGCGCTAACGGACCTTCTTCCGGAGGGTAAGGACGTTGCGGTTCCCGTCCCGCCGGTAGGCGATGCCGCCATCGGCGTATTTCTTGCAGAGGTTGATGCCGTGGCCGCCGGGACGGGTGTTGTCGCCGTCACGCCGCCCCTGATACTCCAGGGGGTCGAAGGCCATGCCCCAATCGGTGAACTCCATCACCAGGAACTCCCCGTCGAGGAAGCAGCGCAGCTTGACCTGGCCCGTTCCGGGGAGGTAGGCGTAGTTGGCGATATTGACGAAGAGCTCTTCCAAGAGGAGATCGAGCGCAAAGCGCATCGGCTCGGTGAAAGCGAGGTCGTAGATCGCCTCGCGGTCGAAGACATACTTGCGGGCCGACTCCAGGAACTTCACCTCGGCGGGGATGGTGAGACCGCGCGACGGCGGGTCGATCGCAAAGACCAGCATGGCGATATCGTCCGCCTGCGGCGCGCTCCCCTGCCAGGTGTTGACTTCGCGCCGCATCAGCCGGAGCATTTCGCGGGCGGAAGCGTTCCGCAGCTTGCTCTGGTTCAGGGTTTCGACGATCTTTTCGGCGCTGAAGAGCTCTCCCTCGGTCGATTCGAGATCGATGAGTCCGTCGGTATAGAGGAAGAGCTTGGCGTCCGGAGCCATCTGCCACTCGTATTCGACAAAGCGGGTCCGTTCGTCGCCGCCCAGCACAAAGTTGACCGGCAGCTTCAGCCATTCGAAAGATTCGCCCGCCGCCCGCTGCACCAGGGGGACGGTATGCCCCGCATTGACGAAGGTCACCCGTCCGGAATCCAGATCGGCCAGCACGAAGAGCGCCGTGGCGAACATCGATTCGGTATTATTTTCACAGAGTTTCCGGTTGATTTCGCTGAAGAGTTCGCCGGGGGTGACCCCTTTTTCGGCGGTTTCGCGCAGCATGGCCTTGGCCTGCATCATCATCATCGCCGCGGATATCCCCTTGCCGGAGACGTCGGCGACGAGCAATCCGAAGCGGTTCTCGCCCAGGGGGAAGAAGTCATAGAAGTCGCCGCCCACCATGCGGGCGGGATTCATCCAGGCCCCGAGCTCGACCGAATCGCGCCGGTGGGGCGGAACATCTTCGAAGACCGGCAGCACCGACTGCTGGACGGTATGGGCGAAATCCAGCTCCTCTTCGATCTTCTTCGCTTCGCGCCGGATGGCGTCCTTGAGTGAAACGACCATGGTGTTGATGTGATCCGAGAGGCGGCAGAATTCAGGGTTGTTCCGCACCTCCACCTGAATCGACAGGTCGCCTTCGGTGATTCCGGTCAGCGCCCGATTGGCCGATTCGAGCCCCTCGAACACTTCGCGCCGCAGCAGCCCGGTCACCAGAAAGTAGACCGCGAGAAAGAGCACGAGGTGAACCGCCGCCAATCCCCAAGCCAACCGGCCCTGGTTCCAGCGGAGTTCGCTCTCGGGGAGGTAGCCGGTGAGGAGCAGCGGTCCCTCGGCGGTCGTGATGACGAGATACGGCCTCCCCTCCCGATCCGGAATCTGTTGTTTGCCGACGGTCAGCGTTTTCAGCGCTTCCGGGGCGAAGGGACCGGCGGAGCCGATCACGCCGTTCCGGCCGTAGAGAAGGACGCCGCCGCCGCGCCCGATGCGCGCGCCGCCGCCCAGCGACTCCAGGCCGGTCAGGCGGAAGGCGTCTTCAAAGCGGACGTTTTTGCCGACGGCCCGGACAAGCCCGGATTCGCCGGGCCGGGTGGTCGCCGCCCAGAGTTCGCTCTCTTCGCCGAGCTCCGGGCGATGGATGGTTTCAAAGGTGGGATTTTTGGCTCCGGCGACCAGCAGCCGGGTATCGCCGCGATCGGCAAAGTCAAAGCCGATCCGGGAGGGAGTGGAGGAAAAAGCGACCATTCCCCGCCCGTCGACGACATCGATGTATTCCAGCTGAAAGCGGGCGGCGAGACGCGACAGATCCCACTCCGCCTGGGGGCGTCCGGCGATGATTTCGGCGATGGCGCGGGCTTTGAGCAGCATTCCGTCGCCGGCGAGTTCGCGGAGCCGGGCGGCGTCGCGTTCGGCCTCGCGGATCTGGCCGCGAATTTCCTCCAGCACCAGGGGAATCACCTGAGCGACCTGTTTTTCGGCCATGGCGCTTCGCAAGGTCAACGCCAAACCGAGCGTGATGGCGAAGGCGCAGCCGAAGACAATCAAAAGCGTAACTTGAAACGTCTTACGCATAATGAGAAAACTCCTTCCTTTCACGGATGTTCGGCTAATATAACGATTCCTCGGAGAAAAAGCAAATCAGAGGAAAAAGATTTCCTACCATTTTCGTGGAATAGAAGGGAATTACCCGATTTTTTCGCCTCCCGCCTTGACATTGCCCCAAATCGGCACCATACTATTGAATAGTATGAATAACGGGTTGCTTTATGAAAATTCTTTATGACCATCAGATTTTTTCCTCTTTCCGGTTCAGCGGCATCTCCCGTTATTTCTGCGAGCTGCTGACGGAGTTCCGAGAGATGGGGGTCGACTGGGAGGTCAGCTGCCCCTTTACCAACAACTACTTTCTGCAGGAGATCAGTCCGCGCCGCAGCTTTTTCCCGAACGCCGGGTTCAGAGGCAAAAACCACCTTCTGGAGGCCATCAACGGGTTTCACACCGGGCGGCTCCTGCGGCAGGGCCATTTCGACGTATTCCACTCCACCTACTCGAAGCCGTACAGCAAAGCCGAACTTCGCGGCAAACCGTACGTCATCACCGTCCATGACCTGACCCACGAGAAATACCTCGGCCGCCTGCCCTCCGGCATCCGGGAAGCGGCGGAAGAGAAGGAGTCCATCCGCAACGCCGACGCCATCATCGTCCCTTCGCAGGCTACCCGCAGCGACCTGATTGAATTTTATCCGGAAGCCGCCGAAAAAATCACGGTGATCTACCACGGCGTGCGCATCCCCGAATTCCAGCCGGGGAAGTTCCAGTACCTGCAACCCTATTGTCTGCATGTCGGGACCCGGCTCTTCTACCGCGGCTTCGACACGGTGGCCCGCGCCATGACCCGGCTGCCGCGCGATATGAAGCTGCTGTGCATCGGCGGCGGAGCCTTCACCGCGGAAGAGCTGAGCTTGTTCTCACAGCTCGGCATCTCCGACCGGGTGCTCCAGATGCAGCTGCCGGAGCCGGAGCTTTTCGCGGCCTACCGGGCGGCGACGGCGCTCTTGTTCGCTTCCGAGACGGAGGGCTTCGGACTGCCGGTGATCGAAGCGCAGAGCCAGGGCTGCGTGCCGGTGCTGTCCGGAATCCCCTGCTTCCGCGAGATCGGCGGCGAAGCGGCGGTCTACTTCCCCCTGGGCGACGAGAGCGAATGCGCCGCCCGGGTCGAGGAGGTGCTGAACAACACCCCGGCCGTCCAGGCCGCGCGAAACCATCTCTCAACCTCCATCCAACGCTTCGACTGGAAGCACGCGGCGGCGGAAACGCTGGCCGTATACCAGTCCCTCAGCCCCTGAACAAACCACGGTGCGGAAATGAAAAGAATCGGTCCGGCTGTATTGCTCCTGCTGGTCATGGCGGGCTGCGCTCTTCAGGAGTATTCCAGCATGGAGAGTCGCGGGCGGCGCTGGATCAACCGGGGGAACTACGCGCAGGCGATCGAAGTTCTGACCCGGTCCCTGGAGTCGAATCCGACCGCCGAGGCTTATCTTCTGCGCGGAACCGCTTATGAGAGGCAGGGAAAATACCGCGAGGCCCTGCGGGATTTTGACGCGGCGCTGGAACAAAAAGAGTCTTTCTTCAGCTATTATAACCGGGGCGTCACCTATAAGCGTCTGGGCGAGTTCGCGAAGGCGGCGGCCGACTTTCAGAAGGCGGCCGCGCTTTCCCCCGAAACCGAATACCGGGAGGAAAGCCTTCGCCAACTCGCCGAACTCCCGGAAATCAAAGACTTCGTCCTCACCTCGAATGCGGAGTACAATCCTTTTGTCTTCGCGGCCACGCGATGGCATCTCCGGGTGGGTAAACCGTTGAAAACCGGCGAACGGGTCGAGTTGACGTTCCGAATCGTCGACTCGGCGTCTTCCAGGGAGTTCCGCTGGACCTCTTTCTTCGAGAGGCCGATGGATTCCGGCCATGTGTACTGTTTCGTTTACCGGGGGAACCCCAACCTGTCGATTCGCCTGGATACCATGGCGGAGGTCACTCCGGATAAAACCGATGCATTCGAACCCGGTTCCACCTTCGTATGCGAAGCCCGAATGCAGAGCTTCGAGCTGCCGAACCCGTACCGGCTCCAGTTTCAACTGGCGGCTCAACCGAAGCTCGAAGGGAAATTCGGGGAGGAGTTTCTCGTATTGCAAAGCCTCCCGGCCTTCCAGCCGCTCCCCGAAGGCTGGAGCTTTGGCGGCGGCGTCTGTGTGATGGATGGCTCCGCCGATCCTCCGCTTCAAATACAGGTTTTCGCCACGGTCGCCATCAAGGAGTGATACATTGAAGGCTCTGTTCACGGTCTGCCTCCTCGCCGGTCTCCTGCTGAGCGCCGAAGAGCTTGAGGTCATCGGGGGGCGCTGGGAACTCTCCGGGGAGGTGAGGAAGCTGCATGACACGCCGCTGGGCGCCGTCTACCGCTTCGAGCCCGGCCTATCCTATGATCTCCTGCCGGCCAGGGCCGCCGCGGGCAACCCCACCAAGCACCCGAGAAGCTGCGACTGCCGGAATTGCGACGTACGCCGGAGAAGCATCCGGGGGTCGCTCCAAGTCCGTTTCGGCAAGCGGAAATTGCCGGAGAAGCGCTTCGTCGTCCTCGACTTCAAAGTCCGCACGTTCCCCGCGCTCAACCGGACCAAAACGCCGGAATATCAATTCCAGATCATCCGGAGTCCGGGGGGCCAGGTTCATGCCGACGCCGCCGACCTGAACGGTCAGCTTCTGCTTCGCAGCGACGATTATTTCTATTTCAACACCGGTTGTCAACTGCCGCTGCAGCATCCGGTCTATCAGCTTACCGGCTTCGACTACTCCCCCGCCTTCGAACCGCACGCCTACCGGATCATCTTCGATACCCTGGCGGGCAGCGTCACCGTCATTCGCAACCAATACATCATGTCGTATCTCACCGCGGAGAAACCGGTGCAGCGGGGGCGGATGATCGAAGTGAACAACCTCGGCATCATTTCGCAGACGAGAAGCTCCGATTCGGATTACCGGAAGACCATTCTGGAGTTTTCACCGCCTCTCGTCTACCGCTTTCAGTCGTCCGCCCTGCTGGAAAAACTGCCTCCCCTCACAATTCCCACCTATCCGTACAGTAATTACCCGGCGGCTGAACGGGGGAAATCCTATCCCCCCGCCGAAGCCAGGAAGCGGCTGCTGAATCACCCCAACCCCGATCTGCAATATGCCTATGCCCTGGAGCTGCTGTACGGCGAAGCGGCGCAGCCCTCGCAAGCCATCGAGCTGCTGGAGAAAGCGGTGCGCGAAGACCATGTCCTCGCCATGGCCGAACTCGGGCTCTGCTATGCACGCGGCTACGGCGTCAAACCCGACCGGGAGCAGGCGCTGCGGTATTTGCGAAACGCCAAGGCCTACGGCTATTTACCGGCGGCGGCCATGCACGGCCGGCTTCTCTGGGAGGAGGCCGAACGCCCCAAATTCATCGCCGTCCAGGAGTGGTACTCGGACTTGCAGAAGCTGATACAGCTCGTCATCATCCCGCAACGGGGGAAGAGCTGTCATGATCTATATGCCCTCGCGAATATCATCGGCGGCGCCTCGTTCGGAACCGGGCGGCAGGAGTTTTCGCCCAAACGGTGCGTCCCGGGATTATTGCGCAACCGGAGCCCCCATTCATCCGCCGCCATTCAAGAGGAGTTGGACGCCCTGATTGCCGCCGGTTACCGCCCGGCCTGGTGGCTGAAAGGAGTCGCCCTCGAGGGGAAGGCTTCGCCGGAGGAGGTTATGGTTCCCCTGGCAGCCGGGGCCGCGGCGGGGGACCCGGATTGCCAACTCAATCTCTTGATCTACAAGGCGATTGCGGGAACCCTCACCCGCGAAGACTTCACCCCGGCGAGCGAACTGGCGCTGGGGTCCAGCCCTCAATACCGCCTGCTTGAATTCGCCGTACGGAATCCCGATTTCCCCGGCATCGCCGAGTTCCTGCAATTTACAGACGAACACCGGCAAGCCGCGGAAATCTGGGGAAAGAGCGGGAGCGCCAAGGCGGAGTTCCTGCTGGGGTTGCTGGATTGGAGCCAGGCCTTCCCGATCGAGCATCCGTACGGACTGGTCATTCCCGATAATACAATTCCTTTATACGATGAATTTTCCGGACCGACCGGCCGGGGGTTCGCCCGGCTGGAAAGAGCCGCCGGGCATGGCATTCCGGAGGCGCTCTATCTGGTGGCGCGCCAATATTGCCACGGCGATCTCCCCCTGCAACACAGCTCCAGCCGGAAAGCGCACACTCTCCCCCGCGGAAAAACCATGATGCGCGAAGCCGCCGCCAAAGGCCAGCTGAGCGCGCAATTCGCCCATCTGGAGCTGGCGGCGGAAGAGCCGAAGGCAAATTTCGCGAACCTATTGGCGGATAACGAACGCTTCGTCGCCCTGAATCATCTTCCGGCATGGCTGCTGAAGGCCAAGCTGCTGAATCAGTTGAAGCAGCCGCAGGAAGCCGGCCGGGTCTGGCAGGAGGCCGCGGAGCGGGGCCTGCCGGACGGCTGGCGGCTTCTCGCCGAAAGAGCCTATGCCGAACACCGGGAAACAGCGGCCGACGCCTACTGGGTGAAATACATCCGGGCCGACCAGGAACAACGCCGCCAGGACCGTTTCGACTTCTACTACCCCCGTCGCTTCATCGAGCTGGAAGATCGGAATCGGGTCCTTGCTCCCGCCAGACAGGGAAAGGCCTCCCGATCCGTCCGCATAAAAGAGAAACCAGATTATTGATCGTCCTCCTTGCCTCGCCCTAGCGCTTGATTTCGAAAGCGAAGAAAGCGGTTGGGCTGGTGACGGCGCGAGCGGTGAAGGCGAAGCCTTCCCCGGCCGCGGCGAAGGAAACCGGCGAGTCGGGAGTTCCATCGTAACGGAGAGCGTGGATGGAGGCGGGCGCCGGGAGGTTGAATTGAACCTGGATTTCCCCCTGCCGCAGCAAGTAGGGGAGTTCGCCTTGCTCGTGCGTGACGGGCTGGCCATTTTCTCCCTCGGGGTCGATTACTGTACCGGTGTTTTTGAGGTCGGTCAGGTACAAAAAGAGGATGCGCTTCGAGTCGGCAAGCGGCCGGCCGTCGAGGGAGGCCGCAAAGCAGGCGGCGGCGGTCTTGTTGCCGGAGATGCGGAGAACTTTCCCGGCGGCTTCGCGGGTTCCGGCGGAGAGCAGCAGACATTCACTCTTCGGGGCGACGGTGGCGAAGACGCCTTGCCGGGTGTCGATCGCAATGGGAGTTCCGGCGGGGAGGAAGGGGCGAACCTTCCCCATAAGAGCGGCGTCGGCGGGGAAGT
>JAVBRV010000509.1:0-4166 GCA_031547585.1 Victivallaceae bacterium
GGCGAAGCGATATCGGGTTGGGCGCTCTGAGGACAGAGCGCCCTACCCTGCCGTACTCGTCTTCTTCGCGTAAAGTGTAAAAAGGGTTAGATAGAGCGCCAGTCCGACGGCGATGGCGCTCATCACCCAGCGGCTCAATTCGGCGAGCTCGAAGATGCGGAACAGGGTATTCACCACCAACGCGAAGGCGATCACCGCGAAGCTCTTATGGATGTGCTGCGCGAATCCGGCGTCGTAGACGATCTTGTGCATTTTCACCCCCAGCGGAAAACCGAGCATGCCGCCCGCCGCCACCAGCATCGCCATGCCGAAGATGGTCCAGTCGACGCCGCCCGCGCTCCAGAGGTAGGTGACGCCGCCCGTCACCGTGGTCACCAATACCAGAAGGCGGACGATCTTGCTGGTCAGCGCCTCCGGAACACGGTAGAGCGAAGTCAGGGTCGGGCGGATCAGGATGCCGCCGCCGACGCCGAGAAGCGAGCTGAGAAGTCCCGTAAAGAGCCCCACCCCGGCGGCCCCGGCCTGTTTCGCGGGGGTCATGGGGGGCATTTCGTCGCCGTAGCTCCGGGTTTTGCTGCACAGGGTCTGAAAGGCGATGACGAGGATGAAACCGGTGAACATCCAGCCGAGAGCCTTGTCGCCGAAGGCCTCCGCCAGCCGGAGGTTGATCGACTTGCCGAGCAGCGCCGTGAGACCCGCGCCGATGCCGAGAGGGAGAACGAGACTGCGTCCCGGCTCCCCCTTTTTCCAGCCGATGGAGGGGGCCTGCCGCAGCACCGTCGGCAAGGTCGATGGAATCATCTGAATCAGGCCGATCCCCACCGCTTCAATGGGGCCGAACCCCAGAATCAGCATCACGGGGACCACGATCCAGCCGCTCCCCACCCCCCAATAGCCCCCCGACATCATGCCGAGAAAGCCGACCAGGGGGGCGACGATCCAGACGGTGAGAGTCACGCCTCCACCCCCGTCAGCCGGTCGATGAATTGCCGCAGCAGCCAGCCGCAGCCGTCGACAATCGCCTTGCCGTGCGGATGCCCCGACAGCGCATGGTGACGCACATCGGGGTGGCCGAGCGCCTTCAGGGTGGCGGCGGCCAGCGCGTTCTCCTCGGGCCGGCCCGGGATGTCCAGCCCCGATTCGCCGGTAATGAGGATCACCGGCGGCAGATCCTTCGAGAGATAGTGCATGGGCGCGTATTCGTCGATCACCACCGCCTGATTCGGGCCGGGGTAGCCGCGTTCGATTTTGAACTGGAAGTGGGTGCTGAGCTGGCCGCTCACGGGGAAAATTCCGGCGAGGGCTTTATGATCCATACCGTATTTGGCGAGATACTGCGGGGCCATCGTCACCAGGGCCGCGAGATACGCCCCGGCCGACATGCCGCCGACAAAGAGCTTCCGCTTCGAACCGCCGTACTCTTCGGCGTGTTCATAGACCCAGTGAATCGCGGCGGCCGCGTCGTCGAGCGCAACCAAGGGGCTGTTCGCCGGGCAGAGGCGGTACTGAACCATCGCCACCAGATAGCGCCCGTTGAGGAGAAGGGGCGGGATCTCATACTCGCCGCAGGTCAGGCCACCGCCGTGGATAAAAACGACCACGGGGAGCCCCCCCTCCCCCGGCTCCTTCGGAACCGCCAGCGCGATGGCGGTGCGGGGATCATCGGTTCCCCGGTAGTTGACCTCTTCGACCTCCCGGTACAACGCCCGTCCGGGGACCTGATTCAAACTCCATATATCCGTCATAAAAAACCTCCGTTCAATTTGTAACAAATAATTGTATACAATACACCAAAAGATGCAGAAAAGCAAATCCGGCGGCAGCATAAAAAACACATCGTAAAAAAAGTATCATTTTTTTGAAAAATCTACTCTTTCACTCTGGTAAATTATCGAAACCCGGCATATATTATATGATACCCACAAAAGAAAATCTCATCACACACATCATAACACATTGCGCATAAACCGCTTGCATTTTATTTATTTTATTTCCCCGTTTTTACGTTCTCTCGCTGTAACCTTTTGCCGGGAAATCCATATTTGTAGGTAACAATCGCCGTGGGGGTCACGGTTCTGTATAAGAAAGAAGGAAAAAACGATGATTAAGATGTTTTTGACGTTGCTGGTTGCCGGTTTCACCATGAGCGCCATGGCGGCTCCTCAGTACGGCATGAATATTGAGCAGGAAAATGCTTACGTGACGGCCGGCTTGAATACCAGCATCGGCTGGACCATTACCGCCAAGCAGGATGTCATGCTCTCCTTCACCAACGACCTCGACACGCTGGCGGGTGTGAACAATCACATGAAGAATGTGATTTCGAACCTGAACAACGGATCGTTCTCGGCCCTCAACACGGCGCTCGGATATATGATCTACGATACCGCCACCAAAACCGTGACCTCGGTCAGCGACCTGACCTTTGCCGACAACGTCGCCTCCGTCACCCTGAACGCCGGTGAAACGCTCGGTTTCTGGATGACGGTCGACGGCATCAACTACTCCTCCATCCGGGGCGTCGACGGCTACACCTATAACATGAGCACCTTCGGCGGCGGCGACAACGGCAACGGCAAAGTCTACAACTACGCCAATGGCTGGTACCGGGACGCGAACAACTCCAACTACGGTTACGAACAGTCCCTGCTGATCTCGGCCACCGAAGCTCCCCCGAGCGGCCAGCCCCTGCCCGGCGTGCTGGCGGTCCTGGTCATCGGCGGTTCCGCCCTCGGCAGCCGTCTGATGCGCCGCAAGAGCCAGAAGTAATCCAACCGTCCATCTTTCCGTACTGAGGCAGCTGCCGAAATCCGCTCGAACGGATTTCAACAGCTGCCTCGTGCTATTTCCGGACAGAGCGGCATCCGGCATCCCCGATTTTTTTGAGGAAAAGACTGCAAAGGTGACAGGCACCTCTTTTTCCTGAAAAATAAGCCCCGGGCGGGCGGGTTTCCGGCTTGACAAGCCATTGCAGCCATGTTACTTTAACGCCAGCCGTCAACAACGGAGGCGTTGTCGGTCGATTCTTTATTTTTGTCCGGTTGGTTTTTGCCATCCAACCGACAGCTTGACCAATGCGTCCCCAATATGCGGGGAATCGTCGACAACGTTTGTGAGTACGAACTTCAAACCGAAGGTATAAGATGGCGGTTATCGATGTCGTGAAATGGGATGCGGCTCCCGGCGTGTACGCCTGGAAGTTCCCTTCGAGCGCGCTCTCCAGCTGGACCCAGCTCATCGTGAGCGAGTCGCAGGAGGCCCTGATGCTGAAAGAGGGGCAGGCGGTGGGCCCCTTCCCGCCCGGCCGCCATGTCCTCAGCTCCAACAACTACCCTCTGCTGAACACGCTTCTGAAAATTCCTTTCGGGAAGACGCCCTATACCGCGGAAGTCTGGTTCGTCCAGCGGGCGTTCAAGCTCAATATCCGCTGGGGAACCTCCGACCCCATCCAGCTGGAAGACCCTCAATATCATATCATGCTGCCGGTCCGGGCGTTCGGCCAGTACGGGATCACCGTCAGCGACACTTCGAAATTCCTGATTAAACTGGTGGGGACGCTCCCGGCTTTCACCGAGAAAACCCTGACCGAGTACTTCAAGGGAATCATCATCACCCGCTCCAAGGATATCATCGCCAAGTATCTGATCGAGAAGAAAATTTCGATTCTGCATATTGCCGCGAACCTGAATGAGATCTCGAACGCGCTGCAAAATCAGATCTCCGCAGAAATCGACGAATACGGCCTCAAAGTCGTCAACTTCAACGTCAACTCCATTTCGACCAATGAAAACGATCCCGCGGTCATGAAGCTGAAAGCCGCCATGGCGGCGCGGGCCGAAATGAATATCATGGGCTTCAACTACCAGGAGAAGCGCTCCTTCGACACCATGCAGGCGGCGGCCGAAAACACGGGCGGCGGCGGTCTCATGAACGCGGGAATCGGCCTCGGCATGGGCATGGGCATCGGGGTCCCGATGGGAAATGCGGCCGGCCGGATGGCCGGGAACCTGAACACCGGCGCCGTCCCCTGCCCCCAATGCCGGCATGGGAATGACGCCGGGGCGCGTTTCTGCTCCAAGTGCGCCACCCCCGTGGCGGCGGAGGCAAACGGGGATGCAACGGCGATGATCCGGTGCGACAAGTGCGGACACGCCTCCCCCAAAGGG
>JAVBRV010000445.1:0-10292 GCA_031547585.1 Victivallaceae bacterium
GTTCGAAGCCCCAGTCGTCGACCGTGACCGCCGGTTCGCCGGTGCGGAGCACGGTCGCCGCCTCGATGCGCCCCTTGAGCTGCGGCAGGATGATATCCCCCAGCGGCTCTGTGAGGAGGTGGAGGTATAGCGCTTGGCCCTTTTGGGTGTAAACGCCGCCGAAGGGGGGCGTGGACTCCGCCTTGCCCGCCCCGTGGATCGACTCGCCGCTGTGGCGGAACCACTCCGCCAATTCCAGCAGCCGCTCCACCGCCGGAGCCGGGAGCTTCCCATCCGCCTGCGGGCCAATGTTGAGGAGGAGGTTGCCGTTTTGGGCCACGCAGCCCGCGAGCCCGGCGGTCAGCGCCTCAATCGGCTTGCAGCGGGTGGCGGCGGCGTTGTAGCCCCAGCTGCCGTTCATGGTGGCGCAGCTCTCCCACGGAACTTCTTCGCCGTTCAGGGTTTGCGGTTGGTTCGGCACGCAGATTTCGGGGGTGTAGTAGTCGAAGCGCGGCGCGTTCTCCTTGTAGAAGGAGAGGCGGTCGTTGATGAGGATGCCGGGTTGGTTGCGGCGGATCATCGCCAGCAGCCGGTCGCGCCCGTAGTAGTCCTCCTCCGCCTTGTACTTGCTGGTGTAATCGAGGAAGAGGAGGTCGAGCTTGCCGTATTCGGTGGTGAGCTGGTCGAGGTGGTTGTAGAGCAGCTCGAGATAGGCCCGGTGGTTGCTTTCGGAAACGGATTTGATCTCCTTGCGCCGGATATATTCCGGACTTTCGAGATCGAACCAGCCGGGGTGGCTCCAATCGGGCAGCGAGTGGTAGAAACCGATCCGCATCCCCTTGGCGCGGAAGGCGTCCGTGAGCATCCGGGCGACGTCCTTGCCGTAAGGCGTATTGGTGATTTTGTAATCGGTATACCGGCTGTCGAACATGCAGAAGCCGTCGTGATGCCGGGTGGTGAAAACCACGTAACGCATTCCGGCGGCCCTGGCGAGACACGCCCATTCGGCCGGATCGAACTCCCTCGGGTTGAATACCTTCCTGTGGCTTTCGTAAACGCCCGGCGGCCACTCGTCCCGGGCGAGGGTCCACTCCCCCCGCCCCGGAATTGCGTAGATGCCCCAGTGGATAAAGAGCCCGAAGCGGGCCTCGGTAAACCAGTTGGTATTTGTCATTTTCCCGCCAGTTCGAAGTAGAGGGTTGGGTAGTTTGCGGTTTCCAGGGTAAATTCCGCCCGGCCGTCTTTGACGGCCATCGGCACTTCCGTCATGCGGGTTCCGTCGAGCCGAAGCGGGTAGAGCTTCAGCTTCGCCGCTTTCGGCGTTTTGACGGCGAGCTTGAAGGCGCCGGTTTCCAGGAGAAGCGGCGTGGTTCCGCTTTCAAGGCGCTCGACCAGGCTGTCGTCGGCGAAGCTCATATTGCTGTTGAGAACGTTGGTCATGACGAAGAGCAGCAGCCGTTCCGCCTCCGGAATCGTTTTTTCCCCATCGACGGCGGCCAGCACCACGCAGGCGCGGCGGTTCATGGAGCGGATTTCAAAGGCGGGCAGGAGCTCGGCGGTTCCCGCCTCGGCAGAGATGCCCTGGAGGCGCGGCGTGTTCACCCTGAGGAAGTTGCGCTTCGCTTCGAGAACGATCTCCCCCGTGGCGCTTTCGAAAACGCCCCTCTCTTCGGAGCTGCGGTTGCCGGCGGGAATGGCGCCCTCCTCCTTCAGCTTGGCGATCAAATCGTCCAGGCGGAAGCCGCGGGAAGGAACGTCGACGATATTGGTGTCGGCGCTCCGGACGGCGGTCTCCGAGGAGCCCAGACGGTTCATCACCACTTCATTCGCCTTCGCCGGTTGGTTGGTCGGATCGACGCTGGTATTGAGGATCAGCCCCAGCTTCAACTGGGTGGCGCTGACGCTGTCGTTCGCCATGCCGCTTCGCACCGCTTCCTCCGGATCGAGCTTGATGCGGATCGACTGCGTGGAACTCCGGGCGTCGGCGCGGCGGAAGAGCAGCGCGGTGATCAATTCCGAGGCGCGGGAGATCGGGTCGTGCCGGATCTCGAAGGCGGTCAGCCGCTGATTCGGATGGGTGGTCACCTGCATGAAAAAGGCGGTGAGGGCGTCCAGGTTGTTGAGGGCGGCGTAGGCGCCCATCAAGAGACCCTGTTCGTAGCGGTACTGGTTCCAGAAGACGTGTCCGTGCTCGGAAATCACGTAGGGTTTGCCGTACATCCGCGCCGCGAGGAAGGTGCGGAGGTTGTTGGCTTCCACTCCGATGGCGCTGTTTTGCGCGGTGCGGCCGCCGGAGGTGACCGTGCCGCCGGAGGGGTGCGCGTGGTAACCGTTCTGCATGACGAAGTCGGCGGCGCGGCGGACGCCGACATAACGCATCGAGCGGCCCATGCAGAAATTGGTCACGACGCCCGGGAAACCGAGTTCGCGGATCTTCGCGACCTGCCATTCAAGGAGCCCGCGCTCTTCCGCGGTCACGAACTCCGCCCGGTCGCGCCGGAGCGCTCCCGGAGCATCATTCCCGGGGGCGCGGAAGGTTTTGAGGTCGGCGAAGTCCGTGACGGCCCCCGCCTCCCGCCCCCAGGCCTGCTTCAGGGCTTCGACGGTTCCGTATTTCTTCTTCAGGAAGGCTTGCCAGAGAGGCGCATAGCGGTCATCCGCCCGCATGAATTTGAATTCCAGCTCGTTGTTGCAGTCGATGCCGATCAGCATGGGGTCGTCGAGCAGTCGGGTCCCGGTGTAGGGGTTGACGCGGGTGAGGTTGAGGGTCAGCCACTTCAGCCAGCTTTCGCGGTGAACCGGATCGAGGTAAATGGAGTGCGCCGCTTTGCGCGGATCCGTCCAGATGTTGCAGTAGTCGTAACCGGCGGTCCAATTGTCGATGGAGAGGATGACGTAGATGCCGTTGCGCTTGAGTTCGTGGTAAAGCCAGTCTTGCAGATCCCGGCGCTGGGGATCTTCCTCGAAAGCCTTTTGCGCCTGCGTCCGGGTATGCGGCCACCAGCGGATCAGGTTGTAGCCGTTGCGGCGCATCTGCTCGGCGTAGCGGGTGATGCGTTCTTTGCTGTCGCATTCCGGCGGAACGCCGAAGTAGCTTCCGAAGTCGCGGCCGGAACCGACCGCCAGGAAGCGGAGCGGCTGATCCGGCATCTTTTCGAAGGCGAAATGGCCGCCCGGCGTCAGGATAACCCGCCCGTTGGTTCCACAAGGCCGGTTGTGGAACAACAGGTCGAAGTCGAGGGCGGTTCCGGCCTGGGGGGCGGGGATGACCTCCTGCGGCAAGGGCTTCCAGACCTCGTCCGCGCGAATAATCCGTTTTTCGGGTTTCGCGACCGTATAGAGTTCGGGCGAGAGCGTCGCCGCGAGAACCAGCCACATGGTCTTCGCCCCTTCCGGATGCTTCAGCGTGAGCTTCCGGATCCGGCCCGAGCCTTCCGGCAGGGCGAAGCGGGAGACGTAGACCCCGCCGGTGCCGTCGCCCGCCGCGAATTCGGCGCCCGGGATGGTGTTCGGGGCGGCGCGCAACGGGAACCAATCGGCCACGTCGCGTCCGACGACGACTTCGAAGGAGAAACTCTTTCCCCGGTCGTCAAGAACTTCGATGATTCCGGCTGTTTCGTCCTTCTTGGTCCAGGCGGCGGCGTGAAGAAGATAGAGGTGCTTGCCCGGTGCGTCAAGTTCAGCGGTCACCTCTTTCGCCCCCTCCGGGAAGCGCGGCGAGGTGAAAACGATGACCCCGTTGCCGCCGTTCTTCGCCGGATCGATTGTCGAAAACGGCACATTGGCGAAGCGCCGGGCGCGGAAGTTGAAATTGCGGGCGTCGTAGGCGGAACCGCCGTCGTGCCAGCCGCCTTTGCCGTCGCCGGCGATCTCGTCCTTGAAGCCGCGGTTGGCCGCTTCGGGGAAGGTGAGCAGGGTGTCCTCTCCCGCTTCCACCTTGAGGTTGCGGAAGAGGATGGCGCCGCGCGCATTGGTGAGTCCGACGGTGAAGAGGAGGTGTGAGGCGTACACCGGCACGTCGATCTCTTTTCGGAGCGGCTTCCAGCCCTCGGATTTCACGCCGAGGGGGAGGTGGTCGTAGCCGGAACCCTTGCGCCCCTTCTCATAGGGGAACCACAGGGTGAAGGCGCCGCCGCCCCATTTGGAGGTTTCCCGCGCTTCCACGATTTTGACCTCGCCGGTGAAGAGTACGCGCCGTCCGCGGATTTTTTCGCCGGGGATATGGAAGGCGACGGTGCTTGTCGGTTTTACCGCCGGATCATCCGGTACGGTGAACTCCGCCGCCTTGCCGCCCTCCGGCAGTTCGACGATTCTGGAATATTCGGGCAGGCGGCCGTAGGTTCCCTTGAAATCCTTGTCATCGTTGAACGAACGGTCGAGGATGACTTCGCCGGAGGCGCAGAGTGCGCAGAGTGCGGTGAGGCATACAAGCTTTTTCATCGTGAATAAGGTTCCCAGAGTTTGGCGTCCAGCGTCATGAATTTTCGGTAGTCGTAATTGGCGGCGTGTCCGTCGTAGAAGACCGTGTTCACCACTTTGCCGCCGTTGTGGCGGTAGGCGGCGACGGGGTCCCAGTAGGAGGTGCCGTCCGGAATGTCGCCGCCGGTGCCGCCGCCCCAGCTGGAGACCCAGTAGCCTTTGGAACCGAAGGGATTGCGGTTCCACTCTCTCGCAATCCCCATGCAGTTGGAATCCTGGAACATGAACCGGGTGGAGGCCCGGCTGACTTTAGTGAGGCGCACCACGGTGCCGCTGGTGAAGCTCGGACCGACGAAGCTGTCGGCGTTGTAGTAGGTCATGCCATAGACGAAGCCGATGTTCCGCCACTGCTGGCCGTAGTACTTGTCGCTGGGGCAGCGGTACTTCTTTCCCCAGTTCTGAACGCCCCAGCTCGGATTGCTGCAAGGAATATTGGCGAAATCGACGACGAACCCCGGGTTCATGTACCAGTAGCGCTCATCCCCGCCGACCGGCTTCTGGATATAGGGGATGCAGAAATCGCGGTTCTGGCTCGCGTAGAGCTGCATCAGCTGCCCCAGTCCCCGCAGAGTGCTGGAGCAACTGATCTGCTTCCCGCGCTCCCGGGCGGCGTTCAGCGCCGGGAGAAGGATCGCCGCAAGGATGGCGATGATGGCAATAACTACACGCAGTTCGATCAGTGTAAAAAGGTTTCGCTTCTCTTTCATAAGTCTACCTCACGGTTTTGGGGTATAGGTAATCTTCGCGATAATCGGTCAACTCTCCCTTCGCCAGCTTCGGCAGCAGGGCGGAGAGATATTCGTTGAAGGCTTCGGTGGAGTCGGCGGGGTAGCGGCAGGTTTTGACGCCGGGCAGTTCGGGGAAGTCCTCCTGGTGGCCGTCGACGGCTGCTTCGCGTTTGCCGGGCTCCCGCTTCCAGCCGGCGGCGTCCAGCTCGGCCAGCAGCTCTTCGCCGTCGTCGAGGCAGGAGAAGACAAGGAGTTCCTTTTCGGCCGGATTTCGCCGCACCGCTTGCGCCGCGTCTTTCAGGCCCTGTTTACGGCGCTTCGGGTCGGCGGAGCGTGAATCGGCCAGCCGGATCACTTCGAAGGTCAGCCCGGCTTCGCGGGCAAGATTCCGGGCCCGCTCCACCGCCTCCTCCGAATGCGCCCCTTTGAGGATGTCGGCGAGGATCAGCTTCAGGGAGCCGAACCCGTTTTCAATAGCGTACTCCGCCGCCGCGTCGTAGTAGTTCGGCCGGAAGCCGAGGCGGTTGTAGTGAAGGCCCGGGAAGTCGCCGTCCTGGAAGTTGCCGAGGAAAAGGCAGGGGAAGGGGAGCTTGAGGCAGGTCTCCGCCTCCCTTCGATCCATCGCCGGGCCCAGCACCAGCACGCAGTCGGAGTGGAAGGTCTGCGTCAGTTTCGCCACCTCCGCCTCCAGCTGCCGGTGCATGAAATCATGGTTCCGCAATTCGTCGTAGCTGAAGGTGACGATGCGGGTGTAGAAGTTGAGCCGCCCCGCCGCCGCCCGGCTCGAAGTCACCGACAGCATGCGGCGCACGAAGTGGTTCCGCTCCGGATTGTCGCCGAAGACCAGGATCAACACCTCCAGCCGCTCCGGATTTGAAGCCATTTCGCTGACGAAAATGCCCTTGCGCTCCACCCGCCGGATCAGGCGTTTCTTCTCCAGCTCCTCCAGTGCGAAGAGGATTACGTTCATGCTGACGTTGAACTCCTGCGCCAGGTTCCGTACGCTTGCCAGCTTGGTCAAGGGCGGCAGCGCCCCGGTCTCGATCTGGCGCTCCAGGTATTTCACCACCTGGCTGGTGTAGGTCTCTTTGCTGATGAGTGCGGTCGGCATGGTTCGGATCCTGTTAATCTGTTACCTATCTGTTTTTAATTATGACACAGATCGAGAACAAAGTCAAGAGCCGGGGTGAAAATAATGTGAAGATTTTAAAAGTGGGGTGCGCGAACGGCGTTTTTGGCGGGATGGCGAGAGGCGGGAGTGCCATGGCGGCTGGCTCACACGGAGGGACACGGAGGCCGAAACGCCGCACATCACGTTTCTGCCCACAGGAACGCGAAGCGCCGCGGAGTGGATGTGAGGGCACTCATTTGCCATCGGCAAATGAGCGAGGAGCAATTGCGACGAAGCCGAACGTAACGGAGCGAAGGCCCCGCCGTCTGAGGGTCGCTGCAAGCAGCGAAACTAAGGTCGCCAAAGCGACCGCTACGATTCGGAGGCGGAAGTGCTCAGCCACATCAGGCGGCTTCCCCACACCCGGGGGTGGTTCAGGAGGGGAGTCAGTTGCTATGGTAAAAAAAGCAAGCGTTGTGTAAAATAAAAGTGGCCGACTCTCAAAGAAGAGTTATACTGTATAAGGGCAGCAATCCTGATGGTCAGGATTCTGCAACCAGTAAACCATCAAGGAGAAGTCGGCCATGAGAGAATGTAACACTGTTTCCTTTGAAGGTCAAGAAATTTTTGTGGGAATTGATGTTCACGAAAAGAGTTGGTATGTGGCTTTGCGGCACTGTCATCGTGAATTGGAGATTTTCTGTATGAATCCTTCGCCGGAAGAATTGGCCGAACATCTCAAGCGGAAGTATCCGGGTGCCGGTTATCAAAGTGTTTACGAGGCTGGGTTCAGCGGTTTTTGGGCACATCATCAACTTTGTGAGCTTGGAGTTAAAAACATCGTTATCAATCCGGCGGATATTCCGACCAGCGGTAAGGAGAAAGCGCGTAAGAATGATCGTGGAGACAGTCGTAAGCTGGCCCGCGAGCTTGAAAGCGGGAGCCTTGAAGCCATTTACATTCCATCGCCGGAAAACTTGGAGTTGCGCTGCGTGGTGAGAAGAGAAACTCAGATCGTTCGAAATATCACTCGGGTAAAAAACCGTATTCACGGTCATCTTCATTTCCTGGGCTTGAAGTTCGTCGGTTGGGCAGCGCGTTCAATAAAGGTGATGACGATTGCTGCCGAGGAGCGTGATGATGCCGCTTTGTTAAGTATGTTCCGTGAACTACGTTTTCTTCGGGAAGAAAAGTTGCGAGTCGTTCGCGAAGAACGGAGAATGCTCAGAAAACTGAATCGTGAGAATATTCAAACGTGTTTACAAAGTATTCCGGGAATCGGTTTTCGAACAGGAATTACACTTCATGCCGAATTTTGGGATATGTCGCGTTTTACCCAGGAGACATTGGCTTCGTATACCGGATTTGCTCCGTGCCTGGTTGGCAGCGGAGAGCACGAGACCGTTCGTTCTCCCGGGAAGCGAAAGAAAAAGGAACTTCATTATCTGCTGATCGAGGCGGCTTGGAGAGCGATTGGCAATAATCCGGAACTACGTGCCCGATATGGAGCATTAGTGCAAAAAGGCTCTTCACAACGGGCGATTTCAATTGTGGCAAAGAAACTACTTTTCAGTATTCGGGCAATATGGCTTCAACAAAGGATGTATGAGGTGGCAAAGGCTGAATAATTTTTTAACATCGGTACCATCTGTTTAGCTGTGAAAAACAGAAAGTCAGGAATTTGCAGCATGCCGTCCGGTTGGGGCCTGATCTCCAAGGATCATTAGTCAGTTTACGGATGTTGCTTTTGAATTGAACAGCACTATGCAGTGAAGAAATGTGTCTTCAGCTGCCCATAACAGTGTCCGATTTTTGTTGTTTCGCATAAAACAGAACAATCAACAAAAGAGTGGGTCGCAATGATTTGCGATTAGAGGGCGTATTGTCTGGACGCATAAAAAACATAAAAACGATAAAAAAATACGAAAAAAACGGAGTCGGCGGTGGATTTTTTACATAACAGGCCCCTCCTGACTCCCAGTCCTATTTCACCCCCCACTCCGTCAACCCCTCGCGCACATTACACCATCACCCCAGAGCAGAGGTGGTTCGGAGGAGGTGCAACCTCCTTCGACACCCACGACGTCTCTGCCCACACCCGGGGGGTGGTTCAGGAGGGGGAGTCAGGCCCCCTCCTGACTCCCACGACATAATACGTATACCGCGTTTGAGCAGCCGGACAAGTTCGGCTGCCGGCGAAGGCTCCCACAACATCCCTGCCCACATCCTGGGGGCGGAGGCGTGACTTTTTCCCGGAATAAAGTCGAAAATGACCGTCATTTCGGCTTGAAAATGATGCTTTGGAGTGTTATATTATTCGAATTTCTTTATTTAAGGAACGGTATTTTGACTTCGACAGCCGCCATCTTCGCTTCGATTCTACCAGCGATCACCCGTCGCCGGTTGGAGGCATTAGTGACGGTCTTTTTTCTCTTCCTGACGATCTCCATGTTCGCGGCGGCCTGCAATGAAAGCGTTGAATGGCCGACCGGGGCGGGGATCACGGCGGCGCGTCCGGTTCGCCCGTCCGATTTCAACACGACCGAGCGCACGCCGCCTCCGCCGCCGCCCATGGCGGTGCGGGAGTATGATCTTTTTCACGTTTACCACTCCACGCCGCTCCGCGATCAGGCCATCCGCCGGTCGCCGGTTGCCGGTTCCCCTGAAGAACCCGAATTCCGCCAACTGGCGGAGCCCGAGCCCGGATACGGCCCGGGGAACGAACGGGTCTTCCATTCCCAGGATGCGCTCCGGCAGGTATTGCCGATACGCGCCGGTCCTCTCGCCTGACTTGGGTCGTTTTACCTTCCAACCTCTGTTTTTTTGACGGGGGAGGGCGGTTTTGCCGCACCCGCGGCGTCTTTTCACCAGCAACTCACCAGGGAACCATTGTATCATGAAGAAGGTCAATTTTATGCTGACCGCCTTTCGGGACGGCTTTCAATCCGTCTTCGGAGCGCGTGTATTCTCCAAAGACTTCCTGCCGATCGTCGAAGAGGCGGCGGCGTGCGGAATCGAGCACTTCGAAGCCGGCGGCGGCGCGCTCTTCCAGGCGGCTTATTTCTACTCCAATGAGGACGCCTTCCAGGTCATGGCGAACTTCCGCAAGGCGGCCGGTTCGGGGGCCAACCTCCAGACCCTGGCGCGCGGCATCAACGTGGTCGGGCTCGATTCGCAGTCGCGCGACATCATCCGCCTCCACGCCCAGCTGATGAAGAAGCACGGCATCTCCACCATCCGCAACTTTGACGCCCTGAATGACGTCGACAACCTGATCTTCAGCGGCAATTGCATTCACGAGGCGGGCCTCAAGCACGAAGTGGCCGTCACCATGATGGAATTGCCCCCGGGCTGCGAAGGGCACACCGTCCAGTTCTACGAAGGCGTGCTGCGCCGGATCCTCGATTCGGACATCCCCTTCAGCTCCGTCTGCTTCAAGGACGCTTCCGGAACCGCCTGCCCCAACAAGGTTTATGAGACCATCCGCATGGCGCGCCGCCTGCTCGGCGAAGAGATGCCGATCGTCTTCCACTCGCACGAGACCGCCGGCTGCTGCGTGCTGGCCTACCGCGCCGCCCTCGACGGCGGAGCCAGCCAGCTCGACCTCTCCATCGCCCCGTTGTCGGGCGGAACCTGCCAGCCGGACCTCCTCACCATGTGGCACGCCCTCCGCGGCACCGACTATAAGCTCGATATCGACTTCAATAAGATCATCAAGCTCGAAGACAACCTCAAGAACGCCCTCAAGGATTACTTCATGCCCCCCGAGGCGACCAAGGTTGAACCCCTCATCCCCTTCTCGCCGATGCCGGGCGGCGCGCTGACCGCCAACACCCAGATGCTTCGCGACAACAACCTGATGGACCGCTATCCGGAGTTCATCGCCGCGATGGGCGAAGTGGTGGTCAAGGGCGGTTACGGCACCTCCGTCACCCCCGTGAGCCAGTTCTACTTCCAGCAGGCGTTCAACAACGTGATGTTCGGCCCCTGGAAGA
>JAVBRV010000113.1:0-11769 GCA_031547585.1 Victivallaceae bacterium
GGAACTCGTTTGCGGCAGCAAACGAGCAAGGAGCAAATGCGACGCAGCCGAACGTAACGCAGCGAAGGCCCCGCCGATTGAGGGTCGCTGCACAGCAGCGAAAGTGAGATCGCGCTAGCGATCGTTACGATCCGAGATCGGGGTCGCCCTTTGGTTGCGCGTCTCTGCCCACAGGCGGGGGTGGGTTTGGGCGGGGAGTGAGGCCCCGCCCAATTCCCACGACGCGGATCGCGTACATCGCGTCGATAATTCGCGAACAACGTTTTGGTCGTGTGAAAAAGGTTTGACCTGTAGTGGCGGCCGGCTCGGTCGGACAGGTCGGACAAGTCGGACAGGTCGGACGGCCGAAAGCTTTGAACAGCAGATCGATGGAGGAAAGAACATGAGATACTTATTTATACTGATAACGTTGCTCTGGCTGCCGCCGGTTTTTTCGGCGCCCGTGGCCAAGGCGGTGACGGAGGCGGTGGAGTTCGCCGCCCGGCGGAGCGGCAAGACGCTGACTCCGGCGGCGCGCGAGGCGGCCGAAACGGCGCTGCGGCGCACGGCGGCGCAGTATGGCGACGAGGTGCTTCAGGCGGTGCGCCTGGGGGGCCTCGAAGCGTTGGAGCAGGGGGGGACGCACGGGCCGGAAATCTGGCGGCTGGCGAAGGGCTATCCGGCGGCGGCGCGGGGACTCGCGCTGCACGCGGATGAGTGGCTGCCCCTGATCCGCCGGACCGGACCGGAATTTCTAGCCATCGAGGCGCGCGCTCCGGGGTTGGGGACGCGGATCACCGCTGAATTCGGCGACGACGCGGTGCGCCGCCTGGCGAATGCTCCGGCGGACGATCTGTCGCGCCTGCTGGGGTACGGCGGCAAAGCCGATTCGCCGGAGACCCGGAAGCTGCTGCTCGACAGCTACACGAAATCGTCAAAGCCCTCCTATTTTCTCGAACAGCTCAACTGGAAGCAGATCATGGCCGCCGGACTCTCCACGGCGGCGATCGTGGCGGCCTACAAGGTTTCCGACGGCGCGGCGGAGGGGCTGGTCACGGTGGCGAAGGAGTCGCCGGAGGTGTTCATGGCCCCGGCCCGCTGGGGAGCCGGGGGGCTGCTGCTGATCCTCGCCGCCTGGATGCTCTGGCACATCCTGCGGCGAAAACGCAAGTAATCTACACTACGTCGAAGAAGACGATCTCGAGGCGGAAGCGGATCTCCTCGCCCGGCTGGAGCAGGGGGAGGAGCTTGGCGCCGAGGTCGGTTTCCCGCCCGTAGAGCGAACCGTTGGTGGGTTCGAGACCGAGGACGTAATTGTTCCGGGCGCAGAGCTTCCATTGGGCGAGGCGGGGGAGGGTGGCGGTGTCGTAGCGGACCGCCGCGCCGATCTTGAGCGCCGGGTTGACGATCCGCATTTCGGCCATGCCGCCGTCTCCCGCGGGGAGCTGGTGGATGAAGCACTCCTCATGGCGGCCCGGCGTGGGCGCTTCCATGCGGTTCCAGTGCTTGATGCCGTTGGCGGCGATCTCGTCGCGCGGCGTGATGTTGTGCTCGGGAACCTCGAAGCGCAGCTCCGGCGAGACGAGGGGGTAGCCGAAGTTGCAGTGGTAGAGGATGGCGATGTGCTCCGGGAGCGCCCCGGCGTTGGTCACGCAATCCTCCACCCGGATGCGGTTGCAGCCGTGCGCGGCGGAGATGGTGCGGCGAAGGTGGAGGTTTTCGCGGAAAATCACCGCCTCGCGCATCCGGCCCGAGAGCTCGATCTCCCCTTTGGCGTTATGGTGCGAAAACTCTTCCGCCGCCTCGAAGGAGATGCCCCCGTGCAGCGGGAACTCGCCGTTGGGCGAACCCACATTGCGCAGCCCGCAGGTGGTCATCAGCCCGCCCGCCCAGTCGCGCAGCCAGTGGCCGCTGGCGCGCCGGTAGCCGCCCGGCGTGCGGAAGGCCACCGGAACTCCCCGGTAGGAGGCGTCGACGATGTCCATGGCGCGGTCCGGCAGCACCGTGAAGGAGAGGCCGGAACCGTTGTCGACGTCGACGATCCGCAGGCCGCGCCCGGCGCCTTCCTCCAGAACGGAGGGGCGCACCCGGCAAAGTTGTTCGGCGGCGGCGAGGTACGGCACGGCATCGGCAAAGGTGGATCCCATAAACAACTCCAACGGTTTTATTTGGTTTCGGCGTTCTCTATCGCCGGTTTCCAGTAGGGGCGGTCGCTTTCGAAAAGGAGAGCTTCGGCTTCGAGCAGCGCTTTCAGGGCTTCGTCAGGGGCTTTGCCGCTGTTGAAGGCTTCGGCGAGTTTGGCGAACTCCTCGTTGCGGGCGAGATAGCGGAGAAGCCGGGAGTATTTCACCTCCAGCTTCAGCAGGTCAATCTCCGTCTGATTGAGCTCCGTCAGGGGAGCCGTACCCGAGGCGAAACGGCCTTTGGCGGAGGTCACCCACTGCTTCGCCCACTTCAATTCGGAAAGTCCTTCCGCGAAACCGAGGGAGTAGCGGTGCCCCGCCGCCGCCCGCAGCCAGGCGATCTTCGCCGCTTCAAGCTCCCGGCCCGACTCCAGCATGATTTCGAAGGGGAGGCTGCCGGCCCGGAACTGTTCCTGCAGCAAGTCGAATTGCTTTTGTTGCAGTACGACGATCTCTTTCAGCCGGGCGGTGTCCTCTTCGGAGCGGCGCGGCGCCCGGAAGCGGGTGCGCCAATCCGGATGGCTCGCCGCCGGAGCTGCCGGAGGTTCCGGCGGCAGACAGAAGTGCCAGATGATGAACCCCAGGGAGACGATGGAGGCGAGAAGCGCGACCGCCGTCGCGTTCCGTTGTGAAAATCCGGTGAATGCCGTCATGCTTCCCGCTCCTTGTGTTTATTCTTCTTTCTTCTCCGGCGCTTTCTTGCGGAATTTATCGGTGGTCAACTCCACCGCCACGAAGAAGGCCGGAATCAGGATGGTGCCGATCAGCACCGCCAGCAGCATGCCGCCGAAGACGGCGGTTCCCAGCGACCGGCGGCTGACCGAGCTCGCGCCCGAAGCGATCACCAGCGGCAGCACGCCGAGGAGGAAGGAGATCGCCGTCATCAACACCGCCCGGAACCGCAATTTGGCCGCGTGCATCGCCGATTCGAAAATCGGATTCCCGGCGTCGCGGTGCTTCTTGGCGAATTCCACGATCAGGATCGCCGTCTTGCAGGCGATGCCGAAGAGCAGCACGAAACCGACCTGCGTGTAGATGTTGTTGTCGATGCCGGTCACCTTCAGCCCCAGAAGCGCGCCGAAGAAGGCGATGGGAACCGTCAGGAGCACCGCCGCCGGCAGCATCCAGCTCTCATACTGGGCCACCAGGAAGAGGTACATGAAGGTCAGCGCCAGGGCGAAAACCAGAACCATCGAACCCAGCTTCAGGCCGAAGAAGCTGAAGGATTTCGCTGCTTCGCGCTCCTGATAGCTCATATCCGTCCAGTCGAACTTCATGCCGGGGGGGAGGACCTGCCGGCCGATTTCCTCCATCGCCTTCATCGCCTGGCCGCTGCTGTAGCCGGGGGCGTTGAACCCGGAAACCGTGGCCGAAGCGTAGAGGTCGTAGCGGTTGAGGTACTGCGGCGCGAACCGGTTCTCGACCTCGACGATGGTGCCGAGGGGAACCATTTCGCCCCGGCTGTTGCGGACGTAGTATTTCAGCACATCATCCACCTGGCTGCGGAACATGCTGTCGGCCTGAAGTTCCACCTTGTACACCTGGCCGTACTCGTTGAAGTCGTTGACGTAGGTGTAGCCCGTCAGCCCCTGCAGCGCGTTGTTGACCGTATCGAGCGTGACCCCCATCTTGAGGGCCTTTTCGCGGTTGACCTTGAGGTAGACCTGCGGCACACTGGCGCGGAAAGAGGTGTAGGCGTAGGCGATCTCCGGCCGTGCCTCGGCGGCTTCAATGGTGGCCGCCACCGCCTCCTGAAGGCGCTGCGGATTGGTTCCGGTGGTGTCCTGAATGACGAAGGAGAAGCCGTTGGTGTTGCCGATGCCGGAGATCGCCGGCAAACCGAACACCGTCAGCTTGGCTTCGTGGATCGGAGCCAGCGCCATCGTCAGCTGGTCGAATACCGCGTCCTGGAGCATGGCGCGCGATTTGCGTTCGCCCCACGGCTTCATCTTGAAGATCACGAAGGCGTTGCAGGAGGCGACGGAAGAGGTCAGCATGCTGTAACCCGTCACCGACAGCGTAGCTTCGAAGGCGGGATTATGCTTGCCGATTTCGGTCACCTTTTTGACCACCTCGTCGGTGCGCACCAGCGAAGCCCCGTCGGGCAGCTGGACGTCTACGAAGGCGTAGCCCTGGTCTTCATCGGGGATGAAGCCCGTCGGCAGCGAATCATAGAGCCGCAGGCAGAGGAAAAGCAGCCCCGCGTAAAAGAGCAGCATGAGGAAGCTGTGCCGGATCACCGGCGCGGCCACCTTGAGGTAACCCCTGGTGAGCTTTTCAAAGAGACTGTCCCAGAGGCGGAAGAGGATGAACTTTTTCCGCTTCCCGTCGTTCGGCCGCAGCACCAGCGCGCTGAGGGCCGGGCTGAGGGTCAGCGCGTTGATCGCCGAGATGCCCACCGCCACCGAAATGGTGACGCCGAACTGGCGGTACATTTCACCGGTGATGCCCGGCAGGAAGCAGACCGGCACGAACATGGCGAGCAGCACCAGCGTGGTGGCGATCACGGGGCCCGTGACCTCCTCCATCGACTTCAGGGCGGCGTCTTTGGGGGAGAGATGCTCTTCCTCCATCAGGCGGCTGATGTTTTCGATCACGACGATGGCGTCGTCGACCACGATGCCGATGGCGAGGATGAGCCCGAAGAGGGTGATGAGGTTGATGGTGAAGCCGATCAACAGCATTACAGCGAAGGTTCCCACCAGGGAGACCGGAATCGCCACCGTCGGCACCAGCGTCGCCCGCCAGTCTTGAAGGAAGAGGAAGGTGACGAGAATCACCAAGAGCACCGCGATGTACAAGGTTTCGGCCACCTCGTCGATCGAGGCGGTGATGAAGGCGGTGGTGTCGTAGGCGATGTCGCAGGCGACGTCTTCGGGGAAGTAGGCCTTCAGCTCTTCGAGCTTCGCCTCGGCCTTTTTGGCGATTTCGAGGCCGTTGGCGTCGTTGAGCTGGTAGATGGCGATGATGGCCGCGGGCTTGCCGTTGTAATTGCCGTTCGAGGAGTAGTTTTCCGCCCCCAGTTCGACCCGGCCGATATCCTTGATCTTGACCTGTTCGGAGGCGGAGGTCGAGCGGACCACGATCTCCGCGAACTCCTCCGGCGTGCGGAGCCGCCCCTGCGTCTGGATGGTCAGGCGGAACACCTGGTCCTTGGGGCTGGGCGCTTCGCCGAGGGCTCCGGCCGAAACCTGGAGGTTCTGCGCCTGGATCGCCGAAGTGACCTCCTCGAGCGGCATTTTGAGGTAGGCGAGCTTATCCGGGTCGAGCCAGACGCGCATCGAGTACTTGAGCTCGCCGAGAATCTGGACGTCGCCGACGCCGGGGATCCGGGCAAATTCATCCTTGAGGTTGATCGAGGCGAAGTTGCTGAGGAAGACCGCGTCGTGGGTGCTGTTGGGCGAGTGGACCGCGAACACCAGGAGCATGTTCGGTGACTGCTCTTTCACAATCACGCTCTGGCGGCGCACCTCTTCGGGGAGCTGGGCCGACGCCCAGTTGACCCGGTTCTGGGTGTTGACGGTGTTGAGGTCGCCGTCGGTCCCGATGCCGAAGGTGATGGTGATGATGGCCGACCCGGAGTCGGTGGCGGTACTGGAGACGTAGAGCATCTTTTTCACGCCGTTGATCTGGGTTTCAATGGGCTGGATGACCGTCTCCAATACAGTCTGCGCGTCGGCTCCGGGGTAGGTGGTGGTCACCTGGACCAGGCTCGGCGTAAAGTTCGGATACTGCGCAATCGGCAGCGACGCGATCGACACCAGCCCCGCCAGGGTGATGATGATCGAAATCACGAAGGCGAAGCGGGGGCGGTGAATGAAGAAACTGCTGATCATGGCTTGGCGGCTCCCTTGCCGGGTTCAGTCGCGGCGGGAGCCGGGGCGGCGGGGGCCGCCGGTTTGGCTGCCGGAGTTGCCGGGGCCGCTTCCGGCGCGGCGGGCTTGGCGGCCGGGGCGGTGGAACCGCCGGCGACGGCGTTCACCGCGCTCGGCTTGGCGGATTTCGCTTTCGTGCTCGACTTCGGAATGACGAGCGCGGGGTTGTCGTCAAGGGTCGCGGCGGCCTTCTGGCCGGGGCGCACCTTCTGGATGCCGCTGGAGATGACCCGGTCGCCCGCCTTCAGGTTGTCGGTGACGAAGACGAAGGTTTCGTTGCGGAAGCCGGTCTTGATGGTGTGGCGCTTCACGGTGTTGTCCTCTTCGACCACGTAGACGTATTCGCCGGCCTGGTCGTTCATGATGGCCACCAGGGGGACGAGGAGGCCGGTGTTCTCGTCGGCCGCTTCGATGCGGATCCGGAGGAACATGCCGGGGAGCAGCTCATGCTCGGGGTTCTCGAACACCGCCTGCAGGGTGATGGTGCCGGTGGTGGAGTTGATCTTGTTGTTCCAGAAGGCGATCTTGCCCTTCCCCTTGAACTCCTTGCCGTCCTGGGTGAAGAGGCGGATGCGGATGTCGTCGCCCTTCAGCTCCGTGCTGCGCACCTTGAGCACCTGGAGGAGGTCGACTTCAGTCAGCACGAACTCCACCCGCATGAGGTCGATCCGCTGGATCGACGCCAGATTCTTCGATTCGGGGCCGACCAGGTTGCCGACGCTGACCGAAGCCAGGCCCACCCAGCCGTCGAAGGGGGCGGAGATTTTGGTGTAGCTGAGATCCTGCCGGGCGATGGCCAGCTGCGCTTTGGCCGAATTGTGGTCGGCTTCGGCTTCGAGCTTGGTGGTCCGGGCGTTGTCGAAGGCGCGTTCGCTGACCGCCTCCTGGGTCACCAGCGTCTGCTGGCGCTTGAAGTCGACTTCGGCGTTGTCGAACTGCGCCTTGGTCTTCTGCACCAGGGCCTCGGCGGATTGAACCTCCGCCTGGTAGATTTCAGGTTCGATTTCAAAGAGAAGGTCTCCCTTCTTCACCATGGCGCCTTCGACGAAGTTCCGCTTGATGAGGAAGCCGCGCACGCGGGCGACCAGGTTGACCTCGTCATAGGCGATGCTCTCGCCGATGGTGGAGACGTAGGGGCGCAGCGCCCCCTCCGAAACCGTGATGACCCGAACTTCGGGCGGCGGCAGCTTGGGGAGCTCCTTCTTGTTGCAGCCGGCCAGGAAGGCCAGGGCGGGAAGGGCGGCGGCGGCCGTCCATAAACAGCTTTTGTTCAACATGAGCTTCAATCTCCTCGTATCCAACGTTATTCTGCGGCCGCTTCCGGAATCGGAAAGCCCTTGGCGGCCAAAAAACTACGAAATTCACTACGGAACCGCTCCGGCGCAAACCGGGCGGCGTGCCGGCGGCACGTTTCCGGCTCCCACGAGCGGCTTTCAAACTCTTCCATGGCGCCGGTGAGGCCGGCGATGCTTTCTTCATTAAATAAGAGGCCGGTGCGTCCGTGCTCCACGGTTTCCAGCGCGCCGCCCTCACCGAGAGCGATCACCGGGAGTCCCGCAGCCTGCGCCTCCACCGGGATGATGCCGAAATCTTCGACCCCCGGGAACAGCAGCGCCCGCGCGCCCGTGTACCAGTTGCGCAACTCCTCGTCGGGGCAGCGCCCGATCAGGCGGATGAGGGCCGACCCCCCCGCCAGCTTCTCCAGCGCCTCCTTTTCGGCGCCCTCGCCGACCACGACCAGCTTGCGCCCGAGCTTGAGACAGGCTTCGATCGCGAGATCGGGGCGTTTGTAGGCGTTGAGGCTGCCGGCGTAGAGGTAGTAGTCCTCATTCCGGCGCGGAACCGCCCCGAAATACTCCGTGTCGACCGGCGGATGGATCACCGTCGACGGGCGGCCGTAGACCCGTTTGATGCGTTCGGCGACGAACCGGCTGTTGGCGATGAAGCAGTCGACCTCTTCGGCCGATTCGAGGTCGGCGCGCCGGAGGGAGCCGGTGAAAAGCCGCATGGCGAGCTTGCCGACGACGCCCGCCTTGTCATAGTAGAAGTCGTGCAGATCCCAGAGGTAGCGCATGGGGGTGTGACAGTAGCAGACATGGCAGGCCCCGGCGGGCTTCTTGACCCCCTTGATCGGACCGGATTCGCTGGAAATCAATAGGTTGCAGTCCTGGAAGTCGAATTTTTTCGCCGCATACGGCATCAGGGGCAGATAGCGGCGGCAGGCGCTCCGCCCGAAGGGGAGGCGCGAAATCAGGCTTTCGTGAATCGGGTGTGCGGTGATGTCGGGGCTGATCTGCGACGGAATGCAGGCGTGCGTATAGACATGCGCGTCCGGAAAGAGGCGGCACAATTCCGCCAGAACCTTCTCTCCTCCACGCATGTTGGTCAGCCAGTAATGCAGCAGCGCCGTCTTCATATCCATAACATAACGTGGGGAATGAGCCCTGTCAAGCGGCCGCTTCAATTTCCGAAATATTTTCCCCATCCACTTCCGGGGTCTGTTGCAATGACACTCCGGGGATGCTATCTTATAAGGAATATGGATGCTCCCGTAGCTCAGTTGGATAGAGCGAACGCCTCCTAAGCGTTAGGTCACCAGTTCGACTCTGGTCGGGGGTACCATCTTTTTTTAAGGACGGATGAACGGTGGTCAAAAGCGGCAAAAAAGTCATTAAGTACCGGCAGATCGCCGACTTCCTGCGGGAACGCATCAAGCGCGGGCAGTATCGCACGGGCGAAACCATTCCCTCCTACCCCCAGCTCGGCGAACTCTTCGAGGTCAGCGAAATCACCATCCGCAAAGCCGTCTCCGTACTGGTTCAGGAAGAGCGGCTGGAGATGCAGCCCGGCCGCGGCAAGGGCTTCTACGTCCTGCCGCCCCCCAAGGCCGAAGGCCGCTCCACGCTCAACATCGGCTATCTTGCCGGGCACTTCGCCAAAAGCGACGACCCCGCCATTCAGCCCGGCATTCTCGCCGCCGCCCACGGCCGCTCCGGCAACCTCCTCTTATTGCCGCACTTCGAAAACGGCGAGGACCGCCTCGCTTACCTGAAACGCCTCGCCGAAACCGGCGCGGCCGACGGCTTCATCGTCAGTTCGCAGCACTTCGCCTCCAGCCGGGAACGCCTCGCGGCCATCCGTTTTCTGGAAGAGAACGCCATCCGTTCCGTCCTGATTCACTCCAGCGAACTGCCCTCCATGGCGGAGGCGGCGGCCGAAACGAACACCGTCCGCATGATCGAGCGCGGCGCCCTCGAGAAAGCCCTGGCCCGTGTCCGCGCCAAAGGGAAAAAGCGCCTCCTCTTCCTCGGCGTCTGGCGCCCCTCCGTCGAGCGATCGCAGGCTCTGGCCGCCGCCATCCTGCCGCGCGGGCTTCAGATGGAGTCGCTGATTTTAGAAACCCCCCGCCACCCCGGTTTGTATAACGCCTTCGACCGCGCCGTCGCCGCCGCGAACCTGGCGGAAACCACCATCGTCGTCGAAGGCGACAACCTGCCCCTCAGCTACTTCGACAGCGTCCTCGCCGCCCGCGGGCTCACTCCGGGCCGGGAGGTCAGCTGCTTTTTCTTCGAGCATTTCTGCGCGCTCGAACCGATGTTTTTCAGCCAGTACTCCTCGATCAGCCGCCCCTATTTCGACCTTGGATTCCGCGCCGGCGAGCGCCTCCAGCAGTTGATCGCCGGCGACGCCCCCCCGGGCGAGATCCGGGTGGAGGCGGTCTTCAACGATCTTCACACCATTTGAAAGGGTTTTGTCATGCGTCTATCTCTCCCCCACTTCGAGTTCCCCGCCTCCAGCCGGATCCGGACCGCCGCCGGAGAAGCCATTCCGCTTGACTGGAAGGAGTTGAGCCCGGGTGAGTTCGCCGCTTCGAACCGCCTCGGCGATTGGCGCCTCCGGGTCGCCGGCAACGGTTCGCCCCGCGTGACCCTCACTTTATCCGGCAAGCTCCACGCGCCGGTCGACGGCATGGAAGTCATTCTCTGCGAAGTCGATGAGCTCCCCGCCGATCACGTTCTGCCGCAGCGCCAGAACATGGGCGGCTGTCTCTCGACCGATCTATGCAAAGCCTCTGCCTTCAACGCTTTCGAAAGCGTTTCCCTCACCTCCGTCACCCGGAACGGGCAAACGCTGGTGATCTCCACGCCGCTCAAAGGGGAGCACCCGGTGGTGGTGAAGGGCGAAGCCGGTCCGGGGAAAATCCGCGGCCTCGCCGTCATCGCCGAGCTCCCCCACTACAGCGGCGTCAATATCGATATTCTCCCCGTCACCCTCCGCTCCGGCGACGGTTTCGCCATCTTTGAAGAGTACTCCGCCGAAAACCGCGAGGTCGACAAGACCTTCACCGCTCCTCCCGCCGGCTGGAACAGTTGGGACTACTACCGTTGGACCATCACCGAAGAAGAGGTCCTGAAGAACGCCGAATTCATCGCCAATGACCCCGTCCTCTCCAAGCACGTCAAGCGCATCATCGTCGATGACGGCTGGCAGTACTGCTACGGCGAGTGGGAAGCGAATCCCCGCTTCCCCTCCGGCATGGCCGCCCTCGCCCGCGAACTCACCCGCATGGGCTTCGAACCCGGACTCTGGTTCGCCCCCGCCGTCGCCGAACCCCACGCCCATATCTCCCAGGTCGATTACGATATGCTCGCGCATAGCGAAGGCGGCCAGCCCTGTCTCGCCTACGAGTGCATGCGCCGCTACGGCTTCATCCTCGACCCCACGGTGCCGAAGACGGAGAAGTTCCTCTACGACCTCTTCCGCCGCTACAGCGACATGGGCTACCGCTACTTCAAGCTGGATTTCCTCTGTTCGCTGCTCAAAGCGCGCCGCTTCGCCGACGCCTCCGTTCCCCGCAACGGCCTGATCCCGAAGCTCCTCGAACCCATCTACCAGGCGGTTTCGGACCGCGCCGTCATCCTCGGCTGCAACTACCCCTTCACCGCCGGGAACCGTCTGGTCGAAGCTGCCCGCATCGGCGCGGACATCCACGCCCGCTGGCACAACATCAAGATCAATGCCCCCGCCATCGCCGCCCGCTCGTGGGCCAATAAGAAGCTCTGGTACAACGACCCCGACTTCGCCCTCTGCCGCTCCGACGACACCGCGAACGATCCGAATCTTCACCGCCTGAAGCCGGTCTTCCCCTTCATCGAACCCAATGATCCGTTTACTCCCGACCGCGACTGGGACCTGGTCGACGCCAAACTCCCCCAGATCGAGATTCTCCTCTCGATGGTGCTGATGGCGGGCGGCTCGGTCAACCTCTCCGACAATATGCCGAAGCTCAACGAAAAAGGCGTCGAACTCGCCCGCAAAGTCGTCTCCGCCGAATCCGGCGAAGGCGCGAAGGCACTCGACCTCTTCAACAGCGAGCTGCCGGGACGCTTCATCCAGAAACTCAAAAACGGTCACCGCGTCCTCCTCGTCAACTGGGAAGACGCCGAGAAAACCGTCGAAGTCAACCTCGCCGAAAACGGCATCAAAGCCACTCAGGCCACCGACTTCTGGAACGACTCGGCCGTCACCATCTCCGGCGAGTCTCTCAAGCTGACCATCGCCCCCCGCTCCTGCCGCCTCTTGATTCTGTAAGAGCGGTGCGATTGCAGAGCAAGGGGGAGAAGAGACTTTAGAGACTTTAGAGACTTTAGAGACTTTAGAGACTTTAGAGACTTTAGAGACTTTAGAGACTTTAGAGACTTTAGAGACTTTAGAGACTTTAGAGACTTTAG
>JAVBRV010000001.1:0-3678 GCA_031547585.1 Victivallaceae bacterium
AAAAATCGGTTGGGCACAAAAGTCGTCGCGACCGCACGCCCCACTGGGGTCAAGGGCGGTAGCCCTTGCGGGTGCAGGGCGGAGCCCGCCGGAGGGTCTGGGGCGGGCCGCCCCAGAGAGAACCGCTGTTAAGCTATGCAACAATTGAATTTTGCAATTACCTCACGTAGAAGAAAAGGGAGGGCGCCCTTCCCCCCCCAATCCCCGCAACGCGCTTATGCTAAGGGAGCCAGAAAATCCTGAACTACCATTTTTGAGTCTTGCCGGCGCTTTTTGCCAAAACCGCTCGTCACGTATCTCGATACGCTCCGCGCGGTTTCAACAAAAATCACTCGGCAAGCCTTCAAAAATGGTCAGTAGTTCAGCATTTACCAACTCCCTAAGCGAATTGGATAGGGCGGTTGGTGGCGGCGGATTCGTAGATGGCGTCGAGGAGGCGCATTACGGTTACGCCTTCTTCGGCGGCTACGAGGAATGGTTTGTCGTCGCGCACGGCTTCGGCGAAGGTGTGGTAGGCGTTTTTCGCGTCGGGTACGGGGGGGTGGAGTTTGGTGTCGAACTGCATATTATTGAGTTCTTCGTAGAGCTCCACCTCGAAGTTGTATCCTTCGTCGAGGTTGTACTGGTAGAGTCCGCCTTTATCGCCGAGGAGCCGGGTGGACATCTGTTCGCGTTCTTTGATGTTGGCGGCCCAGGAGGCGTTGAGTTCGAGGGTTGCTCCGTTTTTGAATTTGACGGTGGCGCAGGCGAAATCTTCGACGGTGTATTTGACGTCGCGGTCGGCGGCCCATTTGGGGGCGATGGCGCACTGGGTGCTGCCCATGACCCAGGCGGGTTCCGGGTATCCCATCAGCCAGAGGGCGAGGTCGAGGCGGTGTACGCCGAGGTCGATGAGGGGGCCTCCGCCGGCGCGTTCCTTTTCAAAAAACCAGGATCCTTTCTGCCCGGGCTGGAGGCCGGGGATGCCGCGGCGGCGGAGCCAGACGCTGCGGGCGTGGTAGATGTTGCCGAGTTTGCCGGCTTCGACGAGGCTTTTCATGGCTCTCGACTGGGGGGTGAAGCGGAAGCTGAAGTTGATTCCGAGCTTGCGGTTCACCCGCTTGGCGGCGGCGAGCATCTCTTCGGCTTCGGCGGCGTTGAGGGCCATCGGTTTTTCGCAGAGGACGTTGGCGCCGCTTTCGAGGGCGGCGATGGTCAGCTCTTTGTGGTAGGCGTTGGGAACCACGATGGAGACGATGTCGAGCTTCTCTTTGGCGAGGAGTTCGGCGCCGGTTTCGTAGGTGCGCACTTTGTAGGCGGAGGCGGCGGCTTCGCGTTTGGCGGCGAAGCCGTCGGCGACGGCCACGAGTTCGACGTCGGGGTGGGTGAAGTAGCCGTCGGCGTGTCCTTTGCCCATGCCGTAGCCGATGACGCCGGCTTTCAATTTGCTCATGGTAAGCTCCTTACTTCTTGATGGGTTCGAGGGCCGGATATTTCGGCGCGGTCATTTCGCGGAAGAAGACCGGTTTCGCCCAGCGGACGGCGTTGCCGATGACCCGGAGGATGTTTTCGTCGTAGTAGATGGGGTAGGTTTCATGGCCGGGCTGGAAGTAGAAGACCTTGCCGTAGCCGCGTTCGAAGGTGACGCCGCTGCGGAAGACGTTGCCGCCTTCGAACCAGCCGAGGAAGATCACTTCGCCGTCCTTCGGGATGTCGAAGCGCTCGCCGTACATCTCTTCGTGGGGCAGTTCAAAGTAGTCGCCGATGCCCTGGGTGATGGGGTGGGCGGGGGCGATGTTCCAGAGGCGTTCTTTTTCGGCCTCTTCGCGCCACTTGAGGGAGCAGGTGCAGCCGGTGACCGCCTTGAAGATCTTGGAGAAGTGGCCGGAGTGCAGCACGATGAGGCCCATTCCTTCCAATACGCGCTTGTGAACCTTCTTCACGATTTCGTCGGAGACGTCGCCGTGGGCGCAATGTCCCCACCAGAGGAGGACGTCGGTATTGTTCAGCACGTCGTCGGTGAGTCCGTGTTCGGGGTCGTCGAGCGCGGCGAGGCGGATGGCGAGGTCGGGGGCGGCGATTCCTTTGGCGATGGCGCCGTGGATGCCTTCCGGATAGAGCTTGCCGATGGCTTCATTTTGCTTTTCGTGACGGAATTCATTCCAGACGGTGACTTTAATCGCGGACATTTTGGACTTCCTCTCTTGAAAAATTTCCGGAGCTGTATAAAGTATACTGGTGTTCCCTGCAAAAAGAAAGTCCGAATGACATTGCTTTTTGTGATATCCGAAAACCTTTTGTGAGTTGTTGTGGATATTTCGCGCGTACGACAGTGGCAGGTGCAATTCGAAGTCCACCGCGCCTTCGAAACGCTGCCCGTTCCCGGCGTGGTGGTCGAAGAGATTCAGACCGCACCCAGCTACCGCATGGACGGGCGGCTGCGCCGCGACGGCGGCGGACAGTTCGTCATCACCCTCAAGGGCTGCGGCGGCATCCGCATTGACGGCGTTGACCACGAACTCCCCCCCGGCCGCGCCTTCCTTCACGTTCACCGCGACCCCGCCGTCTGCTACTACTACCCGCGCGACGGCAAGGAACCCTGGAACTTTCTCTGGATCAGCTTCACCGGCGATGCTTCCGGGCGCATCATCGCCGAGAGCAACCGCCGCTACGGCTATCTCTTCGACGTTCCGCTCGACTCGCCGCTCGTCATGACCTTGATGGCGTATAAAAACTGCCGCAACGAAGTGCTTTTCTTGAGTCCCCTCGAGGGGGCGGCGCTCAGCCTCGACCTTCTCCGGCTGCTCTGTTCGGAAGCCGAGGGCGAACGGCGGCGGACGCCGCACAGCGCCCTGGTCGGCGAGGTTCAGACGTGGTTGACCCGCCACCCCACGCGCGAACACCAGGTCGCCCGGATCGCCGATGAGTTCCGCATTTCGCGCGAACACCTCTCGCGCATCTTCCACACGGAAACCGGAATCACCCTCCACGAGTACATCACCCGGAACCGGCTGCGGATCGCCATGAACCTCTTGCTCCATACAGGACTCTCCGGCAAAGAGATCGCCGACGCCTGCGGCTGGAATGAGTACACCATTCTCTATCGCCTTTGCCGCAAACGCTTTAACCTGTCGCCTGGTGAAATTCGCGCCACCCATGTCCGCCCCGACATATAAAAATCCGTCACTTTTAAAAAGTAACGGATAAGTGACGGATCGTCCGTCATTTTACCAAAAAACGCCCGGGAATGACGGAAAGCCATTTCCGGGCGACCCGCTATCTCAGCGGTAATAATAGACGACCCGCTCCGTCACTATGGGCTGCGTGACGATCACCCGCTCCGTCACTACGGGCCGGGTCACGATCACCCGCTCGGTCACGACCGGCGCCGGAACCACCACCACCGGAGCCGCCGGTTCGATGATCGTGCGGAGCGTTCCCACGCTGTAGTAGACCGTCTTGAGGATGTCCGCCGCCAACCCCACTCCGTCATTCCGGCGGTCGTAGCGGTCGTAGCGGTCATAGCGGTCATAGCGGCCGTGGCGATCATAACGCTGCGGTTCCGGACCCCGTCCGCCGCGTCCCGGTTCCGGACCCCGCCCTCCCGGGCCTCCCGCAAACGCCGTCCCGATGCAAACGAACGCGAACACAAACACAAAAGCAAGCAGTTTTTTCATAGTTCAATCCCTTTCATTTGTT
>JAVBRV010000450.1:0-12474 GCA_031547585.1 Victivallaceae bacterium
CCCGCAAGGGCCGGTGGGCCCTTGACCCGACGTACTTGGGAGAACCTCCAAACGGCATCAGTCGGCCACTCTCCCCGCTTTTTTGCGGGAAGAGGGCAAGCGACTGAAACCGTTTGGCGCCAGGGGGCTCCGCGCCCCCTGGACCCTCGGCAGGGCGGGGACCCTGCACCCTGGCCGACTTAAGTCGGCCGACTCTCGCCGGCGGTAGAAGCATCATGAGAGAAGTAAAATATTGCCGAGCTGGCAACGTTATGGGCTTTTTTTCCCGTGCAACTTCGTGTTTCAGTCACGTTTCTGTACGGCGTATCGCTTTCAAGCGATCTATAACCTACAGCGCCTTTGACCGCGAACAGCGAGCGCCAGCTGGCTGTGCGCGCATCCCTGCGTCGGCAAAAAAGCCGGCGCAGCGGTGCGTGGCACTGCCTGCCAGACTTTTGTCGGGGACCCAAACTGTTTTCAAAGAAAACAGTTTGGGCACAAAAGTCGTCGCGCTCGCAACCCGTACTGGGGTCAAGAGCGGTAGCCCTTGCGGGTGCAGGGCGGAGCCCGCCGGGGGGGGTCTGGGCCAGGCTGGCCCAGCGAGAACCGTTGTTACGGGCGAACTCTATTTGCTGCTGTCGTAGACGCACTTGCCGCGAAGGAAGGTCTGTTCGACGGTGACGTCTTTGAGCTTCTGCGGTTCGATGGAGAAGATATCGTCGCTGCAAACCACGAAATCGCCGCTTTTGCCGACGGTGATGCTGCCGACGCGATCCGCCGCCCCGAGCTGCCGCGCGCCGTTGATCGTATAAGCGTCAAGACACTCTTTGACGGAAATGGCTTCAGACTTCGGCGGCGAAAACTGTTCGTCGGTCGCGCGGTTGACGGCCACCCACATATTGAGGAAGGGGTTCACCCCTTTGTCGTAGCCGGATACCGGGAAGTCGCTGCCGAAGGTAACCGTGACGCCGGCTTTGATCAGGGAAGCCAGCGGAACCTGCCGCAGATAGCGTTCGCGGCCAAGCACGTCTTCGGTGAATTTATCCGCCATCAGCCATACGGGGGTGGTCTGGTAGAAGACATCCTTCTGTTCGCCGAAGCGCTGAACGCCGTCCTTCGGCAAAATCTGAACGTGACAGATGGTCTTGGTTCCTTTGATTTTGCCCAGGGCTTTATGCAAATCCAGCGCCCGTGAAATCGCCGCGTCGCCGATGGCGTGGTTATGGACGTTGAATCCCTCCGCCGCGGCAATGGTTGCAATCGGCATCATCTCTTCCATCGAGATGGTGGGCGCGCCGCGTCCTTTGGCCGGGGGCAGATAATCTTCGCTCATCCAGGCGGACTGAACCTCCAGCGTGCCATCGCCGATGAATTTCAGCGTCATGGGGTGGATCAGCTCGGAGGTGTCGTTCTTCCGGAGATCGCGCATGACCTTGAGCGCATGCTCCCGGTTGTCGACGCAGTCGCCGAAGTAGATGTAGCTGGTGTAATAGCGCAGGGTCAGTTCGCCCTTCTTCTCCATATTCTTCAGGGTGCGGATGGCCGGTTCCTCCGTGAGGAGGCCGAATCCGGCGTCGCAGATAGAGGTAATGCCGCTCCGGGCAAAAATCGCCTGATTTTCGAGCAGTTCCTGCCGGATCGCTTCTTCTTTGAAAATATTCATTTTACGCATCAGGCTGATGCCGGCGACGCCCTCGATCACATATCCGGTCGGATTCCCATTGGCGTCGCGCTCATAGTAACTCGCGCCCGGAATCGGGTCGGGGGTTTCCTTCGTCAGCTTCGCCATCTGCATCGCCTTGGTGTTGAACCAGTAGGCATGGCAGTCTTCGCTGAAGATAATCGCCGGACGATCCGGGAAAGCCTTATCCAGATCGACCGCGCGGATCGGACGGCAATTGGTTCCGAAACCGACGCCGAGCACAATCGGGAGGTTCCGGTGTTCGGCGTCATTGCCCTTTTCTTTCAGGGCCGCCAGGGTGTCTTCAAGATTCAGCTTGCCGTCCACGGTAACCATCTTGAGCGAAGTCTGCGCCGAGGTGAGCAGCGGGTGGCAGTGCGAATCGATCATGCCGGGAACCACGAACTTCCCCTGCAAATCGGTGCCTTTGCCGTATTTCAGGGCGCCTTCGTCATTACCGACATAGACGAAATTACCGTCTTTCACCACAAACGCCGTCGCCGACGGCTTTGCTGAGTCCGCCGTGTAGACCTTGCCGTTGTAGTAAACCGCGCAAGCATCGGGGGAAGAGCCGCCGGAACAGCACCCCGCCAAAACAACGGCGACGACCACGGCCGCCGGCAGAAAACGCAAATACTTACCAAACACGATGCTCCTCCTATTCTTTTTCATAAACGCACTTTCCTCGGAAATAGGTTTTCTCAATGCGCACCTCCATTAATTTCTCCGGGACAACGGTAAGAAAATCGTCGTCGCATACCACGAAATCCGCGCTTTTACCGACGGTGATGCTACCGATGCGGTCCGCCGCCATCAACTGCCGGGCGCCGTTGATCGTGTAGGCGTCGAGGCAATCTTTGACCGTGACCGCTTCGGTCTCACGGTTGACGGCCGCGTGCATATTGTTGAACGGACTCACGGCGGCCTCACCCCCCGCCAGCGGGAATTCGCGGAGCCGCTCGATGCCGATGTTGCTGCCCGAGATCGGGAAGTCGCTGCCGAGGGTAATCATGACTCCGCCTTTGACCAGAGACCCGAGCGGCGTCTGGCGCGCGTACCGTTCGGGTCCGAGAACCTGCTCTGTATAGCTGCCCCCCGGCAGCCAACAGGGAGTGGCCTGGCAGATGGTGTCCCCCTGTTCAATCAGCCGCCTGACTCCATCCGGAGGGGGCACTTGAAGGTGGCAGATCGTCTTGGTGCCCTGAATCTTGCCCAACTCTTTATGAAGGTCCAGCGCCGCGCCGATGGCCGCGTCGCCGATGGCGTGATTGTGGACGTTGAACCCGTCGGCGGCGGCGATCCGGGCCGCCGGCAGCATGTCGGCCAGCGTCAGCGCCGGGAAGCCGCGTCCTTTGGCGGGAGGCAGATAGTCCTCGCTCAGCCAGGCCGACTGAACTTCCAGCGTTCCGTCGACAAAGAGCTTCAGCGTATGGGGCATCAAGAGGTCGGAGGCGTACTTTTCGCGGTGAAGCCGCATGGTTTTCAGCATATGATCCGGGTTATCCAGCGCTTTCCCCAGATAGACATAGCTGGTGAAGAAACGCATGGTCAGAGCATCCTTCTCCTCCAGCTTCCGCAGCGCTTCGAGGCCGGCGGCTTCGTTGACGGCGAGAAATCCGGCGTCGTAAACGGCGGTAATGCCGTTCCGGGCATAGATTTTCTGGACTTCCGCCAGCCCCTCTTGAATCCGTTCGGAGGTGAAAATTCCGAGTTTATTCAGCATGTCGGCTCCGGCGGGAATCTCCACGACATAGCCGGTCAGGTTGCCGTCGGCGTCGCGCTCATAGAAACTCGCGCCCGGCGACGGATCGGGCGTGTCGCGGTTCAGCCCGGCCATCTCCATCGCCTTGCTGTTGAGCCAGTAGGCGTGAAGGTCCGCCGAGAAAATAACGGCCGGGCGGTCCGGAATCGCCTGATCCAGCTCCCGGTAGTGAACCGGGCGGCACTGAAGGTCGAAGCCCATGCCGATAATATACGGCAGATCCTTATGCTCGGCGTCCGCCGCCTTCTCTTTCAAAAAGGCCAGGACCCGTTCCTTGCCCCATTCGTCGTCGACGGCAATCAGCTTGAACGCGGTCATCATCGCGCCGAAAACCGGGTGGCAATGCGCATCGATCATGCCGGGAACCACGCGCTTCCCCTGCAAATCGACGCCTTTACCGTATTTCAGGGCCTCACCATCGTTGCCGACATAGACGAACTTGCCCTCTTTCACCACAAACGCCGTCGCCGCCGGATTCTCCGTATCGGCCGTATAGACCTTGCCGTTATAGTAAATTTCACAGGAATTCCGGCAGCAGCCCGCCATAACGAAAAGGACGGCCAAAGCCGTCGCCAAACATTTTATCCGCCTATATCCCGTCATATTCACCTCACTTTTCTACGGGTAAAATAACCTTGCATATGATTTATTGCAATCGAATTGCTCAAAATAATTTGCAATCGGAAGAAGAAAAAGCTATTGTAAGCCGGATTTCACACAAGGGAACATCATGGCCGTTATAAGCTCGCTGGGGATCCTCGCGATTCTCTTTCTCCTCTGCCGCCGTCCCGGAAATGCGGCGGAAAACATCAACACCGGGCGGCAATTTGAGATCGACCTCGCCAAGGTGATTTCGCTCGCCTGGATGATTCTGGTCCACGTCGATGAGGAGTTTTACGAAGAGGGCGCCTTTGCGCCGGGGGTGGAAACCTGGTTCAACGTCTTCATCGAATTCACTGGGGGTCCCCTCGCCGCGCCGGTCTTCATGGCGGCGATGGGGGTCGGGCTCGCCTACAGCCGCAGCCAGGCGCCGGGCGGCAACGCCCTCCGGGGGCTGAAGCTGATCGGCAACGGCTACATCCTCAACATTTTGCGTGGCTTCCTGCCCTGCCTGGTGTTCTTCTGGCTCTACAACTCCAAGGAGCTGTTTCATACCGGGATTGAAGAACTGTTATGCCTCGACATTCTGCATTTCGCCGGGCTCGTCTTCCTCTTCTTCGCCCTCATGAAATGGCTGAACGCCAAGGATATATGGTTCGCTCTCGCCGCCTTCGTTCTCTTGATCGCGGGTTCGCTCGCCCTGCCCTTTTACCCCCAAAAAGAGCTGTGTTCGGTCTGGCCCGGTTACTTCCTTTACCAGAATCCGTTGACGCCGTTCCCATTTTGCGTCTGGCTGATCTACCCGGTGATCGGCTACCTCTTCGGCAAAGTCCTGCAGCAAGTCGCGGATAAAACCAGGTTCTACGCCCGGCTGCTGGCGGGCGGAGCACTGCTTTTCGCCCTCTCCACCGGACTCCTTCTTCTGAGCGGCTACGATCTCTTTACGCTCTTCGCCAACGACAGCACGTATGCCCAGAACTCGGTCAAAGTCTTCTGGATTCTCGGCATCATCGCCGTCTGGTGCAGTCTCTTATACTTTATCTCCCCCCTGCTTGCCAACCGGGAGCCCATAAAGAAGCTGGTCGCCTTTCTGAGCAAACAGATCAACACGGTCTTCTTCATCCAGTGGATCCTGATCGGCTGGCTGAAGTTCGGCGGAGCGTTGCAGTCTCCGGTCGTCTACGGCGGCAAGTTCTTCCTCTTCCTCGGTCTGATCGCCGTCCTCACCGTGCTCCTCACCTACGCCGCGGACTACGTGAAAACCCGGTACAAAGACCGAAAACAGTCTCGGCCATAGTTTTATACCCGGCAAGTATAAGATTTTGAAATCTTCGACCCGCCTCTTGACTTTGCCTGGCGAATGATCTATAATTATTATACATCAAAACCAAAATGAAGTATAATAATGAAGCGCGACGAAATCATCGAACACCTGAAGCAGCGGATTCTCTCGGGGGAACTGGCCCCGGGGAGCTTCCTGCCGCTGCGGCCGGAGCTGATCGAATACTGCGGGGCCAGCAACGTCACCGTGCAGCGCGCGGTGAACCGGCTGACGGAGGAGGGGTTCCTCACCTCCTGCGGTTCGCGCGGCATCATGGTTTCGAAGACGCCGCCCCACCGCTGCCGCTTCGGCATCCTGGTGCCGCCGGAGAAACGATCCGGCGAGGACGGCGGCGATTCGCGCTGGTACTCCCTTCAAGCGGCGATGCGGGAGATTGAGACGGCGCGCGAAAACTGCCGCTTCATCCCGTACTACCTGACGCCGCAGAGCCAGCCGCAGACGGAGGAGTTCCGGCGGCTGCTGCACGATCTAGAGAACTCCCTGCTGGCCGGGGTCATCGTCCCCTATACCCTTGAAGACGAGCAGCTCCGCCTGCTTGACGGCTACCCCGTGGTGCTCCACGAACCGCGCGACAACCGCCTGATTCACGCCGTCTCCCTGAACCACGATTTCTCCGCCCTGACGAGGCTGGCGGTGGAGGAGCTGAAGCGGCGCGGCGCCCGGCGGATCGCCCTCATCATGAACGCCGAACTCAACCCCGCCTTCGTCGCCGAGACGGAGCGGATGCTGCTCCACGCCGGAGTGGGGGCGCGTCCGGAGTGGATTCACGCGGTTTCGCGCACTCCGCAGGCGGCGGCCTGGACCGGGCGGATCATCCGGCTCCTCTTCCTCCCCGGCATGCCGGAGACGCCCGACGGCCTCGTGATCCTGAACGAAAACCTGCTGCCCCACGCCATCGAGGCCCTGCGGTCGGTCGGGAAGAATATCGGCAAGGACTTCCACCTCTGCAGCCACTGCAACCTCCCCGCCCCCCGCCCCCTGCCCCCGGAAGTCAACCACGTCGCCTTCAGCGCGAAAAAAGTACTGCTGGACAGCATGCACTATCTGGAAAACTTCAATCAGCTCAACAAGGAGACCTTCGAGCATGAAATATTCATCGAACCCACGGCAGTCCGAACCCAGAAGAAGAGGTAAGAACATGCGGAGAAAAAAATTCACCCTGATCGAACTCCTCGTCGTAATCGCCATCATTGCCATTCTCGCGGCCATGCTGCTGCCCGCGCTGAGCCGGGCGCGCGACAAGGGAAAAGCGAGCCGCTGCAATTCCAATCTGCGGCAGATCATGCAATCCGGCATCCTTTATTCCAATGACTACAAGGGCATGTTGATCAACAAGTGGGACGCCGAATGGTGGACCTACAAACTGGCCGGAGCGGGATATTTGCCGGAAACCCTCCTGTACTGCTCCGAAGCCGTCCCTGCGGGAGCGGGCTTCAGCACGGTGTCCAGCCGTTGCTGGTATCCCTCCTACGGCATGATGAACATCCGAAGTTCGACCTGGTATTATCAATACAACGTCAGTTCAGTGTCCCCGACGCTCGGAATCTTCTATATAAAAGGAAGTGCCGAACAGGGGGCCGTCATCTTTCATCGGATGAAACGCCCGGCGCGAATTCATCTCTTCGGGGAGACCCGGCGGGCGGCCAACGCAGCCCTGTACCCGGGACTCGGCCATTGGCTCTATCAGCCGAGGGAAGCCGTCGAAAACGGCGGAATATCCCTGAGCCACGGCGCCGGGCGGCTCGCCTTCGCCGATGGACATACCGCCGAACTGGCTTCCGCCAAGCTGATCCAGGAGTGGAAATTCGATGTCCTCATCATCAACGGGCAAGTCACCAATTCCGGGGTCGCCATTCCGTGGCCGTGGATCCTGTAAAATGGAGCGTTTTATGAAGTATCTGTCGACGATCGCCGCCGCCTGCCTCGTTACGGCATCGGCAGCCGAACCGGTGTTCCTCTGCAAAAGCAATGCGCCGGGGAACATCCAATTCACGGCGGCCCCCCTGCGCCTGGAACTGCGGTTCGAGAACCATGCCGCCTTCAACGGGGAAGTTACGGAACTGGTCAGGGTAAGCGATCTTCACGGCAATGGAGACGCCCCCGCCGGCCGCGTCATCCAACTGGAACCGGGGAGCGTGCTGACGCGGGAAATCGTGATTCCGCCCGGCCGCAAGGGAATGTTCACCATCACCTATTCCCTGCTGCGCGGCGAAGAACTTCTGTTCAGCCGGAATGTTACCGGCGCGGTTCTCGACCCGGTAAAAGCGCTTGATCCGGCCGGGTCGCCGCTCGGCATGTATTGCCACAACGTTCACTGGAACGGCAGCCGGGAGCTGCCGATTCTGCAAAATATGGGAATCTCCTGGGTCCGCGCAAATCTGCTCTGGCGCGAAAACGAACCGGAACGGGGCAAGATCGAGTGGGACCGCGGCGACGCCAACCGGAAGGTTCTGACCGCATACGGCATGAATGTCATGTACAACCTGGTCTATCCGCCGAAATGGGCGGTCAAGCGCGTCAACAGCTACGGCGGGAATCCGGCGAACTTTGCGGAATACGCCGCCTTTGCCGCCCGGGCGGCGGCCCGCTATCCGGAGGTAAAGCACTGGAGCGTCTGGAATGAACCCGATGCGGAAAGCCATTGGGAGGGCGGCGGAGCCGAATACGCGCGCCTGCTGAAAGCCGTCGCCCCCGCCGTGCGCGCCGCCAATCCGCAAGCGAAAATTCTGATCGGCGGCGTCACCGGTTCCCCGGCCCTGTCGGCGCGATTCCTGAGAGAGCTTCACGCCGCCAAAGCCCGCCCCGACTTCAATATCTACGAATATCATTACCGGAATCTCGACCTCCACCGGAAGCTGATCCGCGAATTCGGCTGGGAGGGAATTCCACTCTGGAACACCGAAGCCGCGGAGGGCGCGGAAAAGGCGTCCCGGCTGGTACGGGAGACTATCTCCGGATTCGCCGGCGGCGTCGAACGGACCTTTGTTTTTCTCTTCACGATCAAAATGACTCTGCCGAGCCATTTTGAGGAGTTCAGCTCCGTGGTCATGGTTGACAACGACTGCCGCCCGACAGAGAATTTCCCCGTCGTCTACACGTTGTCCAGAGAAATCAACGGCATCCGCGAATGCCGAGACCTTTCGGCCGGGAACATCCGCCTCTACTCCTACCATACCGGCGATAACAAAATCCGTTACCTTCTCTGGGGGAACAGTGAAAAAAACCGTTCCCTGACTTTGAAAAGCTCCGCTCCCATGCGGATCGTGGATGCGGACGGCGCGGAAAATGAACTTCACCCCTTCGCAGGCTTCATCAGCGTCCCGGTTTCGGAAGTCACTTATCTCTCCGGCGGCGATGTCCGCCCCGCGGGACAGGCAATGGCGGAGATCGGCGCCCCCGCGGCGACGCCGGTATTCGGCACGGAGTTTCAGATTCCGGTTCGTTTCCACAATCCCGCCGCGCAAGCCTTTCGGGGCAAAGCGGTGCTGAACGCCTCGGCCGATTGGGAGGTCGCCCGGGCGGAAATTCCGCTGGAGCTCGCGCCGGACGAAACCCGTGAAATCCTCTGCCGCCTGAAACCGCGCCGGTTGACCGACTGCCCGAAATCGCGCCTGACGCTGAAAATGTTCCGGGAGGATGGAACCCCGGCCGCCTATGATTTCCGGGATGTCAAACTGGCGACGGCGCTTGACTTTACCCTGGGCTCGGCCTTCCGCTGGGGGGAACCGTATGTCCGGGCGGCGATCACCAATCCGACGGCCGCGCCGGTCAAGGCCGAAATCCGTTTCAGCATCCCCGGGAAACCGGAACGGAAGGCGACCATGCCCGTGACGCTGCCGCCCCTCAAGACCACCTATACCTACTTCAGCCCCGCCCTGGCCGCGGGGGCAAGCCGGGGAGAGGCGGAGGCGACGCTCACCTATCCGGGAGGCGCGGTCCGAAAGGCCGCCGCGCTCAACTGGATTGCGATCAAGCCTTCCGGCAATGCGCCGATCATTCTTAAGGAGCGTTCCGATTACATTTCTCCCTCCCGGATTCTCTTCCAGTGGGAGGGACCGGACGATCTCTCCCTCGTGGCGCATCTCGGGTGGGACGCGCAATACCTGAAGCTCACGGCGGAGGTAACCGACGACGTCCACTCGCCGGAAACGGATCCCGCCCTGCTCTGGCAGCGCGATTCGATGCAGATCTGGTTCGGCGGCATGCTGTTCGACCTCGCCTTGACCGCGGAAGGCGCGAAGCTGTTCCGGCACGACCCCCGGTCGGCGAAGATGGAGATTCCCTTCTCGGTGACGCGCCGGGGAACAATCACCACCTACCGGATCTCCTTCCCGAAACCGGATGATTCCTCCTGGCAGGAAAATGATACGGTACCATTCGCCTTCATCGTGAACGACGCCGATACGGGCGCGGAGCGGAAGGGGTGGCTGTACTATCTCTCCGACATCGGCGACCCCCGTTGCCGCCCGACCACGCCGGAAATTACTTTAACGAAATAACAGGTTCTTCGCATGAAGCATTTTGTAAAACTCCCTCTCTTTCTCGGCGTTCTTATGGGAAATATGGCGCTATTCGCGCTCGAAAACCAGCTTGAGCCGAAGAACTGGGGCAGGCCGTTTTCCAGCTCCGGTCAAGATCTGAGAATCGTCCGGGAAGAAAAGGGAAACGCCATCCGCTTTCTGGTCAGCTTCCCCGATACGGTAAAAGACCGCTGGCTCTACCCCTCCATCGCCCTGTCGCCGGAAGACCGCAACGCCGACACGCTCTCCTTCGAAATCCGCGCCGAGCAGAACCCGGCTGGGCGCGGATATAAAAATTGCCTGGTCATATTTCTCGACGCCAAAGGGAAGCAGCTTGGCGGACTGGAATATCCCGCCCCCGGCGAAACCTATTCGAAAGTAACGCTGGAGCTGAATAAACGCTTGAAATTCCCGCTCTCCGAAATCGCCGCAATCCGGATCGGTCTGAACAACCGCGACGCCCAGGAAGTCGCGATGTTCCTGCGCAATATCCGTTTCGAAAAATCGCTTCAACGGGAATAGAGCGCGTGGCGCTTCCGGTACTCGCCCGGGGGGACGCCGCACTCCCGGGTGAAGAGGCGGCTGAAGTAGAACTCGTTGGCGAAACCGACCGCCGCCGCCACCGCCTTCAGCGGCAGGTCGCTGCCGCTTAAGAGGTTGCAGGCACGCTTGATCCGCTCCTCGCGGAGCAGCGTGTGGAAGGGTTTGCCGAAGTGGTACTTGACCAGGTGGCAGGCGTGGTTGCGGGAGAAATTCAACGCCTTCGCCAGGTCGGCCAACCCCACCTCCTCATGGGCGTGATCCTCGAGGAAGCGCCGGATGCGGAGGTGGCGCTCCGCCGGGAGTCCCGCCCGGCCGCGGTAAAAATCGGTGTAGGCCAGGATCCCCTGCCCGAGCAATTGCAGCTCCGGAGCCAATTCCCCGAAGCGCGCCTCATCCGCCTCGGGCATGTTCCCGAACAGCTCCTCCATTCCCTCCGCCGCCGGGCGCCCCGGCGTGCGGAAGCCCCCCGCATAGATCAGCAGCGCCACCGTTCCATCGCGTTCAACCGGAACCACCAGCTCCGCCACCCCCTTCCAGCACTCATGACGGAACGGCCGCCGCAGCCGGTCGGCCGCCGCCTCGACCCGCAGCATGCACTCCTCATGGCAGCGGCGGTTCCAGCCGGGCGTCTCGAAGCGTCCGGTGATGCAATAGGGGTGCATATGGATGTGCCGCCCCGGGAAAAACGGCTGCCCGTCCTGATGGTACAGCACCCCCCGACAGTCGTGAATCGTCAGGCGCATGCCGAACCGGCGCTCGTAATTCCCGAAAATCCGCGCCAGCGCCTCCCCCGGTCCGTTCGCGTCGATTCCATCGTATTGTTTCACAAAATACCCCTGTAAAGTGATTTTGTATAAAGATAGCCCATTTTTCTGCATTGTCAAACGGCGGATGATTCGCTATACTTATACTGTAAACCAAACAGGAGGTTTTCATGGATTATGATGTCATTGTCGTCGGCGGGGGTCCCGCCGGAGTCGGAGCCGCGTACACGGCGGCCACGGGCGGCGCCAGAACCCTGCTGCTCGAACGCAGCGGCCGCCTCGGCGGCACGGCGGTGCTGTCGCTGGTCGGCCCCCTGATGGGCGCGGTCGAGAGCGAAACCGTCGAAACCATCATCCAACGGCTCGGCGGCAACACCGTGGACTTCCAGCAGCTGGATCTTCAGCTCTATGACCTTTTGACGGAGCAGGGAGCGGCCATCCTTCTTCACGCCCCCGTAACCGGAGTTCTCATGGAGGGGACGCGCGTTACCGGCGTCGCGGCGGAGTGCCGCGAAGGGCGGCGCGAATTCACCGCCCGCTACGTCATCGACGCGACCGGCGACGGCGAAGTGGCGTTCCGGGCGGGAGTTCCCTTCGAAATCGGCCGCTCGTCGGACGGGCTCACCCAGCCGATGAGCATCATGTACACCATCGGCGGCGTCGACCCCGAGCGTCGCTTCTACTGCGACTCCGAACAGATGGCGCGCAAAGTCTTCGTCAACGGCCGCAGCTGGGAGGAAATCGTGCTCGGAGGGCAGCGCGCCGGGAAGCTCCCCCCGACCGTCAGCGTCATCCGCCTCTACCACGCCCGCCGCGCCGGCGAAAACATCGTCAACGCCACCCAGGTCAACTATTGCTCGGGAACCTCCTCTGCCGACCTCACCCGGGCGGAGATCGAGGGGCGCAAGCAAGCCTTCCAGATTCTCGACTTCGTCAAAGAGACCCTGCCCGGCTACGAAAACGCCTATATCTCCGCCATGCCCGCCGCCATCGGCGTACGCGAAACCCGCCGCTTCGAAGGCGTGGCGCGGCTGGAGAAAGCCGACTGCATCGCGGGACGCCGCTTCGAAAACCCGGCGGTCCGCAAAGCCTGCTTCTGCATCGACATCCACAACCCGGCGGGGGGCGGCCAGGCGGCGGGCCACGCCGAAAACGCCGTCGGAACCGCCGAACGGGCGCAACCCTACGACATTCCCTTCGGCGTCATGGTGCCGCGCCATATCAAGGGACTCCTCTTCACCGGCCGCTGCATCAGCGCCTCCCACGAAGCCCTCGCCAGCTGC
>JAVBRV010000120.1:0-32105 GCA_031547585.1 Victivallaceae bacterium
CCAGCTGGCGAGCCCGGTGCGCCCGTCGGGGGCGAAGCGGACGAGATCGGGGCCGACGGAGTGGAACCAGTCGCGTTTGGTCAAAGCCTCCCAGGGGCCGGGGACGGCCTGCCAGCTCGCGCCATGGTCGCGGCTGCGGAGCAAACCGCGCGTTTTGGAGCCGACCCACACTTCGCCGGACCGGGCGGGGACGTACTCCCACGGCGAACAGCCGCCGCTGTAGCGGATGCGTTCGGCCTCTTCGAAGTCGTGCATGGTCCAGCTTTTGCCGCCGTCGGCGCTGTGGAACATCGCGCCCATATCTCCGGCGGAGAGCAGCTTGCGGCTGTCGTGCGGCGAGGGCTGAAGGTGCATGACGGTGCCGCCGCCGCCCGGACCGGATTGACGCCAGCCGGCGCGGGGGCGGAGGCTCCAGCGGACGTCAAGGGTCATCGATTCACCAGCCTTCAGGTGACGCAAGGGGGAGAAGCACTCCATTTCCGCATAGTGGTCGTTGACGTAGAGGTGGACGGTGCTGTGGTCGGGGTAGGTTCCCTCCTTCTCCGGCTCGAACTCCTGGCGGAAGACGACGCCGGGGTAGACGGTTTCGACGAAGCGGCCGTAACTGCAGAATTTATCCCAATCCTTCTCCGGGAAGCGGATTTCGAGCAGGGAGCCTTTGACTTCCGACTTGAAGTCGGAACGCCCCGCGCGCATCTGCCAGGAGCGCGCTTCAGCGGGGCAGAGGTCGGGCGCGAGATCGAGCAGACCGTACTCCGGCCGCTTCACCTGCGAAACGACCCAGATTTCGACCGGGTGCGGCGAGGCGGCGGTGCGGCGGATGGTGGTCGAAATCGTCAGCACCGGTTCGGCTTCGGCGAGGGTGATGACCCGGGTCACCCGGCAGCGGAGGCAGGGGCTCTCCCCGCTTTCGATGGTGACCGACAGCGGACTTTGGGTCGTCACCCGCCACGGCTGCCCGTCGATCACCGGGTCGGGCGCGCTGTTGCCGAAGACGGCGGGGCGCATCTTCTGCGGAACCAGCCAGACCTTGTCGCCGCCGTAATTTTTCCAGCCGGGGACGTAGGGGCTGGTGAGGTCCTGCGAGGGATTGTTCCAGAGGACGTTTTCGCCGTTCTTCAGCCGCCAGCCGGTGATGCGGCCGGTTTCGGGGGTGATTTCGGCGACGGCGGCGGCGTTCTCCAGAATAACCGGGGCTGCGGCGGCGTTGACGGCGGCGAGGGTGAGGGCCATGATGGTTCCTTTTATCACTTGAGAGTTCCCCGGTAGACCGAGCCGCCGAAGTTGCTGACGTAGAGGACTTCAGGCTCCTTGGGGTCGAAGGTGATGCTGATGGGGGAGGGGGCGGGGTAATCCTCGAGCGCTTCCCAGTTTTTGCCGCCGTCGAGGCTGCGGTAGAGCCCCTGGTCGTAGGTGGCCGCGAAGACCGTTTCGGGATTCGCCGGGTGAAGGTAGACGCCCCAGCAGGCTTTGCCCGGGAACACCGTCTGCCAGCTTTTGCCGCCGTCGGTGGATTTCTTGATGCCGCCGTCGGTGTCGAAGAAGGGACGGGTGCTGAAGGCCGAGAGGTAGAGCGTCTCCGGGTCCGTCGGGTGGAAGGCCGCCCGGGTCAGGTAGCCGAAGGATTTATCCTGGAAGACCTTCTGCCACGAAGCTCCCTCGTCGCCCGAGCGGTAAAGCATGCCCGGCAGCCGGATGGTGCCGATGGTCCAGAGCCGCCCGTGGGCGTCGCGGAAGAGGCCGAAGAGGTTGCGGTCCCACTTGCTGATGCCTTCGGAGGCGTCGCTCCAGGTGGTGCCGCCGTCGGTGCTTTTGTAGACGCCCTTGCCGTAGACCGCGGCGAAAAGGGTGCGCGCCGCGGGGGAGGAGGCGGGGTCGAGGATGAGCCCGGTGATATTTCCGGCCGGGAGCCCCGAGGCTTTCGGGGAGGCCGCCCGCCAGCTTTGGCCGCCGTTCTCCGAGACGATGAGTCCCCCCTGGTGGGTGAGCTTGTTGTTGCCGTTCTGCCACTTCCAATGCGGCAGGTCGTGATCCCGGGAGGAGCCGGCCCAGAGCTTCCCCGGGACCTTGTCGTCATAGAGCATCACGTAGACGTTGTGGGGGTAGGGGTTGCCCTCTTCGTACTGCTTCCAGCTTTTGCCGCCGTCGAAGCTGCCCCAGTTGGAGAAGTCGTTCATGGCGATGAAGCGGTTGACGTGGTTATGGGGGTCGAAATAGTAGTTGTAGGCGGACATCACCGCCATGCCGCCTTCGGTGAGCGTACCGTCCTTCCCGGCGTCGGGAGCGGCCAGGAGCTTCCAGCTTTTGCCGCCGTCGGTCGACAGGTAGGCCTGGGTCGAATCGGTGCACATGACCGTGTCGGCGTCGAGGGCGGCGACGGCCAGTCCGGCGGGAATGGTCTGCCAGCCCCAGGCGGTCGAGGTCCACTGCCGGTTGCGGATGTTGAACTTCGGGTTGCCGGGGTTGCGGAAGAGGACGGGCGCGAAGCTCTTGAAGCCGTCGGCGCTGCGGAACAGGGTGGCGCCCAACGGATTCTCAACCGTGACCTGGCCGGGGAGGCGGAGGGTGAAGTAGGCGGCGGGAGTTTTCCCCTCGCCCCCTTTGAAGAGGCGGAGGACCGCCCCCGAACCCAGGGAGAGGCGCTTTTCAAACGTCCGGCAATCGCTGCTTTGCCACACCTCCGCCCCGGCTTTGGCGTTGACGCCGAGGTAGAAGGTTTTCCCCTGCTTCACCAGCCCCATCAAGGGACCGGCTTCGTTGGTGTAGAGGGTGGCGATCTCCCCTTTGACGTTCAGCTCGCGGATCGCGTCTTCCTGGGCGATCAGCGCGCCGCCGCCCGGCCGGGCGAAGAGCGAACGCGGCCGCCCGGAGTCGGCGGGGAGCTCGGCGAGCAGCGTCCAGCTTTCACCGCCGTCGCGGGTGACGAAGACCGGGTTCCGGCCCGCTTTTTCGTAGCGGAAGTAGACGATGACGCCGTCCCGCCCCGCGAAGTCGCAGAGCATCGGCCCGCTGTAGGGCGGCGGCCAGGAGCCGTTCCACTCCAGCTTCTCGATGGGGAGGGGGAAGGGCTCCCAGGTTTTGCCGTAGTCGGCGCTGCGGCGCAGCCCCCGGGTGGTGGTCCCGGCGTAGACGGTCCCGGGTTTGTTGGGGTTGAAGAAGAAGCCGTCGCCGGCGGTGTAGCTCTGGTCGCTTTGCGGAATCATCCGCATTGCTCCCCCGGCGGTTTCGCCGGTGAAGGCGTTGCCCATGTCGGAGGAGTTGAGGATGCGCTTCCCATCCGCCGAGAGCGCGGGGAGGGTGAAGCAGCCGCCGCCGCCCGGTCCGGCCATCTGCCAGTCGTAAGGATCGGCCGCCGCCAGGACGCCCCCGGTCGCGAGGAGGGCAAAAAGGATTCGGGAGTTCTTCATGGTCATGGCCTCACATGTAACGGGCTTTATATTGCAGCTGGTCGGTCAGGTAATCGTTGTAGTACCAGTTATCCTTGGTGGTGGAGGTGGCTCCGTCCTGCGCCGCCGCCCATTTGGCGTGACCGTCGAAGAAGAGCACGTTGCCGCCGCCCAGGTGGTTGCCGTAATTGGAGGAGGGGATCCGCATCTGGGCGTAGACGTCGACCAGGACGCCGACCCGGCTCGGTTCCGGCGGATTCCGTTTCGAAGCACTCAGCCGGTAGCGGGTATTGGCCCAGCAGTAGTAGTAGCTGACGTAGGCGGAGTTAGCGAAGTTGCCCTGGGCGTTGGAGATGGTCGTCGGCTTGGGGTTCCCCTGATCCGCCGGACACCAGAAGGTGCCGGGCGACTTGATGTAGTTCAGGCTGTGAACCATGCCGAGCGCCAGCCGGGAGTAGGCGAGGCCGCTCTGCCCGGCGGCGTTCTGGGCGGCGGTGGTGCCGGAGTCGCCCAGCGGCAGGTTGTCGTTGTAATCGGAACGGTACAGGGCGAAGACCGCCCCGAACTGCTTGACGTTGGACATGCAGTTCGCGATTTTCGCCTTGGTCCGCGCCTTGTTCAATGCCGGCAGCAGGATGGCCGCCAGAATGGCGATGATGGCGATTACGACCAGGAGCTCGATCAGGGTGAACAGGTGCTTTCGGTTCATTGGATATTCCTCCCGTTAGTGGGTGGTGTGGATGGAATTTCTTCTCGTCTTGAGGAAGCGCAGATGGAGAGGGTGGTGTCGATTTCCCGGCCGAAGGCGATGGATTCGCTCTCTTCGATGGCTTTTTTGAGCTTGCGGATCAGCAGCCAGGCGATCTCTTCGACGGGTTCGTGGATGTGGGTGACTTCGGGGGCCATGTAGCGCAAGATCGGCACCCGGTCGAAGGTGGCGACGCCGAGGTCGGCGCCGATCACCCGCCCGCAGGCGGCGGCGGCCTTGTACACCGCCGGAATTTCAAAGGCGCTCTGGACGATGATCGCGTCGATGGCGGGGTCGTTCCGCAGGATTTCGACGGTGCGCAGCCAGGCGTAATCGAGGTAGCTGTTGCCGTTGGAATCCGGCAGGGAGGGGAGGGTGATCCAGTTGCGGTCGGCAATGGAGAGACGGCTGCCGGCGAGGAGGTCGCGGTAGATGGCGGGGCGGACGGGGTCGCCCTCTTTGCCCTCCTCCGGACCGGCGTCGATGATGATGGCGAGGCGGCGGCGCCCCTCTTCCTCAAGGTGGGCGAAGAGCTTCCGGATGGAGGCGGTGTAGTTGATCCGCAAGAGATTGGGGGGCGGATCGGCAAGGTTGCTCCAGCCGCGCAGCACCGTCGGAACCCGGTAGCCGGGGGCGCTGTAGATGTGACGGTTCAGGTCGTTGTATTCGAGGACGATGCAGCCGTCGAAGAGGCCCTGGTTGATGATGCCCGACACCTTCTCTTCACGTTCCGGGTCGGCGTAGGTTTCGAAGGAGAAGAGGTTGTAGCCGAGCTCATCCGCGAGGCGGGTCAGCAGCCGGACGTACTCCTGGTAGAAGGGAGTCATGCTGTTGAGGGTGACGGCGATGTTGCCGGTGCGTCCTTTGGCCAGCGACTGCGCCTGAAAGTTCGGCCGGTAGTCGAGCTCGCGGGCGACGGCCTCGACCTTGCGGCGCGTCTCCGGCGAGACCCGGTGGTACTGTTTCGAATTCAGCACCATCGATACCGCCGCCGTACTGAGTCCGGCGCGTTCGGCAATCTGCTTGAGGGTAATGCGGGCCATGAAAGATACCTTGTTAAACGCTTAACAATATTATGATGCAAAAAGGGTGAAATGTCAAGAGTGAAAGACGAAAAAGCGGCATTTTTCTCGAAAAAAAGCGTAAAAAGCGGTTTTGAATGGTCAATGAAGACGAATTTTGGTTATGCCCTTAACTTGCCGAATTGAAGGTCGTCTACTCGCCGGGAGCGGTCCCGGGCGAATATTCCCGGTAGCCGTTGTGGATTCCGGCGCCCGACATCATGCAGTTTATATACATACCGGGGTGATTTCGATGACGATCCCGCAGCAGAAGGAAGGGCCGGTCGGTCAGCTTCCGGCCGTTGCCGAAGTAGAGGTAGTCGGAGAACTCTTTTGCAGGGATAGGTTGGCTCGGGCAGCGGTAAACACTCAAATCAGTAAGGTACTCGCTGTCATGCAGCGTTTGCAGATCGGGCGGCAGGCAGCCGTCAAAATCCTGCGCATAGGTTATCAGCGAGGTATAAATCTGTTTGAGATTGCCGGAGCAGCTGAGTCTTTTCCCCGATTCCCGTCCCGGGCAGCTTATGGCGGGCAGCAGCAGGGGTAGGGAGACAAGGGCTAGCAACAGATATCCTGACGCTACCACCGGCGGATGGTGGCTGAAAAACGCAATCGCCGCCAAAAGGAGCCAGCCGAAGAAAACCGCAAACCCGTAGAAGTGCGGATAGAGGCTGTTGCGGCCGATGTACGATTCTTCGAAGCTGCGATACCAATCATCCGGCAAAATCATCGCCAGCAGCCCCAGGCAGGGCTCGGCCGTCATCAATAAGAGAAAGCCGAAGAGAGTTGCGACCAGCAGCCAGAACCAAGGGCGTTTTAACAGTTGTTTTTGCATTCCTTCTCCTACTTTCCGGGCTTGGCCGATGGCGAATATTTCTGATAGTCGTTTCGGATATTGCCGTTCGATTCCAGGCTGTTCATATACATGCCGGGGTGATTTCCGTGGCGGTCCCGCAGCAGAAGGAAGGGCGGCCTGGTCAGTTTTCGGCCACCGCCGAAGTAAAGGTAGTCGGAGAGCCCTTCCGCGGGGGAAACCAAGCTCGGGCAACGATAGACTCCCTTATCGATGAGGTAATCGTTGTCGTACAGCGTTTGCAGATCCGGCGGCAGAAAGCCGTCAAAGTCCTGCGCGTAGGTCATCAGTACAATATGAATCTGTTTGATGTTGCCTTTACAATTGATTCTTCTGGCTTCCTCGGTGGCTGACCCGAAGCCCGGCAGCAGGGAGCCGCCAATGATCGCCAGAAACACGCAGCACGTTGCCTGGGCCAGATTCCAGGAAACGGTCGCCCGGTCGCGGAACAGAGCGACCAATCCCCGAATGAAGAAGAAGAGTCCCAGCGCGAGGGAGAGGAGGGAGATCGCCAGAATCGGCAGATGCCTGGCTCGCTCATGCCAGACCAGAAATTCCGCATAGGCGTCCGCCGGGAGGCGGTGCGATTGCAGCCCCGGGTAGACGAATTCAATGCCGACCAGAATCAGCAGCAGCCAGAACCAGGGCTGTGTCAACCATTTTTTCCACATAGTTCCTCCGATTGCCGGTTACTCGCCGGGGGCGGCCCCGGATGAATATTCCCGGTAGCCGTTATGGATTTTGCCGTCCGACATCAGGCAGTTCATATACATGCCGGGGTGATTTCCGTGGCGGTCCCGCAGCAGAATAAAGGGCGGATCGGTCAGCTTCCGGCCGTTGCCGAAGTAGAGATAGTCGGAGAATTCTTTCGAGGGGACCTTCGGGCTCGGGCAGCGGTAGACGCCGAGATCGGTGAGAAAACCTTCGGTACATAGCGTTTGCAGATCGGGCGGCAGGAAGCCGTCGTAATCTATCGTATAGTTCGCCAGCGTGTGATAAATCTGTTTGAGGTTGCCCCCGCAACTGATTCTTCGGCTTCTCTCGTAGGCGCGTCCGAGGGGAGGCTGCAGGAATCCGCAGAAGAAGCTCAGAAATACGCAGCATACCGCCAGGGTCATCCACCGGGAGCCGGCCGTCTTTTCGCGGTACAGGGCGATGATTCCCAGCAGGAAGAAGAGAAATCCCAAAGCAAAGGAAGAGAGGGTGATCGGCAGAATCGGCAGCCTGTCGATGCGTTCGCTTTGCACCCGCAGCTCCGCATAAGCGTCTTCCGGGAGAAGCTGAAACAGCAGCCAGGAGAAGGCAAATAGGAAAAGGATCAGAATCGGCAGCCATAACCAGGGCTGCTTCAACCATTTTTTCCACATGATCCCTCCGGGGTTTGTTCACAAGATAGCCGCGTTTTCGAAGGATTGCAAGTTTTGCCGAGGGAAATCAGATGCAGTAGTCGAAGAAGCCGCCGCGGCGGAGGTGGTTGTCGATGATCTCCTGAAGCGTGATTTTGCGCATCGATTCGCGGATTTCGGTGTTGACCCGGTTCCAGATTTCGCGGGTGACGCAGGCTTCGTTGCGTTCGCACCGCCTGGGGGACTGCACGCAGTCGACGATGGAGAGGGGACCCTCCATGACTTCCATTACTTCCAGCAGGGTCACCGCCTCCGGCTTCTGGGCCAGCCGGAAACCGCCCTTCGAGCCGCGGATCGAGCGCACCAGCCCCGCGCGCCGGAGATCGATAATCAATCGGCTGATGTATTTGGGGGAGATCTGCTGCGATTCGGCGATGTCGCGGATCAAGCGCGGCTCCTCCCCGTCATGCAGCGCCAGATCCAGCAGGATCCGGAGCCCGTATCTGCCTTTGGTGGAAATTTTCATTCGTTTTCTCCCAATACAGAACCAATTTAGTATTGTATTGCTCTTGCATTACAATACTTCATAAAAGGCTGTTTTCAAGCGAGTCAGGTAAAAACGTTTGATGATTTTTTCAAAAAAATCGCTTGAATTCAGCCAAAGAGGGGATATTTTAATGTAACACGACAAAATTGATAGACATTTCAATTCACCCCCGGAGGATATACGGCCATGAGCAAAATTTTGAACACCATTCTCGACCGGATCGGCGGCACCCCCCTGGTGCGGATCAACCAACTCAACCGGGGCGGCGCGGAGGTTCTCGTCAAAGTCGAATCCGGCAACCCGGGCTGCTCGGTCAAAGACCGGATCGCCCTTGCCATGGTGGAGGCCGCCGAGAAATCCGGCACGCTCTCGCCGGGCGGACTCATCATCGAACCCACCAGCGGCAACACCGGCATCGGCCTCGCGCTGGTGGCGGCGGTCAAGGGCTACCGGCTGATCCTCACCATGCCGGAAACCATGAGCGTCGAACGGCGCAAACTCCTCGCCGCCTACGGCGCGGAGCTGGTGCTGACCGACGGCGCGGCGGGCATGAAAGGGGCGATTGCCAAGGCGGAGGAGCTGCGTGCGGCCCATCCGGGCTCGATCATTCCGCAGCAGTTCGAGAATCCGGCGAATCCGGAGTACCACCGCAAGCACACTGCCCTTGAAATCTGGAATGATACAGAGGGGAAAGTCGATGCCTTCGTCGCCGGGGTCGGCACCGGCGGCACCCTGACCGGCGTCGGCGAAGTGCTGAAGGAACGCAATCCGGCGGTGAAGATCGTCGCGGTCGAGCCGGACGCCAGCCCGGTTCTCTCGGGCGGCCAGCCCGGACCGCATAAGCTGCAGGGCATCGGCGCCGGGTTCGTCCCCAAGGTGCTGAATACCAAAGTTATCGATGAAATCGTCAAGGTCGCGGCGGAAGACGCCGGACGCACCGCCCGCGAGGCGGCGAAGCGGGAGGGGCTCCTGATCGGCATCTCCTCCGGCGCGGCCCTTTTCGCGGCGCTGGAGCTGGCGAAGCAGCCGGAGTTTGCCGGCAAACGGATCGTGGCGTTGCTGCCCGACTCCGGCGAACGCTACCTTTCAACCTGGCTTTTTGAATAAGGAGGCTCCTCCATGAGCGATCGAAAATATCATATTGAAACGCTGGCGGTTCACGCCGGGCAGACGCCCGACCCCGTCACCCAGGCGCGGGCGGTTCCGGTCTACCGGACGACCGCCTACAGCTTCCGCGATTCGCAGCATGGGGCGGACCTCTTCGCCCTCAAGGAACCGGGCAATATCTACGCCCGGCTGATGAATCCGACCAACGATGTCTTGGAAAAGCGTCTGGCCGCTCTCGACGGCGGCGCGGCGGCGCTGACCCTGTCGAGCGGAACGGCGGCCATCTATTTCGCGCTGACCAATATCGCGAGACAGGGCGACGAAATCGTTTCGGCCAACAACCTCTACGGCGGAACCTTCACCCAGTTCGACGCGATTCTGCCGCAGCAGGGGATTTCCGTGCGCTTCGCTCCGGTGAACGATTTTGCGGCGACCGAGGCGGCGATCAATGGCAAGACCCGCGCTCTCTACATCGAAACCATCGGCAATCCGGGCCTCGAAGTCGCCGATATCGCGGGCTACGCGGCCTTGGCGAAGAAGCATCATCTGCCTCTCGTCGTGGATGCGACCTTTACGCCGCCCACGCTGCTCCGCCCGATCGAGCACGGCGCGAACATCGTCATTCACTCGCTCTCGAAGTGGATCGGCGGCCACGGCGCCGGCATCGGCGGCGCGGTGATCGACGCCGGGAACTTCGATTGGAGCGACCCCAAGTTCGCCCTCTACAACGAACCCGATCGGGGCTACCACGGACTGCGTTTCGCGCATGACCTGGGGGAGCTGAATCCCTTGGCCTTCATCCTCCGGCTGCGGACGGTGGGGCTGCGCAACCAGGGGCCGACGCTGGCCCCCGACGCGGCCTGGATCTTTTTGCAAGGGGTGGAGTCCCTGCCGCTCCGGATGGCGCGGCACAGCGAAAACGCCCTCGCGGTGGCGAAGTTTCTGGAGAAGCACCCCAAGGTGGCCTGGGTCCGGCATCCGGGCTTGAGCGGCGGGCCGCTGGCGAAAAAATACTTGCCCAACGGCGCGGGCGGCATGGTCGTTTTCGGCGTCAAGGGCGGCGCGAAGGAGGCGCGGCAGCTGGTGGACAACGTCAAACTCTTCAGCATTCTCGCCAACGTCGGCGACGCCAAGAGCCTGATCATCCATCCGGCGAGCACCACCCATTCGCAGCTGTCGGAACTGGATCAGGAGGTGGGCGGGCTCCGCCCGGAGCTCATCCGCCTCTCCATCGGCCTCGAACACATCGACGACATCAAGGGGGCTCTCGCTGATGCTCTGGAGCTGATATGAAGCGGCAGGAGGCATTGGCGTTGTTTCAGCGCTACAACCAAGATCCCTTCCATCTTCGCCATGCGCTGACGGTGGAGGGGGTGATGAAGTACTTCGCGGAGACTCTGGGCTACGGAGACGAGGCGGAGTTCTGGGGGAACGCCGGGCTCTTGCACGACATCGATTTCGAGGAGTACCCCAGTGAACACTGCGTGAAGGCGGAGGAGCTGCTGCGGGCGGGCGGCGCGGAGGAGGCGCTGATCCACGCGGTTTGCAGCCACGGCTACAGCCTGACGACGACGGTGAAGCCGGAACACTTGATGGAGAAGATCTTATACGCCGTGGACGAATTGACCGGGCTCATCTGGGCGGCGGCCTTGATGCGCCCCTCGAAGAGCGTTCAGGATCTCGAACTGAAATCGGTGTGGAAGAAGTACAAGATCAAAGCCTTCGCCGCCGGCTGCTCCCGCGAAGTGATCGAAGCGGGCGCGGCCATGCTCGGCTGGACGCCGGGGGAGTTGATCGAAAAGACCATCCCCGCCATGCGCTCCTGCGAAGCCGCCGTCGCCCGCGAAATGGGTCAGTAAACGATTTCGAAGTATGGGGTTCCGAATTCCAGCTTTGAGGTGTCGACGGCGATGGTCAGTTTGCCGTCGGCGAGAGTTACGGGGAGTTGGCGCTCGCGCGTGCCGTTGAGGTTAAGCGCGTAGACTTCGGGCTGGTTTTTGCGGTCGGTCGCCAGCGTCACCTGAAATTTACCGGACTGAATCAGGAGCTGCATCCGGCCGATGTCGATTTCGGCGTCGAAGTTTTCGGTCGAGAAGACCGCGTTCTCCGCCACCGCCATGGTGCCGTAGATCAGGAGAAGGCGGTTGCTTTCACGGAGGCTCCGTCTGCCGTCGAGCGAAATCGCCGCCACCGTACAGGGGCCCGACGCGGACTGGATTTCCAGCGCGCCCAGTTTGACCGGCTCGCTTTTTTTCAGCACTGCTGCTTCGCTTCGAGGAGTGATGACGGTGAGGGTGTGGTTGCGGGTGTCGGCGGTGATTTCACCGGTTTCGCTCTGGAAGATTCCGGCGTTGACGTCGGTTCGGTTGCCCGGCGGCAGAATCCCTTTGGTTTTCAACTCACCGGTCAGCGAGCGGAGGATATCCTTTTGCACCTCCGCCTCGTTCTCCAGCGTCACGTACATGCCGTGGCTGCGGGCCGCTGAAAAACGCTCGGGGGTGAGGTTCAGCGTGGCGGCGGGCGTCCGGTCGCCGTAGCTCGAACCGATCCGGGTGAGGAGGTAGAGGCCATTATAGCCGCTGCCGACGGCATCGAGAAGCCGGGGCGAGAGATATTGCGCTTCCGGAATCCGGAAGTTGACCGCGTGTTTCGCCTCGGCGACGTCGCCGCGCTGCCAGAGGAAGGCTGTGAAGAGCGACGACAGCGCCCCCATGGGACCGGGAGCCTCGTCGAAGCCGGAGCGCAGCGGCCGGTGATAGAGCAGCACCAGGTTGGCGTGCGGCGTCAGCGCGTCCCAGCCCTGAAGGGCGGCAATGGCTCCGGTCAAGGGACCGGATTCCTGGACGAAACGGTTGTACGGCGAATGCGAATACTCCGTGAGCAGGAAGGGTTTGCCGAAGTTGCGGGTGGCGGCGGCGCGACCGAAATACTGGTTATCCCAATCGATGGAACTCCGCTGGGAGGTGGTGCTCATGGTGTTGCGGAACCAACTGCCGTAATGAAGGCGCTGCCGGTAGTTGGCCGGGGCCAGCTTCGCCGGATTGGGGTGCGCGTGGTAGGTGTGCATGGCGACCGCCGTCATCGGTTCGCGGGCGATGCCTTCGAGGTTGCGCATGAACATATCCCAGAGAGTGACGAAGCCCCGGTATCCCGCTTCGCGGGTGGCGTCGAGATAGAATTTGTTCATCGCGTCAATCTCGGCCAGCAGGAACTTCCGGGCGGCGTCGCCGTCGGGGGAATCGGCGCGCAGCAGCTCTTCCGTGAAGGCCGGAGCGCCGGGGCGGAACGTCTGCCACTCCGGCGTGAAAGCCTCGAAAGCCTGCCCCTTGCTGCTGAACAGATGCTCCTGTTCGTTGAAGAAGGTGATGGCGGCGAATTGCGGATCGTCCTTCATCCGGGTCTTGGTATAGGGGTTGACCCGGTTCATCAAAAAGTCGAAACCGGCGCGCCAGTTTTTGCGATATTGGTCGGAGATGAAGAGTCCGTAGCGGAAATTCTCCCGCATGGCAGGTTGCATGGAGGCGTTCGTCCAACCGGCGTTGTTGGAAACGATATCGACGAAGAGATAGATGCCACGCTCCCGCAAACATTTGACGAACCAGTCGTAGCGGTCGAGAAAGGCGAGGTCGATCGGCAGCTCTTCCGGAGTCGCGCCGAGTTTGACTTCACTGAGTTTCAAGCGCTCTTTTCCCTGTTTCGGGAGTCCGGCAAGGCTGCAAAGAGCCTTGTCGAGAAAGTGCATCCGCACGACGTTCATGCCGCGAAGGCGGATCTGTTCGGCCAATTCTTCCATTTCGGCATGGGTCATCTTGTAGAAATTAAGTTCCCAGCTCGCCGGAGTGAAATTGAAGCCGCGAAGGCGAATGGCTTCGCCCGGCGCTTTTTCGGCGACCATATGCCCGCTCTTGCCGGTCTTCAGCCGGCCGAGTTTGTCGATATCGTAAGGGGGGAGCTGCGTGGAGAGGTCGAGAGCGGTTCCGGGGACGATCTTCAGCTGGTCGATCCGCTTGGGCGTGATGTGTTCCCATTCGACGGCGTCCATTTTGACCGGGCGCCACTCGGCGCCGCGAATGATTTCGGTGATGCGGTTCAGCTTCTCCCGGAAGGGAACTTTGCCGCAGACGAACTGCCAGCCCTTCGAGCCGGAGAGGACCCGAACCTCGATCCGGTTTTTCCCCTTTTGCACCGGGAAGTTGAAGACGTGATTGGTCGGGCGAAGGGTCGACTCCACATTGCCGGCCGCCAGCGTGTCGTAGGCGACTTTGCCGTTGACGGAGAATTCGAACCACCAGTCGGCGGCGCAACCGACTTGCATCATCCCCGCTTCGGGGGAGTCGAACTCGTTGACGAGGAGGGCCGCGTCCTTCTCTTTGGCCTTCCCCGCGAGAGCAAGAAGGTCGACGGCGTCATCTTTCAAGGTGACGGTCTTTTCGGCCCCGGTGGTTTCAAAACGGACTTTCCACTCCGGATTCAGGGCGAGGGGGAGAAAGCTCTCCAGCTTTTCGAAACGGACCGGACCGACCCACAGGGTGCCGCCGACGGGGAAGTTACCCAGCATCAGCATCGGCGCCCGGACGGCCGTTTTCCCCTCTTTATCGGCGGTGAATTCGATGCGGATCGGCTGCCAATCCTCATTGACGGCGCCGCGCCAGTAACTCGTTTTTCCCAATGGCGACCACGGTTTATCCTGAAGGATGCAACTGGCGGAAACCAGGCCTTTGCAGTCGGCCCGAAGCTGAAAGGTCACCCGGTAACGATTGCCGGGGATCAGTTCCGCTTCGGTGCGGAAGTTGACTTGCACGCTGTGCGCCGGCCCCTCTTCCGGACGCTCAAGAAGCTTCAGGGCGAGGACGGGAGCGCCTTCCGGCGTTTTCCCTTGGGGGTCGACCTTCATGGCGACCTGTTTCGGGCAGACGACGCCGGACGTTCCGTCTTTGAAACTCCACTCATGGAGCGTTTCGGCGGCGAGGCCGAGGGTGAACAAGAGAGGGAAGAGAAGCAGCTTTTTCACAATGATCCTCATTTTGAATAGATAAACCAGAAGGGACAACGTGCGCAACCGGCGATCAGGGTGGTGTAATGAGTGCAAATGACCTCGCTTTTGCTTTTCGCGGCGACGTGCCCATCCCAGAAGAGGGCGTTGGCCCGCCGGGAGTGGCAGAAGCCCTGGTCTTTGTCGCCGAATCCTTCTGCGGCGCTGTTTTGAAGGTTCCACTTGCCTTCCGAGTGGAGCATTCCCGCCGAGGGGCGAACGATCCGCCGCCGGTTATGGTAATAGTAATCGGTGTCGTCGATGGTCGTCTTCAGCTTCTGCTGATAGTTGATGCCGTAACGCTCAAAAATCTTCCGGTGCGAGGCGTGATCCTGCTTGTTGTTCGTCTTGAAATGCGTACACCGTTCGGTCATTACCTCCGGGTCGGCGGCAATGACCGGGCAGACCATGGAAATATCCGCGAAGTTCTGGCCCCAAACGTTGTCGCAAAGTCGGCTGCCCGCATAGCTCTTGAGATACGGGTACCCCGGTGCGCTGGAATAGAAAACGTTTTTCCACTCACTCTCTCCCGAGGCGAGATAGATGTTGTCGCGATTGTCATCCATGTACAAACTGGAGGCGCTGCCGAGCTGTTTGAAGAGGTTGGTACAAGTGGTGAACCTGGCCCGGTCACGCGCCTTGTTGAGGGCGGGCAGAAGGATTGCCGCCAGAATGGCGATGATGGCGATTACGACCAGGAGTTCGATGAGGGTGAATTTTGCTTTCCGTACCATACTGCCTCCTATTGCTGTCCGATTCATTCTGCTATAATTATACTGTAACGGAGAGGAAAACACAAGAGGCGTTCCGAACAACTTGTTGCAACAAATTGCAACCTGATTTGCAAAAACAATTCTGGCGGAGTATAGTGACCGGCATGTGGAAAAAACAGACCATGATCGATTTAGCGCGGGAAGCGGGGTGTTCCAAGTCGCAGGTGTCGCGGGCGATTGCCGGGAAGCCGGGCGTCGCTCCGGAATTACGCGCCCGGGTGCTGGAGCTCGCTTCCCGTTGGAATTACCGGAACCTTGCCGACAATCACCGCCCCCGGATCGTCTTTGCGGTCTGGTCCTGGGGCTGCGCCTTCGCTGACCGGCTGCTCAACATGCTGGAGGAGGAGAGTGAACGCCTCGGGCTTTCCTACGCCTGCGTCGACCGGAATAATTTCTCTTTCATCAATGAACACTTCTGCGACGGAGTGATCGCGATCAATTTCGGCGGCAACAACAAGGGGTGGAATTGGGGGGCGTTTTCCGGTCTGCCGCTTATCATCGTCAACGGTTATGGACGGGGGCTCGATCATATCCCTTCGATCGATCCGGATCGGGAAGACGAGTATTCACTGGTCCTGAAACATCTTGCCGGGCTCGGGCATCGCCGGATTGCCCGGGTCTATCCCCGGAATTTTCAGGATTCCAATCGGGTGATTTCGCGCGGTGCTTCGGAATTTCAGGAAGCGGCGGCGAAGTTGAAGCTGATGGAGGTCGAGGACGTAGTCTATCCGCGGGATGTTCCGCTCGAGGCGGTGATCCCACCCCTGCTCGACCGGGGAATCACCGCTGTTTACATAGTCGATCTGATGCTGGGGATACCGGCAGCGGAGTGCATCCTGCGTACCGGGCGGCGGATTCCGGAGGACGTGTCGCTGGTCAGCTACGAACTCAGCAGAATTTCGGAGCATCTCGATCCGCCGCATACCACACTGGAATTCGATTACCGGACCATCGCCCGACGCGCCGTCGCCGAGCTCCACGTCCGCATCAAGGGGGAGGGGGGGAGCCCCGGCGGAGCCATCCCCATCCCCAACATTCTCCACGTCCGCGGAAGCACCGCCCCGCCGCCGCGATAAGCGCTTGCTGGTTGCCGAAGATCGGGTAGGGCGCTCTGGGGGCAGAGCGCCCTACCCTATGACGTTGCTGGCGATTCCGGCGAACTCTCTGATACCGCGCCCCTTGGGACGCGGAGCTTCATTTAGCGCAGGTTTTTTGGCCGGAAAACGGAAAAACGCCGTTTCCAGGTCCCCGGAGCGGCGGTCAGAGATCGATCGGGGTCCCGGTGAGGAATTGGAACACCTGCTTGGGACCGGCAACCCCCACCAGGAGGTACTCCTTGGTGATCGGGTCGATGATGAACTCTTTCAGCAGCCGGAAGTTTTCGATTTCACCGGTGGACTTGGCGTGAATCCGCTTGCCGGTGCAATAGATATCGAGGTTGCCCATGTGGACGTGATTGCCCTGGCCGGGATTGATTTTCACGTCTTTCGCGATGTAGCTTTTGACCCGCTCCTCCAGCAGGTTCAGGTCGATGTCCGGCTTCTCTTCGAAGCCGATGACGAAGCCGTTTTTGATGTCCGAGTGCAGCTCCGGCGGTTTGCAGTGGAACTCATGCTCCATGATGTAGCTCGTCAGGTCCTCGGCCGAATGCGCCATCAGGCGGTATTTGTTGTTGGCCTCCACGTAGGCTTTGATGGATTCCGGGGAAGGACCGAAAATCGTCGGGCGGTAGACCCGCAGCTCTTCGCTGATGGCGAAGATCACCTGGGCGTTGAACCCGAGGTGCGGATAAATCAGCTCGAAGTGCTCCACCACCACCCGGCGGCTGTCTTCGATGGCCTTTTGAATGGCTTCCGCGATTTCGAACATCTGGTGAAACGCCGATTCGAAGCGGATATCCAGGTGGAAGGTGTGGCCGGAAAAGAAGTTGTCTTTGTCGAAGTCGAAAATCGGCGACGTCCGGTTGTTGATCCCCTCGTCGTCGTTGGTCAGCTCCAGGCCGGGGAACAACCCCCGGATCAGCGCCGATTTCCCCGAGCCCTCCATACCGATCACCCCGATCAGGTAATCCGACGGACGGACGTATTCCTGGGAGAGGCTCGAAGCCAGTGAATACAGCCTTTTTTTGCCGCGCGGAGCGTGGTAGCGCACCTCGATCAGGTTTTTGTTCTCGGTAAAATAATTCATAGCTCGAATTCCAGGTTCAGGAGCGGCGCGTGCTGCTGCGCTCCGTAGACGTCGGTTTCGCCGGGAGCTCCCGACGGCAGCGGCCGGTCCATCGTGATCTTCACGGCGTTGGCCGGGTCGAAATAGATGATGTCGCGGATGGCGCTCTCCGGAACCCGGTACGCCCCGGCGACCATTTGCCGGGTGACCATGCCGGCGGATTTGATCCTTTCGTAAACCGGGCGGTCCTTGAAAATGATATCCATCGTCAGCTCGAAGGGACCGCTGTTTTTGGAGCGGATCACTTTTGCGATATCGATAATCGGGGTTTTCATCCTTTCACCTCTCTACAATATAGCCGGTAAATTGCGTTGTTCCAGCGGCGTTTCAATTTTTGTCCGGGCATCCGACCTCGACGACTTCGATTTCGAACATATCCTGCGAACCGGCGGGCATCAGGTGGTAGACGCTGAATTCATACGACAGCCCGACCTTGATATCCGACGGCGAGAACGGCAGCGCCAGGTTGCCCGCGGTGGCGATGCGTCCCTCGTAGCCGTAATGCAGCATGGTCGAACGCGCCACGCTGCAGATGGAATCCGCTTTTTCCTGGGTGTCGCACAGGGTTTCGATGATGATGCAGAGCTCCTGCGAGGTGATGTGCCGCTGCGGTTCCAGGGCCCCCATCACGCCGTTCTTGCCGTAGATATGGAAAAAGATTTTGCCGTCGACGTTTTCGCGTTCCAGAATCGAGCGGACCTGCTTCTCGACCCCGGCGATAATCTCGTCGATCTTGCCGATCATGATGGGGTCGCGCACCCCCGCCACGGCGATGGTCCGGTAGCCGCAGGGACGCGCCCCCTCGAGCTTGATGAAATATTCGGCGGTGGGAACGTGCCTGGAGCCGGAAACCCGGACGCGTCCCTCCGGCAGGGCCTCGAACTTGACCCCGCTCAGGTCGAGCACGCCGCCGGGACCGGGCAGATGGTACGGGTCGGATTTTTCATACAGCGAGTGCGCCGCCGTCGATTCCGGGGTGAACTTGCGCAGCGGATTGAGGCTTTGCAGTTCGAAACAATCCCGGTAGAGCGTTCCCAGGACGCAATCCGCGCCCGAACCGGGGGTGGCGGCGATGGCGGCGCATTCGATGATCTTGCCGAGGTGGGTCGCCAGCCCGGGGTCGAAGCCCCGCGCGATCGGCAGCGCCGCGAACACCGCCGGGTCATAGGAGCGCCCCGCGATGATCACCCGGCAGCCCAGGTCGAAGGCTTTCTGATAAGGCTCCACGCCGATCTGGGCGACCAGGTGGGTGGTCTCCCCGACGATCTCTTCGGTCAGCTTCGGCAGGCCGAAAGCGGAATCGATCTTCCCGGCCCTGATCTGCCGGATCACCAAGTCCTTGTCGATGTCGGACCAGATGACCGCCATTTTGAAATTCAAGCGCTCCTCGGCGGCGATTTCCCGGATGATCTCGAGGCACCACTCGACATGGGGACGGGCGCCGGAGCCGCCGGCGGTGCCGACCACCACCGGAATATTCTCCCGGACGCCCGCCGTGAGCATAAAGCGCAGATCCCGTTTGACCGCGTTGCGGTCGGTGAACGATTTGCCCGCGCCGAGGTAATACGGACCGGGGTCGGTCGAACCGCCGTCGACCGCGATGAGGTCGGGTTTTTCGGCCATGCCGCGGGCAAACGATTCCGCCGGGAATCCGTAGCCGAGAATGGCGGTGGGCGACAGGATTTTGTAGGCTTCAGTCATTGATTTTCTCCCCGGGATTTCGCGCGCAGGATGGCAATGCTCCGCGCCATTTCATTCGTTACGATCTCGAGCCCCTCGTCGAACCCCATGCCGGGTTTGGCGAGCATCCGTACCGGACGTCCGGCCATCGCCGCGTGAACGCAGGCCTGGGCGGAAACGTCGGTTTCATTGCAGGTGCCTCCCTGATACGCTTCCATATCGTGCTCGCGGCAGTACAGCACGCTCTCCAGGGTGTTCTGGATTCCGCCGAGGTCGGGCGTCTTGATCTGAACCATGTCGCAGCACTGCGCGTCGGTGAAATCGCGGATGTCCTCCAGCGTATTGCACCATTCGTCGGCGACGATTTTGACCGGAGAACCGAGCCGCTTCAATTCGGCGCGGATGGCTCCCAGCGCCTCGATCTGCGGCCGTTTCGCCTCCATATCGACCGGCCCTTCGAAGTAGAGCTCGAATTCGCCGGCGGCTTTCTGCATTCCGGCGAGGTAGGCCGCGGCCTCCTTCACCTCCGGTTTGGCCAGGCCGACCATGCCGTACAAGTCGATATGAATGACCGGCTTGTACGAGGCGTCGGTGCGCAGTTCGCGGATCCGCTTCGCCAGCCAGGAGATGTATTCCTCCAGCGCGGCGAGCTTCTCGCGGGTGTTGATCAGCGCGTGCGGCAGAACGTCGACCTTCTTGATGATCATCTTGTCGGCGTTGGTATAACGGTCGTCGCCGCTCTGCCCGAAAATCGGCACCGGTTCCGCGATGACCGGCAGTTGGTACTCCCGGCAGAGGACTTCGCAGCGCAGGCAATTCTCCGCGGCGGCCTGCGCCGCCAGCAGCGCCTGGCTCAGGCCGTAGCGCAAACCGGTGTGCAGCCGTTTGCCGTCGACCTCGAGATTTTCGGTGACGGCGGCGTTTTTCCGGAATCCGGAGAGCTCCATGCCGGTGAGCAGCGGCGAAACGTGTTTCTCCAGGAACGGAATGTAATTCTCCGCCAGCATCAACGGGTCGCGTCCGCCGGCCCCGGAGTACTGTACCGCCGCCGCGTCGCCCCAGACCACGCGCCCGTCCGCCAGTTCGAGCAGGATCGAGATCGACTCGCCGCCCTGCCGGATGCGGCTGAAACCCGGCGTAACCGGTTCGCCGACATAGGTGAAGCCGTCGTGGCCCGCTCCCTGCTTGATCGCGCGCTGGTCGTCGAAGTAAAACCCGGTCAAACCGGCGGAATAATAGACCTTGCTGATTTTCATGGCGCCTCCGTTTTTCAGTGTCTGGGATGACCGGTGAGCTTGCCCTTGCCGATCGCGTAGATGTCGTCCACCACCATCTGGAAACCCGGCGTGCGGTGTTCGAGTTCGGCCCGCGCCTGGATCGCCCGGCGGTGGTTCGAGAGGATGTCGCGGGTCAGCGGTACATGGCCGGGGTCGAGCACCCGCACCGCGCCGAAATTGTCGCGCACCGGCATCAGTTTGCCCCGGTTGCAGGCGGAGGGGGCGAACGGCACGTCGATCACCCCGGCTTCGAACGCCCGGACCGCCGTCAAGGCGAAATTCTCTTCGCCCATCTCCAGCGCCGTATCGAGAACGCTGTGAACCTCGCGTTTGATCAGTTCGACCTCGTCATGCAGCGGCAGGTTGTCATGGATACATTGATCGGCCAGCATATTCACCACCTGGCGCGAACAGCGGATCCCCTGGCGATTGGCTTCGCGGGTGGGAATTCCCATCGCTTCGTGGGGCGTTTTGACGATGATTTTGGTCGCTTTGGCCAGCGCCCCCGCCGCCGCGCCCCAGGCGATCACCCCGTAGGCCTGCGATTCATCTTCGGGGAATCCGCCCATCCACTGGTGGAACACCGTGCTCAATTCGTAATCCATAAAACCGAAGCGGTGAAAGTACTCTTCCGCCAGCTCGCGCAGCGAGATCATCGCCGCCGCGTCCTGCATCAGGTTGCCGCCCTGGCCGTACCCGAGCGTGATCGAGCGCACCCCCTGTTCCAGGGCCAGCAGTCCCTCCAGAATCGCCACCGAATGGCTGATGAAGGGCGGCACCAGCGTCCCGGAGAGCGGACCGAACGGCTCCCGGTTGATGCGGACTCCGTTATCCTCATAATAGCCGACCAGCCGGTCGATATACTGCCAGCAGCGGATCGAGTGCTCCAGCGGCACCTTTTTTGAGTAGGGAATATTGTAGGAGATGCCGCCGCCCTCGAATGAGGTGAAACCCGCCGCGAGGGTGATTTCGGCCAGCAGCCGGGCGTCGGGCGTGCCGTGGCGGATCTCCACCGGTTTATCCAGCTCCTCCACCACCCGGCGGCAGGCCGCCAGCCCGTGGTTTACCGCCGGGAAGCCGTTCAGCAGCGAATGGCCCGCCGCGATCGATTTCTCGATGCCCCTCCTGGCTTCGTCGTGTTTGTTGAGCCGGGTGTAGGCGTCGATGGTGGTCGGCAGGAGATCGCAGTCCTCCTGAAGATATTTCAGGAGCTCGATGTGCTCGTCGACCAGGGCGACTCCGGCCCGGGGCTGCAAGAGGACCCGTTTTTTGGCGGCGGCCTCCGCCATCCGGCGGGCGAACTGTTTGTGCTCCGGAATGGTTTTCTGAAAGGCGATTCCTTCCGCGAGGTCGACGTCGGCCCCGGTCGGCCACCCGCCCAGCACTTCGGGGCGGGACGCCAGAAACTCTTCTTCGTCTATTTTCATTGCGATTCAACCCCCAAAAATTACGGTTATGATGCAAGAATCCACCGGCCGCGCCGGCGTCGGCCCGGGCGGCGTTGGCCGCCATCGGCAGCAGGTTGCCGCGGTCCGGGCGGCAGATGAAATCGACGGGCCCGAGAATCTCGCACTCCGGGTCCGGCGGCGCGGGCGGCAGCAGGGCCTTGATTTCCGCCGGCTCCAGCCCGGAGAGATATCCGCCCGAGCCGATCACCAGCGCTACCCCCCGGAGGTTCCGCCCGGTCTGGATCTCCGCCGGGCCATGCGCGGTGTAAACCCGGCGCCGCCGCCCGGCGTGGCGCTCCAGCGCCAACCGGCAGCAGGCGGAGGCGAGTCTCGCTTCTTCGCCGCGCTCTTCTTCGTTTCGCGGCAGGTGGTTATGATCGGAACTGATCTTGTCGAGGTACGGTCCGGACTCCATGCCGCCGGCTGCTGCCGCGGCCGCCGCGCTGACCCGCATCCCGAGGTCGCCCTCCACCGTGCGGCTGACCTCCGGCTCCGGCAGGCCCCGCCGGATTACGCCGGGGTTGCCGTCGTCGCGGCAGGCGGAATAAAAATCGGTGGTGGCTCCGCCCGGGTCGATCACCGCGAAATCGATTTTCCCCTTCATGGAAGCGCGGTACAGTTTCAAGAATTCATAGATCGAGTAGGGGGTCGGCATCGGTTGGCGTCCGGTGGCGGCGACGATTTTATCCAGTCCGCGCCCGGTGGCGATCCGTTCCAGGAACAGCTCCCGGATTGCCCGCCGCGCCGGTTCCGTATCCGGGCGGTCCAATTCCGGGAGGACATTCCCGACGACCCGCAATGGCCGGTCCGCCAGATGCTTGCGGACTTCGTCGCCCAGCACCCGGTTGCCGGCGTAGATCACCGGCAAAGCGGGCGGCAGCATTTTTATCTTCATCAGGTTATGGCGCACGTAATCCTCGTTGCCGCCGTCGGTTCCGCCGGTGAATAAAATGAGATCCGGACGTTCTTCCCGTATCCGGTCGATATCGTCGTCGCAGAGCTTGTAGGCGAAAACCCCGGTAATTTTGCCGCCCGCGGAACAGGCGGCCTGATGCGCCATTTTCAAGGTCAGTTCGGGGACGACGCCGAGCGCGGCGATCCGCAGTCCGCCCTTGGCCGACGACGAATAGCAGATTTCGGCGTCGGACCGGCCGTCGAGCCGCTTCCGACACTCGGAGAAGCCGCGGGCCAGGTCGTCCACCGTGGTCGGCAGGCGGCAGGAATCCAGCAGCTTGAGACCGGTTTCGGCGTCGGGCTCGAACAGCGCTCCTTTGGTCCAGGTGGAACCGATGTCGATGGTGAGAATTCTGCTCATTGGCGACCGGCGATATCCTTTTTCAACAGTTCCGCTTCTTGATCCAGATCGAAATCCGCCATGCAGATGCGGTTGAAGCCCATGTCTTTAAATTTCGCTTCGACGATGGCGGCGTCGGTTTTGCCGATGACCAGATTGCCGCCGATATACAGGATGATATTCTCGAGTCCGCGCTCGACGCAGCGCTCGCGGAATCCCTGGCAGTCGATCTCGCCATGTCCGTACAGCGATGAAACCAGAATCGCTTCGGCTCCGGTTTCAATGGCGGCGTCGATGAATTCATCCTGGCTGACCATGACCCCCAGGTTGGCCACCCGGAAGCCTTTATCCGTAAAAAAGCGCTCCAGAATCTTGTTGCCGACCGCATGGCAGTCGGCGCCGATCACTCCCAGCACGACGGGTATTGTGTCCATGGAAAAACCTTTATATGATTGACGAATCGTCTTTTCGCGAACCGCCTTTATAAAGATAAGCGGTGTCGGCCTTGCGGGCCATCTGCTCGGAAATGCTCTTTTCGATATAGAGCAGCGCGCCGCGCTCGATCTGATACTCGAAGCGGATCATGCGTCCGCCGCCGGCGTAGAATTGACGGAAGGCGTTCCCCTCCTCGCCACTGTCGTTCTGGACGAAGCCCGGCGGTACGATCAATACGGTTTTTCCGGCCAGAAATTCCGGCAGCCGCTCGCGGTTTTTCAGGAACATGCAGTTGGCGGAAGTGACCTCGAAGAGAAAATCCTTGAGTTTATTGCGGACGATATTCTGGAAGTTGCGGCTCTCGGTCAGAATGCCGATGCGTTCCATATGGCTCAAATTGGCCAGGTCGATGATCGTCTGCTGGCTCGGGCTCAGGACCACTTGCAGCAGCCGCCCCCCGATCTGCGGAGCGATTCCGCAAAGCTCGCTGTAGTGGGTGGAGGTGGTCAGGATGATGTCGTATTCCTCGAGCATTCCGGCGGCTTCGGGATTTTTCTGGAACATATCCAGCGGATATTTATGAATCTGCAGGTTGGAAATATGCCAGAGCTGCTGCTCGAAGGTGGCTAAAGACTCGGGGTTGCAATCCACCGCCGCCACATGGAAGCGCTCGCGCGACTGCCGGTGGTCTTCCAACACCACGTGAAACAGCGAACGGATTTCGTTGTAGGTGAAATTGAGCCGGGTCATGTCGTGGACCACTTTGCGCAACATACTTACCGCCCGTTCTTTGCGGTCGGTCGGCACGACGTTCTGATGGGAGGAGACAAAGGTGCCGCGGCCATGCCCGATATCCAGGATGTGGTTGTCCTGAAGTTTCTCATAGGCGCGCTTCACCGTGCCGCGCGCCACATCCAGGGCGGCGGCGAGCTCGCGCTCGGGCGGAAGTTTGTCGCCGGGCTTCAACGCGCCGGACTTGACCTGGCGGGTGATCTCTTCGACCAGTTGCCGGTAGACCGGCGTCTCGCGGGATTTGTCGACTTTGATGTTCAACATAAAACGGCTCCTCGTCAGTATTTTTTAAGTCATTCCGATGTCCCTGAGTCCGTGAAGAATAGTTCGGATTCAGGATGTCGATACAATCCACTCGAACTGACTTATACGGTTTCCGGTTTTAAAAATCATAAAAATGAGGCATTTGTGATTTTTAAAACCGGAAACCGTATAAGGCGATTGATTCTTTGTTCTAGTATACAATTGGATTATACCAATTTCAAGTGGTCTATTCCAATTTTTTGATAAAAAAATACGACGGAGGCGGGGGAATTCATTTCCGGTGCTGCCGCAGAAAGAGCGAGCGCCAGGTTTGCCGTTTTTCGGGCGTCATCTCCCATTCGCAGTAGAGAGGTAATTTCCGCCTGGGGGCTGTTAAAAACTAACATCCCGGCGCGGAAAAAAGTCAGGCGGCGGAGAGGAGCGGCTTGCATAAATTTTCGAATGGGTTACCTTGTATCGGAAACACCGGGAGGTCACCATGTATTCCATTCTCGATTTTCAGGCCGCGGGCGACGGCAAAACTCTGAATAGCCAAGCCATTCAAAGCGCCATTGACGCCTGCGCCGCGGATGGCGGCGGCCGGGTGACCGTCCCCCGGGGCGTCTTCGTCACCGGGACGATCTGGCTGCGAAGCCGGGTCGAGCTCCACCTCGAACACGGCGCGGTCCTGTTGGGAAGCCCCGATCTTGACGACTACAACGCCGATGACGCCGTTCCGGGGAATCAGCGGAGCCAGGCCGAAGAGTGGAACGGTTCGCATCTCCTCATCGCCTATGGAATCGAAGATGCCGCCATCACCGGCAGCGGCGTCATCGACGGCAACGGCGCCGCTTTCTTCGCCGAACCCGAACCCTTCGGGGGCTTCTGCTGGCCCCTGGGGCTGGCGCTCGCCCGCGACAAGGAGCGGCTGCGTCCGGGGCAGATGCTCTACTTCTGCGAATGCCGCCACGTCCGGGTGGAGGGAGTCACCCTGCGGAACTCCACTTGCTGGACCTGTTTCTTCGTCGGCTGCCGGGATGTGGCGGCGCGGGGGCTCCGCATTTTCAACCCGCCTTACGCGGGCAATACCGACGGCATCGGCATCGACCTCTGCAGCGGCGTCACCGTTTCGGATTGCCTGATCGACACCGGCGACGACGCAATCACGCTCCGGGGCAACCTGATCCGGGTGAAGGATCAGGAGCTGGTTTGCGAGAATGTGGCAATCTCGAACTGCGTCCTCGGCTCCTCCTCAAGCGTGATCCGGTTCGGGGTCGGAACCGCGCCGATCCGGAACTGCGTCCTCTCCAACCTCGTCATTACCCGGGGGACGGTCGGCTTTCACTTCATGCCGAATTACAATCCGGCGGCGACCACCGGATGCTCCATCTCCAACATTACCATCGCCAATATCACCGCCCGGAACCTCGCCTCGCCCCTGGTGATCAACTCCTGCGGCGGCGTGGGGGAGGTGCGCAACGTCTCCATCGACAATTACCGCGCGGAAGCGTTCTCGGGCCTCGTGATCAAGGGCGGAACCTCCTTCCGCCCCGAAAACATCGCCTTGCGCAACATCGACCTCCATATCAAACCCTGCCCGCTCAAGCTGGAGAAAGCCGAGGACTACCCCTCGACTCTGTTCCGGATCGAATCGGCGGATGGAGTCCGGCTGGAAGGTGTCCGCGCTTACTTCGAGTGTCCGCGCGGCAACTGGCGGCATGGCTTCGTCACCCACGACCTCAACGATTTCTCCACGCAAGACTGCCGCCTCGAGGAAGCCATCGCCGATTTTTGAGGCGCGGCGGGCTTCGTTATTTCGGAACGGGGATTCCCTTCATTTCGGGGTAGAAGAAGCCTTCGCACCAGCCGAGGTCGAGGTAGGAGGGGTAGGTGAAATCTGGGTTCCCCATGCGCGCGCTGTGCGTGTAGAGTTCCCAATAGGATTCCCGCTGCTGCGGGCGGTGGCCCAGTTCATTGTTGTGTGAGGGCAAGACCACCTGGTTGGCTTTGGAGGCGCCCTTCGCTTCGGCGGCGCAGCGGATCAGGTGCTGGATGGAGTTCCAGGTCGCGCCGATAATGAGGTTCGGGGCTTCGTAATTCTTGATCCGGGCTTCCTCGGCCCGGTCGTAATTGTCGCCGGTGTGAACGAGCCGGATGCCATCCACGTCAAGCAGATACACGTTGCAGGGCGTATTCTTCCCCTGGTTCCCGGGGAAGCTCAGGACCTTGATGCCCGCGATATCCCGCGGCTCGGCGACCGCCTGATCGAGGATGAATACATTTTTCGGGAGTTCGGCTCCGAACAGCCTGGTTTTCGTCGGCAGGACGACCGCCTTGCCCGCTTCCGCCATTTTCTGCAAAAGCCGGGCGTGGTGATGGTCGCCGTGCATATGGGTGACGAAAATCACGTCGAGCAATTCCGCCAATTGCGCGAGATCGGCTTCCGGCCAGGCTTCCCGGACGCTTTTGACGACTTTGCGGCCATCGACGGTTTCAGTTTTATAGTAGGCCGGGCGGTTCGCGATGTCGATGGCCATGGTGTGCTTGGGGCCTTTGATGATGTAGCCCATATTGTAGACGTTCCAGATCGCCACGCTGCCCGGTTTGGGCGTGGTCTCTTTGACTTGCCGCAGGAGCGCGGCGCACGCCTGCGTGAAATAACGGATGGTGACGCTCTGAAACTCCTCCACCCCTTCCGCCGGAGTCTGCGGATTGCGGTCGTCGAAATGGAGCGGGTAATCGAAGATCCGCAGGATGATTTCACGCTGTTTGGCGAACCGCGGTTCCGCCGGATACTGCCTGGATAAGGTGCGCACGAGTTCATGCGTCTCTTTCATCCAGGTGTAGGAGTCGGCCTGCTCTTTCTCCAGCCGCCGCACGAACGCGTTCAACTCCGCATTCAGTTTGGCGTCTTTGGACTCTTTTTCCGCACTCTCGATATAGTGAATCATATCGGCGCGCAGCTCCTGATTCGGCTTCGGCTTCCAGTCGAAAGCCGACGCCGGGAGAAAGCACAAACAAGCCAGAATCAGGATCGCAAAAACGCTTTTCATCGAATTTCTCCTTTGCTGTGTATAGACAAAAATAGCGCCTGTTTCGGGAAGAAACAAGCGCTGTTTTTGTCTTTGCCGGTAAAAAAGGGCGAATCAGGCTCCGGCGGCGGAGTGTTCCGCCTGCCGGATGAAGATCTCCTGTTCCTGGCGGCTCAGGTTCACGAAGTAGACGTTCCAGCCGCAGACCCGGACTTGCAGCGTCCGGTAGCGGTCGGGGTTCGCCTGGGCGTCGCGCAACAGATCGGCGTCGAACACGTTGAACTGCATCGAGTGCCCCCCCTTCGCAAAGTAGGTGCGGAGGATGGAGAGCATCACCTCCAACCCCTCGTCGCCGCTCACCGCCGACGGATGGAGCACGAGATCCAGCATTCCGGCGTGCGAAAAGAAGCTCATATCCATCTTGGCGAGGGAGTTGATGAGGCCGGTGACGCCGTTCCGATCCATGCCGACCGAAGGGCCGATGTTCTTGGAGTGGGCTTCGCCGCGCTTCCGCCCGTCCGGAGTCGCCCCGGTCTTTGCCCCGAACTTCACGTTGAAGTCGATCGAAATCTGGCCGATCTTGTAAACCCCGCCGCGCGCATTCGGCCGGTTATGGCAGGTCCGGTTGCAGAGCTCCGCCACCCGGAGCATGAGTTCATCGGCATGCGGGCTGCCGTTGCCGTATTTGTCGGGGTCGCGCAGGATTTTGCGGCGAAGGTTCCCGTCATTCTCCCAGTCGCGGTCGAGGAGAGCGGCGAATTCCGGCAGCGTGATCTCCTTCTTTTCATAGACGAACTTCCGGATTGCGGCGAGCGAATCGATCACCGTGCCGAGCTGGCCGAAATTGATGCAGGTGCTCCGGTATTTCGCGCCGAAGGTGTAGGCGTCGATGCCCAGCTTCAGCGCCGAGTCGATTCCAGCGGAATACATCAAGGACGGATTGAATTCATGCAAGTAAGGCTCGAACTCATCGACGACGGACATGGCGTACTCCGCCACATCGACAAACTGCCGCTCGAAAGCGCGGTAGAAATCCTCGAAGGTGCGGAAGTCGGCGCAGCCGCCGGTAGCTGGTCCGAGCCGCCAGCCGGAGACCGGGTCGACGCCGTCATGCAGCGCGAGCTCAATGATCTTGGGGAAGTTCAAACGGAGGGGAATCGTCTTCGACTCATTCTGCGCGGTAAAATCCCAGCAGCCGCTCATGATGTACTTCCGCGCGTCCTCCTCGGAGACGCCCGCCCGGAGCAGCGCCTTGACGGCGTTGGTGTCGTTAATCAGGGAAATGCTGCTGTTCCCGCCCCGGATCGCCTGGAGGACGCGCTTGATGAAGTCGTCCGGCGTCTCCGGCGCGACGCAGATTTGCAGCTTCGGGTCGTAGAAATTCGCTTCGTCGTAGGCGTCGAAAACCAGGCGCGAGAACTCGTTGACCTCGATCTCCCCCGCGAGGTTGCGACCGAAAAACATCGGCTGCTGGTACATCACGTTCATCGCGGTGAACTGGCAGAGGAAGTACTGGATCAGCTCCTTCGCCTGCAGGCGGGTCAGCGCGCCCGAAACGACATCCTGTTCATAGAATCTCCGGCAGTAGTTGCCGATATCGCCGAGGGTCCGCACCCGGTAGCAATCCACATGCTCCTGTAGCTTCCAATAGATCAGGGCGAAGAGCAGCGCTTCGTAGAGATTCGAGGGGGCGCCGAGTTCGAGCTTGCGGAGCGCCGCGTGAAGCCGGGTCATCTTTTCGCTCTTGCCGGCGTGGGCCTCGACCACTCCGGCGACCCGGTTGACGAAGCGCAAAATTGCGTCCCAGGCGATCTCCTCGCCATCGAAGAAGGCGGTTTGCCCCGGCGTCGGCTGCACGATGGCGGCCCGGGCGGCGGAGATGCGCCGCCGCAAACCGACGAAACCGTTTGCCTGCATGACCAGCCAATCCGGGCTGGTGTGGTCGTAATCGGGATACATCACCAGGGTGCCGGATTCGATCAGTTGACGGCTCCGCTCCGAAGCGTAGCTGGAGCAGCGCCCCTGCTTCGCCTCGTCGATTTTTTCGTAACTGAGCGTCGTCAAGATCCGTTCGCTACTCCAGCCGGCGTCTTTCTTGCCGAAGACCCGGGTGGTGTTGAAATGAATGCCGAACCAATCCGCCGGATTGACCATGATCTGGGCGTGGTCGAGGATGAAGGCGAAGGCCCGCGCCTTGACGACCGGCTGCGGCCGCCCCTTCAGGGAATGCGCCAGGGCCAGCGTCCGCTCGCGGAGCTCGGGGTAATCGAGGCCCGTAGCGGGGTCGAATGTTGGCTCGTCATACTGATGCTTCAGCATCGCCATATCGCGTTTGAAGGTGTTCCAGAGCATGATGTTTACTCCTTGGCGGCGTCGCGTTCCGCGAAGACTTCCCCGGCGATGAAGGTCGCGTTTATTGCGGCCGGGAATCCCGCGTACACCGCGAGCTGGATGAACACTTCAAGCACCTCGCCCTGGGTGATTCCGGCATTCAACCCCATATGGATGTGAGACTTCAGTTCGACCGGCGCATAACCGAGCGCGCACAGCCCCGCGATAATCACCAGCTCATGGTCGCGGGCGGAGAGCCCCTCGCGGGCGTGCACATCGCCGAAGGCAAACGCCTGGCGCATCCGGTTCAGCGCCGGAGAAATTTCTTCCAGTTTCGAGCCGATCCGGTTATGGTTTTTCATCTGTTCGAGCCGGGCGATTCCCCGTTTGAGTCTGTCGTCGTTCATAAGTAGTCTCTCCCGTGAATTGGACTGTTATTAATATACAGGTCCCGGCCGAAAACGGAATGCAAAAATTTGGCACATTACTTATACTTTTTTGTCATAAAAGAATCTTTCACCGGATAAAAGGAATACCGTATCATATATTTTTAGCTCGACGGCCACTTGGAAGGGCAACCGACCTTTTGAAGCCGTTCAACGGTTGGGGTCGCCGTCCGAGACGGTTCCGTGCCAGAAGTAAGCGATGTCGACAGGGCTGGTGATGGAGCCGCTGCGGATGATTCGGTCTTTTACGGGAGCTCCGTGGAGATCGGCGTAGAGAACGTTGATTCCCCGGGAGGAGTAGTGACGCATTGAACCGGGGAGAATCGTCACCCATGGCGTTCCGCTGAAGATGATGCCGTTTCGCGCGTAGAGCCCCAGCGAATTCGCCACCCAGGGAGCGTTGTCGGCCGAAGTGCCGCTGGTGCCGTCGTCATCTCTCTCCAGAATCATGGCGCGGCTCGAAGGTTTGCGGATTTTCGACGGTCGGCGCGGCGCGTTCACTCCGGAAATGGAGGTGCTGAAATAACCGCCGGACATATTGCTCGCGTAATTGAACTCCGCCGCGAGCGGGACTTCCGCCGGGCTCGCCGGACATTTGAAGATGCCGGAAACGCGGTAGCCGGTGCTGCTCGCCTCCCGGTAACCGCCGTCGGCGATCTCGACCCGGTTGAGGAAGGCGTGCAAGGTATCCAACCAATGGTACGGAGCGGTGCCGGTTCTGTGCGCGTACATCGCAATGCCGCCGTAGGTGTCAATATAGAGCACCGTCTGCAAACCGAGCGATTTCTGATTGCTGAGGCAGGAGGTGTCCCGCGATCTCGCCCGCGCCTTATTCAGGGCGGGCAGCAGCAAAGCCGCCAGAATGGCGATGATCGCGATCACGACCAGGAGTTCGACAAGGGTGAAACGAGATCCGACGGTCAAAAAGTCTTTCTTCATCTTGTTTTTCCTTGGTTGGTTATCGTGTAATCCGGTAAAGCATGACGCCCGAGGGGAAAGCCGCGGTATCGGCAGTGAAGGCCAGCACGCCCTCCCGAAAACCGCTGGCGACCGTTCCGCAAGATTCTCCGCTGAATTTCAAGGCTTCGACCCTGGGGACGGCGTCTCCTTCCAGCTTCAGCCGGATCGCGATTTTCTCCCGGCGCACCAGTCGGCCGCCCTTGCCGTAGCTCTCCTGACGGCGCATGGAAGCATCGGCGAAACGCGCCTCCAGGCCGAATACTCCGGCCAGATGCATCAGCAGCAATTCACGGCTTTCGGCAATCGGCTTGCCGTCGAAGCTGGAAATCGCCACCGTTTGCGGCGAAACCGCGCCGCTGATCGCCAATCGATTTGCCGCTGCCGCGCCTTCCGGCAGGGTAATGCTTTCGGTCATGGGGGTGGCGATGGTCAGTTTTTTCGCCGCGGAATCGAGGACAAAGCCTTCCCCGGCGGCGACCGTTTCCCGATCGGCATAGGGCGTCAATCCGGCGGAGGGGGAGCCGACGCAGGAACCGATCCGGGCCGTGAATGCGAGCTGCTTGAAGGGCAGGGGATACTCCAGCGGCAGATCGCGCCGCCAGAAGTCCTCCGGTACCGGGTAAACCAGTGCTTTCTCTGCCGGGGCAAGGTCGCCGCGCCGGAAGAGCAACATCATCAGCTTGTCGGAGAGCAGCGCCAGGGGATCCTGATGGGCATCGAAGACCGTGAGCGGCGGCGCTTTCCTCTCCAAAAAATCCGGATACCAGGTGTGGGTGAAACGCCAGAGTCCATCCCAATCCTGAAAGGCGGCCAATCCGCCGAAGAGGGGCGCGGCTTCCGGCCGGTAGCGGTTGGGGGAGCAATAGTTGAATTCGGTTACGGTGAAAGGTTTGCCGTAGATGCGGGTCGCCGCGACATTGAGAGGAGAGAGCAGTTTCCCCGCTGCAAGCTGGCCGAGGGACGAGACCTGCTTGAAGGAGAACGGCCGCTTCCACCGCCCGATCGGGAAATCCGGATGATCCATGTACGAGTGGATATCGACGAAGTCGAACCGGGCCCGGTCCAGGGTGATCGGCGTCAATTCATTC
>JAVBRV010000004.1:0-19194 GCA_031547585.1 Victivallaceae bacterium
CCTTCACCCGGCTTACCCGGTTGCCCCTGCTTTCGCTGGCGCCGCTCATGTACGGACATTTCACCGATTATCCGGCCGGGATCGAGTGCCGTCCTCACTCCACCCCCCACTATTTCGCCGCCCTGATTCTCGAGGGACGCATGACCTACCGGGAACTGGGGGGTGAACCCATCCTTTGCCGCCCCGGCACTCTCATAATTCTTCCCCAGGGCTGCGTCTACAGCTGGCAGGTTGAAGAGGCGATCCGCGCCTTCCATTGCCAGCATCGCGGCTTCTCTCTCTGCGAGCACGGCGAACTGGCGCTGCTCTTCGGCCTCCACCAGCGCCACCTTGACGCCATCGACTTGGGCGAAGAGGCGGCCGCCGCTTTCGAGCGGAAGCTGGAAAAGGCCTCCCGGAACCGCTTCCCCGGCGTTGCCGCTTCCTTAACGATCCTGGAACTGTTGGCGCTGGCGGTCGAATCCTTCGACCGGCGCGGCAGCCTCCCGGTCAACCGGATGCAGACGATGGTCAACCGCTGCGTCTACCATATCGAAGCGCACCTCGACCGCGAAATCACCGTCGCCGAATTGGCGCGGCTGCTGCATATCAGCCCCGGAAGGCTCTTTCAGCTGTTCAACAGCTACCTCGGAATGCCGCCCTTGCGCTACATCGCCCAACGCAAAGTGGAATTGGCCCGGAAGCTGATCGCCGCTTCCCACTCTTCCAATGAAGAGATCGCAACCCAACTGGGCTTCTCTTCGGCCAACTATTTCATTCGTTTCTTCAAGAAACACACCGGGGTGACGCCGATGGAGATGCGGCGACGGGAATTCTCGGACGTTCAATAACTTATGGCATTGCCGCTTCCGTCGGCGATCTTGGTGCCCTTGAAATTGTGCTCGACGACCAGTTGCCCGGCCGTGCGTCCGCGGGCGCTGCCGTCGAGCATGGCAGCGTTGGCCGCCCGGGTGTGGATCGTGACAACCCAGGAGTCGTCGCCGCCGAAGAGCAATGCGCCGGACCCTTTGTAAACGGCGTCGGTGCGCAGCGTGTCGGCGAAGAGCACGGTGGAAGAGGGACGCTTCCGCATGATGCAGCCAAGGCCGTCCATCTCCGGCGGCGGCTGGGTGGCGGTCGACCGTTTGATGAAGCGGTAGACGCCGACCGGAGTTGTCTTGTACTCGCCGAAGAGGAGGAAGTTTTCGCCATAGGTCTGTTCCCGGTAGACTTTGCCGGTGGACTGCAGGGCGATCGCCGGGCAGCGGTAGGATTTCAGGGCGGCGGCGACGTTCTCCTTTTCGGCATCCGGGGGAAAGGGGGTGGCGGTGGAGAAGACGGCGAGGGTGGGGGCCCAGTAAAGTCCGTCGTTGTTGACTTTCGGCGGCGGCAGCCAATCGGCATAGACATCGCTGTACATATTCATCCGGGTGCCGCAGCTTTTCAGGTTGTTTAGGCAGTTGGCGGACTTGGCTTTGTCCCGCGCCTGGTTGAGGGCGGGCAAAAGAAGCGCCGCCAGAATGGCGATGATGGCGATCACGACGAGGAGTTCGATAAGGGTGAAAAAATGCTTTCCGGCCATTTCCAACAGTTCCTTTCGTGTTGAGGTACTGTGATTAAAATACTCGATATTGACCGGATTTCACTGCACAAAGATCAAAAAGAATAGCACAAAATTACAATTCCGGAAAAGTGGTGGTATCAAGCTACACGCCCCCCCCCGCAATTCCTCTGCCGTTTAATAAACCATGCCGGCTGCCATCCCGGATTTCCGGAATGGCAGCCGGCATGGTTTATCGCTTCAGCAAGAGGAGTCGACCCGCCGGGTTTCCCCGGGGGGAATCTCTTCCTTTCGACCGTGGACGACGAGCTCGCCCGCGACTCCCTCCGGCAGGGAGAGTTCGCAATAGTCAGCGTTGAAATCAAATCGGATGAATCCTCCCGCCGGGTGCGGCATTTTACCGCGGACCGGTTGCAGCCCCGGCATAGCGGGATTAGCGGCAACGCGGACGAATCCCGGCGCGGCGGGGCGAATTCCGGCCAGGCTCGCGTACCAGTGAAACAGCGGCGCGGCGCTCCAGGCATGGCAATCCGAACGGCTCTCTCCACTGGTGGTTTCCGGGGTGGTCGAGAGGTCCAGTTCCGAAATCAGCTCCCAATCCTCGAGACGCTTCAGCATGGCGTCGGCCCGGCCGCGCTCCCGGCAGGCTTCGAAGTAGTAGTGCGAAAAATAAAAGTTGCACTTCTCGATGGGGAAATCCGAAGCGAACATTCCATCCGCCGCGTCCGGTTCAAACATGCCGGAAAGAATCGCCAGACACTGAATCGGTTCGGAGAAGAGCGTTTTCGCGGCGTCGTCGGCGAAAAGGCGGTATTCCGGGACGTAATATCTCTCCCGGAGTCTCTCCGCCAGCCGTTTCCGCCCCGTTTCAATCCATTCGGCGCGCTCCGTGAAACCGAAATGGCGCTCCAGAAGGGCGGCATACTTCGAGAAACAGAGAAACATCATATTCGGAACGGCGGCAACCTCCCCGATTTCCGCTTCCGGCGGAATGCAATGCTCCCAACCGGGAATGGCGGTAACATGATTCCAGCCGTTCAGCGTCGCGATCAACCCATCCGGGCGGCGGTTCAGCTCCCACGCGTCCATGACGGAGCGAATCCCCGCCAGCTGTCCGCGCACGGCCGGCTCCGCGCCGGGGTCCCACATCAGGTTGTCATGCACCATCGCCATCCAGATCAGGCTGAAAGCGGGGATCACCTGACGCCCGTTCTCCGGGCAGCAGGAGGCAGGCATGCCGGTCCAATTGCGCGACCGGTCGAACATCGCCGCCGCCTTCCGCTGCATCCGGCGGTCCGGGCTGATGACATTGGAGATCAGCGCTTCGACCCGGGTGTCCCCGGCGTACATCAATTGCTCGTAAAAGGGGCAATCCACATAGGTGTCATGGGTACACATTTCGAGGGTCCGCCGGAGGGCCGGAGCCAGCCGGTCGAAGCGCTCCCCGCCGGAAATCTCCCCGGTGATCTCCCACGGATACCGGGTCTCCATCAGCCGGAGGCCCTCCAGCTTCAACGGGTGCTTCCCGGCCTTCATGCGGATCACCAGCAATCGCCCGCAGCGGTAAAAGAAGGGCTGGATGGTCTGCGGCTCCTCCGCGGCGACGAAGCTGTCCATATGCCAGTTCCGCAATTCCCCGGCGAGGGAGTTGCGCGGAACTTTGCGCATTTCCGGACCGCCCACCTGATAGAGAGCTTCCGTCGCGCCGATCTCGATGACGCCGTCGCCAGAAAGGGTGGGCTCCGGGTAAAAGCAGTAATAGTCCCCGAGATCGATAATCGTCTCAAACGATTCGCCCGGTGCCACTTCAACCGGGTCGAACGAAAAGGGAACCGGTTTATTCAGCTGCGGCGGCAGGCCGGCGGGGTACAGCAGCCGGCGGTTGGCCGGGAAATGCAGCGAGGCCAAGGCGGAGTAGGCGGGACCTCCGGATTCGGCCTTTTGCCACCCCGAAAGACTGGATCCCTCGGCTTTTATTTCCGCCGCGTCATAGACGCCGGGAATTCCCGTGGCGATCCGGTAAATATCGGTCTCGTGCGGGAAGACGATTCCGGTGGAGGGACGCACCTCCCACGCCCCCCTGCCGGTGGAGAGTTCGCCGAACGGCTCTTCCGCCGCCAGCAGAAAACCGTATTCGGTATGGATCAATCCCCACGGTTTCTGCCGGTTCGGCAAGGTCAGAATGCGCGCGAGGAAGCAATGCTCCCCGGCTTCCATCTTGATTTCAAAACCGTCCAATCCCCGGCGGCATATATCGCCCCGCTCCGGCCCCCGTTCCAGCAGCTTACCATCGAAATACAGCATATAGCGGATATCCGCGCTGACATGGAACCGGACGACCGCCGATTCTTTCAGGGTAAATTTCAGCCGGACCAGATAAACCGGGGATACTCCGGAGAAATTCAGCCACGAAGCCCGCCCCGGATAATCCGAGTAGGGCGGCGGCAGGGGGAGCTGTACCGATACGGGGTCGTAATCAACGGAAATTCGGTGCATACAAACAGTCTTTCTATTGGTTCTTTACTCAAGCGAGCCGTAAAATTCGAGATCATCGAGCAGGATCTTCACCCCCGCCTTCTTTTCGCCGATGAATTGAATCCTGGCCAGCCGGTCGGCGAGGTCCGGATACGCAGCGAAGTCATCGGGAAGCGGATAGCGCAAGGTGTACTGCCGCCACTCGGCGTCGATCCGGAAGCCCTGGCGCTTGTGGGCGTGGCCGCCGTTGTGGATGTAGGGCGACCAGACGTTGATGACGGCGTCGAGAACCGCCGACTCGGAAGCCTTGGCCCAGAAACGCAATTCGGCGCTCTTGCCCGGCGTAACCGGCATATAGCCGGAGGCGATCGCCGCCTGCCGGTCGGGGGAGAGCGTCAACTCGAGGCTGTACTGCCCCGAAAGGAAGCCGGGGACGGCGATCCGCTTGGCTGCAAAATCGGGTTGCGCAAAGTTCCGCTGCCATTCGGAGCAGCCGGATTCGAAATCGCCATCGAGGAAGAGGTTCCCCGTCAGCGCCTCCGGCGGCAGTTCGCGAATGGCGAGATTGCGGACCCCGCCCCGCGCGGTGGCGCCGGAGTCGAAGAAGAAGATGAGATGCAGCGGCGTCCCCTCGGCGTCGGAAAACCAGTAGGCCCCCTGGCGGCTCCACTCCGGACCAGCTTCCCGGTAGAGATAGCGCCGGCGGCCGTCTTCGAGGCAGGTGCGCATCTGCGGCGGGACTCCCCCGGCTTCGATCCGGCTCTCCCAGGTCAGGAGGTAGCAGGTGGCGGGCTTGGCCTTGAAGGTGGTCTCCAACCGCCCGCTCGGCTTGACGGGAGTTACCGAAACCGTGTAGCCGTCCTCGGCGGCCCTCCACTCCCCGTTCGGAGTCAGCGGCACGGCGGCAAACCCGCAATGGGCGGCAAACAGCAGGGCGAAGATGGCTTTTTTCACGGTTTCTCCTTGATTTTGATGATGCCGAAATCGGTCCGCTTTTCATAGGTCAACGGAGCTTCGCACCAGGAAGCCTGACGCCTGCCGTTTTTCACGGCGGTTTCGGCGTCGTTGACTTTGACCTCGAAACCGAGGTAGTTGCCGGAGGGTTCCAGCGGCAGCTCCAGCCTGGCCCGGTATCCCGCCGGGGTGGTTCGGCAGGTGAATGCCAGCTCTTCCACCTTCAGGGTTTCGGACCACAGCGTCAGCTGCTTCCCCTCGGGATCGCGCGGGGTGATGAAAGCCCGGCCGGTCTCCCCGGTATATTTCCCCGGATGAAGGGCCGGAATCGCCGTGGGGGCGGAGTCGAAGAAGAGTTCGATGGAGTCGGTCTCCCAGGGCTGCCGCCCACCGGAGGGACCGGCGTCGGTGGGGTCGGCCACCTCGAACTCCACAACCAGTCGTTTATTGGCGTAGGTCGCCGTGCCGACGGCGGAAAGCACGCCATCCGGACTGGCGATCCGGAAGGATTTTCCACTCTCGAGCACCGGATTCACCACCGTTTCCACCGGGATCGAACTGAGTCTGCCGTTCGCGTAGATTCCGACCGTGGTTTGCGCCGATCCGGCGGCGGCAACCGGAACCTCCAAGGTGAGAGCGCTGTCCGCCGGGACCGTAAAGGTGTGGCGTTTAAGGGCGGTGAACCCACCGGAGAGTCCCGCGAAACCGGTGACCGCCCGGTTGGTCTCATTGCGGAGGTTGACGATGGCGGTCAGAGCACCGCCCTCCCCCCGGAAAATGCGCACGAAAGGCGTGACCGTCAGCGGCTCATCCGGCTTCGGCTTCAATCCCCCCAGCCTGGCGCGGAATTCGGCAATGGAGAGGTCGCCGGAGAAGAGGTACAGCGGGGATTCCGTAACGGGCACGACCCCCGCTTTCACCGGGTTGCCGAAGAGGTCGAGCACCTCGAAACCGGCAAAGTCGGCGCGGATTTCGGCGCGCTTTTCATAGTTCCAGACGGCGGCGAGGGGTTTGCCGTCGCGCTCGTAGAGGTAGGCGATGACGCCGTGAGATAACCGGAACTTACCCGCCGGTTTCGCCGCTTCAAAGTGACGGGCCAGCGCATTGTAGGCGACACAAACGCCGTTCGGGATGAGTTCGGTCAGGCGGTCATGCCCCGGATGCAGCGGCTGCCGCCAAAGCTGCCCCTGACTGAGGGAGATCGACTGCCGCACGCCTTCGCCGAGGTCGATGAGGAAGCGCGTTGCGGCGTGCGAGGGGGGAACCCGGCGTTGCGCGTCATCGCTCTTCTCCTCCGTGTCGAAGAGATAGTAAACCTCGGTATTGTAGAGCGGAACCTTGCCGACGATCGCTTTCAGCTCGTCAATCTGGCGGTCGGCCGGCATGATCGAAGAGAGCTCACGGGCGTTGTAGGGGTGGAAACTGACCGCGTCGAGGGATTTCAGCGCTCCCTCCCGAATGCACTCTTCCGTAAATTTTTTGAGTGCATTTTCGAAGTCTCCGGTGACGCAGATGCCGAGCACGGTGGCGCCGGGATTGACCGTCTTGATCGTCTCAAAGGCCGGTTTGAGGTACCGGACATAGGTTTCGGCGCTGAGGTTGAGGTTGGGTTCGTTCATCACCTCATAGGCGGTGATGCGGTTGCCGGCGCGCTTGACGAAAGCGGCGACATAACGCCGGAGCTCCGCTTCCCGCGGAACGTCGATGATGAACTTCGGATTGGTTCCCGGCGGATTTTTGATCCGGACAAGTTCCGGCTTCAACCACTCCGGATAGTTCTCTTCCTCCCAGGCGGCGAGTCTGCCGTAGACCCGCCCGAAGCAGGGGAGAAAGGTCAAGTTGTATTTTTCACACACGCCGAGGAAGCGATCGAAATAGCTGAAGTCGAAACGCCCTTTCTCCGGTTCCAGCTGCGCCCAGTTGGTCAGTTTCACGCCGCCGTCGTGGTCGCGGAGAATCCGGCAGCCGATCCGTGCCAACTGGCTGTAACCTTTTTCGTAGGGAGCGTTGTACGCGGTGTAGCCCCCCTTGGTGTTGTGGTAGTAATCGCTCAAGAAGTTGTTGCCGCCGTTGACGCCGACGCAGACATCACGGGTTAAATCGAGCGGCCGCGGCGTATAAGGACCGATGACCGTCAGGTATCCCGGAAGAACGTCGAGGGGAAATTCCGCTTCCGGCGTGACCGTGAAGGCGCCGAAGCGGTCGAGCGGCAATTCCAGCTTGAACTCCTTCACTTCACCCGCCATCAGCGAGAAGGCGAGCGGGAGGGTGACGAGCGAGGTCCCGGCTCCGTCATCCGCGACCCGCAGAGTCAGCCGTTTTTCAAGGGCGGCGCGCCCCTGATTATGAAGAACGACCCGCAGCGGAGCTTTCGCTCCCGGTGTCAGCGTGTGTAAGGGTTCGTCGAAGAGAACCGCCGCCGCCAATTTCTCCGGTCCCGGGGGAGCATCCTTTTTCGTGACCGCGAGGGCGTCGAGCCAGACGTCTCCCGGCGGCACCTCTTTCGCCTGATTGAAGAAATAAAGCATGTAGGGCCCGCCCGGTCCGGTTTCGAATTCAAAGTCCACCTTCTGCCACTTGGTCTGTAATGTGAAGGTTTGCCCGTGAACGCTCCATTTTCCATCCTTGTCGACATTGACGATATGGAGCCGCAACCGGTAATTGGGAGTGCTGCTCTTCATCGCACCCTGAAAAACGTAGCGCGTTTTGGGCGCGAGCGGAAATTCGCGCGAGCGGAGCTGATAATATTCACTCCCGGGATTGGCCAGCTTCAGGGCGTTTTTTCCCTCGAAGGGTGAAGTGGCGTCGATTTCGAGCGGACGGAATTTCAAATCGGGGTTGGTCTCCGGACGCAGCAGTCGGTAGACGGCAAAACCGGCGGTTCCCATCTCGAAGCCGGGATTGAAGACGAGATTTGCGGCGGCAAGCGGCAGGAACCCGAACAACGACAGGAGGAGCGGGAGAATTTTTCTCATTGAAATTCCTGATCAATACGTAATTGTGTTAAAGTTTGCGGTGGCGATGGTGGTCCCTTTGAAGCCGTGTTCCACGAGTAGACGATTGACGGTGCAGCTTCGGGCGCTGCCGTCGAGCATGGCGACATTCACGGATCCGCTGTGAATGGTTGCCGCCCAGGAGTTGCTGGCCCCGAAGAAAAAAGCGCCCTGGCCTTTATAGGCGGTATCGGTGCGCACCGAGTCGGCAAACAATACGGTGGCGGAGGGGTTCTTCAGTACGATGCAGGGATTGCCATATGTTTGCTGCGCAGCGGTCGTGCGTTTGATAAAGCGCAAGGTTCCATACGGGTCTGTCGCATAGCCGCCGAAAAGCATGAAATTTTCCCCATAGCTTTGTTCCCAGTTGTTGTCGGTGGATCCCGGGGAGATTGACGGGCAGCGGTAGGTTTTCAGCGCGGCGTTGACCGCTTCCGTATCGGTACTCTGAGGAGCTTTGCCGGTAGAGAATTTGACGAGAAGGGGTGCCCATACCAGGCCGTCGTTATTGCCGCGCGGCGGAGACATCCAGTCGTTGCAGGCGTCGCTGTACATATGCATTTGGGAACTGGTGGTTTTCAGGTTGTTGATGCAGTTGGCGGCCTTGGCTTTGTCCCGCGCCCGGTTGAGCGCCGGCAGCAGAAGGGCCGCCAGAATAGCGATAATGGCAATAACAACCAACAGCTCTATCAGTGTGAATATTTTTCTCATTTTCATCCTTCCTTTACGGTTGTTGGGCGGCATGTAAATTTCGAACGGAACCGGTGATGAAGAGACGCGGCACAATCCGCATGTACATGGAATTGGCCAGCGGCATCATGGGGCGGTTCTGAATCAGATACTCGAGCCACCGGATGTAGTCCTCCGGCTCCGAACAAATGAAATCGACCGGTCCGCGCCACAGGTTCTTGAGGTCGGGGCGGTCGCAGCAGAGCAAGCTGACGTCTTCCGGAACGCGGATGCCCCGGCGGTTCAACTCTTCATAAAAGGCACACGCCATGGATTCATAAGCGCAATAGATCGCGGTTATTCCGTCAAGCGCCCGCGCGTTGAAGAGCCGCTCCGCGAATTGCGGCGCATACTCTTCCCGGCGCGCTTTCTCCATGACGACTTCCGACTTCGGATTCAGCCGTTTCAGCTCGCCGCAGCAAGTGGCGATGCGGTCGCGATGGCAATTGGAATACTTCTCGCAGTAAACGCCGAGCACGCGCGAGTGCCCGTTGGCGTGCAGATGCCGCGCCGCCAGCTGCCCGCTGACCAGGGGATCCATATCGAGAGCGATGTCGTCGCCGCCGCCGTTACTGACGACGATGTGCGTGGCTTCCGGATTGAGCGATTTGGCCCAGGCCAGGGTTTCCTCCGTCTGCCGGGTTCCCCAGACCACGACGGCGGCCTCGGCCACGGCATCCTCGAAGCGGCTCCGGTTTTCCGCGCAATTGACGACGATGCAGTTGAAGGCGTGGTGCGAAAGGTTCTGCATCAAAGGAATCGCGGTCAGGTTGAAGTAGCATTGCGGAGTCAGGTCGAAGACGATCTTCTGGACTTCCGTCATTTTCCGGGTGAAGTAGCCGTTGCGGTTGAGGGCGGCGACGATCTTCGCCCGCGTGGCGGGCAGAACCGGGGCGGAATTGTTGATGACCCGGTAAACGGTCTTCACACTGACGCCCAACTCCTCCGCGATCGCCGTACAGCTTTGCCGCCCCATACCATTTCCTTTCCATTGAACCTGCTATAATTATAGCGGGAAAGGGAGAAAAAAGCAATACCGGGCGTCAGCGATTTGTCCGATAATCATGTCCGCATTCGGACATTTTCCCTGCCGCCGTGGAAACGCTGTCAATCGAAGAACTGTGAAAAGTCTTGACAATCGGTCGGAACGGACTTGATAAATATAACATTTGAGTTATAATAAATAAGAAAGACAAACGAATGTTGCTAAAGAAAAATTTTCAAGAGTTGCCGCGACTGGAAGAATTTATCGCGGAGCAATGCGTGGGGGTTCGGGAGGAATACCGGGAAATCGTTATTCCAATTATAAGTCAAATTGAGGATGAGACTTTTGATGATTGTGGAATTGCGGGAACGTCGGAAGTCGTTGCCGCTACTGGAGGTAACGGCAATGATTTTCGACGTTTTCGCAAACCGCAAGCGCAAAAGTATAGACGCAATTTGATTTATAATTGGAATTAATATATTGGAGACTGACGGGCGGTTGTCCATGCCGTTCGGCGAGAAAATAGCGGGCGAAAATCTGTTCGCAATTCGCGTGATAAACGCCGGGAACGTTCGGGTTTTCTATGTGTACGGCAAAAACGATAAGGTTTACGGACTATCAGGCTATGAGAAAAAGACGCGCACCATTCCACACTCAGAAATGGAGCAGGCGCGCAAACTGGCAAAGTTGTTGAAAAAAGGAGGTTTGATATGAAAAAATTCCCGACCGATAAAGAACTGGAAGCCGAGGTGCAATATTTCATTGAACATCAGGATGAAATCGCGGCGCGACAACACGCGGAACGCGAAGCGTACCGGAACGATCCGGCGAACGCCGAGCGACTGGCGGTGGTTCGTGAACGCATGAAGATTGCGGAAATACTGTACCAGGCGCGGGCGGCGGCGAAATTGACCCAGGCGGAAGTGGCCGAGCGGATGAAAGTAAGTCAGCCGCTGATCGCCCGCCTGGAGCGCGGACGCGGAAATATTTCGCTGGAAACCATCGCCAAGTATGCCGCCGCGTGCGGTAAACGAATCGCGCTGACGCTGCTGTAATACCAAGCTGTGGTTTTCGGGTAGAAAATGGAGCCGACTATCGGATTCGAACCGATGACCTGATGATTACAAATCAACTGCTCTGGCCAGCTGAGCTAAGTCGGCGTCTCGACGGCTAATATAATCCAGCTTCGGCGTTCCCGCAAATGCCGGGAGGGAATTTTCCCGCTTTGACTTGAATTTTCGACAAAAATAGGGTACATTTTCTTTTGACAATCTGCCAGGGGGGCCTTTTCGAACGACTCCTCCTTAACTTTTTTGGGAAATTATGTCCGACGAACAGACCGTCCAATATACCGGGGACTCCATCAAGACCCTCTCCGCGCTGGAGCACATCCGGCTACGCCCCGGCATGTACATCGGCCGCATGGGCGACGGCGCCCATCCCGACGACGGCATCTACATCCTGATCAAGGAAATCGTCGACAACAGCATCGACGAATTCATCATGGGCTCCGGCAAGCGCATCGAACTCAACGTCGAAGGCAATATCGCCACCATCCGCGACTTCGGCCGCGGCATCCCCCTCGACAAGCTCGTCGAATGCGTCTCCATCATGAACACCGGCGGCAAATACAACGACGACGTATTCAAGTTCTCCATCGGCCTCAACGGCGTCGGCACCAAAGCGGTCAACGCCCTCTCCGAGCTCTTCGTCGTCCGCTCCATCCGCGACGGACGCTACCGCGAAGCCTGTTTCGAGCGCGGCGTCCTCCAGAACGAGCACGAGGGCGACACCACCGAACGCAACGGCACGCTGGTGCGGTTCACACCCGACCACACCCTCTTCACCAACTATGCCTTCAAGCTCGAATATATCGAGAAGCGCATCTGGATGTACGCCTACCTCAACAGCGGTCTCTCGCTCTTCTTCAACGGGCAGCGCTACTTCTCCGCCAACGGGCTCCAGGATCTGCTCGAAGCCGAGACCGGCGAGGAGCGGCTCTACAACGTCATCGCCCATCGCTCCAAAACCATCGAATTCGCCCTCTCCCACAGCGACAACTACGGCGAAACCAGCTTCTCCTTCGTCAACGGCCAATACACCAACGACGGCGGCACCCACCTCTCGGCCTTCAAGGAGGGCGTGCTGAAGGGAATCAACGAATTCGCCGGCAAGAACTACAAGGCCGACGAAATCCGCGACGGCATGATCGGCGCCGTCGCCATCAAAATCAAAGACCCCATCTTCGAATCGCAGACCAAGAACAAGCTCGGCAATACCGACGTCCGGGGGCCGGTGGTCACCGCCGTCCGCGACGCCATCGTCGACTACCTCCATAAGAACAAGGAGGTCGCCGAAATCCTCCTCGACAAGATCGCCCGCAACGAACAGATGCACCGCCAGATCCAGGAGGTCAAGAAGAAATCCCGCGAGAGCCAGCAGAAGACCCGGCTCCGCATCCCGAAGCTCAAGGACTGCAAGTTCCACACCGGCGACAAGTGGCCGAAAAGCATTCCGCAAAGCGACACCATGATCTTCCTCACCGAGGGCGATTCGGCCGCCGGCTCCCTCGAAGTCTGCCGCAACGTCAACTGCCAGGCCATCTTCGCCCTGCGCGGCAAACCCCTCAACTGCTACGGCGAGAAGCGCGACAAGATCTACCAGAACGAGGAGTTCTACTTCCTCACCCAGGCCCTGGGGATCGAAGACGACATCGAGAACCTGCGCTACGACAAAGTGGTGCTCGCCACCGACGCCGACGTGGACGGGCTCCACATCCGCAACCTCCTCATCACCTTCTTTCTCGCCTTCTTCGAGCAATTGGTGCTGTCGGGGCACCTCTACGTGCTCGAAACGCCGCTCTTCCGGGTGCAGCGCCCCAAGGAGAAGCCGATCTACTGCTACAGCGAGGAAGAGCGCGACAAAGCCGCCGCCAAGCTGGGCAAGAAATCCGAGATCACCCGCTTCAAGGGGCTCGGCGAAATCTCCCCCAAGGAGTTCGGCCAGTTCATCGGCGAGGAGATCAAACTTCAGCCGGTGACGCTCGAAAACATGCATAACATCCCCGAGCTGGTCGGGTTCTACATGGGGGCCAACACCCCCAAACGCCGCGAATACATCATGAACAACCTGGAAGTGCATAAAGATGAGTGACGACGAAAAGGCGCTTCCGGAGGAGGTGACTCCCGCCGCCCCGCCGCCCGAGAACGGCGAAGCGGCAGAAAGCGGCGTCGCGGCCAGCCATTACCGCGCCACCAACGACTACTTCCGCGCGATGATGGACCGGAACTTCCTCGAATACGCCAGCTACGTCATCAAGGACCGCGCCATTCCCGACGTCGACGACGGCCTGAAACCGGTGCAGCGGCGCATTCTCTGGGCGCTCCAGCGGGTGGACGACGGACGCACCCACAAGGCGGCCAACATCATCGGCAACACCATGCACTTTCATCCGCACGGCGACGCCTCGATCGGCGACGCGCTGGTGGTGCTGGCCAACAAAGAGTACTTCATCACCCGGCAGGGGAACTTCGGCAATATCTACACCGGTTCGCCCGCCGCCGCGCCGAGGTACATCGAATGCAGCCTCTCCCCGATGGGCCGCGAGGTGCTGTTCAACAACGACATCACCGAATTCGTCGACTCCTACGACGGGCGCAACCGCGAACCGGTGACGCTGCCGGTGAAGATTCCCTCCTTGCTGATGCTGGGGGCGGACGGCATCGCCGTCGGCATGGCCACCCGGGTCATGCCGCACAACTTCAACGAGCTCCTCGAAGCGCAGATCGCCGTGCTGCGGGGGGAGCCCTTCGAGCTCTACCCCGACTTCCTCCAGGGCGGCCTGATGGATGCCCGCGAATACGACGACGGCAACGGCAAAATCATCCTCCGCGCCCGGATCGAAATCGACGGGCGGCGTCTGGTGGTCCGCGAGATTCCGGCCACCACCACCACCGAGAGCCTGATCGCCTCGATCGAGCGGGCGGCCGAGAAGAACAAGATCAAGGTGTCGCAGGTCAACGACTACACCGCCGAACAGGTCGAGATCGAAATCATTCCGACCCGCGGCTACGACCCCGAGAAGATGATTCAGGCGCTCTATATGTACACCGACTGCTCGGTGTCGATTTCGGTCAATATGACGGTGATCCGCGACAACCGCCCGGTCCAGATGCGGGTCAGCGAGGTGATCGAGCGCAATACGGTAAAACTGCTCGACTATCTGCGGCGCGAGCTGGAGATCGAGCTGGCGCGGCAGGAGGAGCTGTTCCACGCCAAGACGCTGGCGCAGATCTTCTTCGAGAACCGCATCTATAAGAAAATCGAAGAGGTGAAGAGCGAGAAGGAGGAGTATGCCGAGGTTCATGCCGGGCTGGCCCCCTTCCGCCATCTCTTGCGGCGCGACGTCACCGACGACGATGTGGATAAGCTCCTCGCGCTGCCGGTGCGCCGGATCAGCCGCTTCGACATCGAGAAGAACCAGCGCGAACTCGCCGAAGTGCTGGCGAAGATGGAAGAGATCAAGAAGAATCTCGGCGGCCTCAAGGCCTACGCGATCCGCTACCTGAAGAAATTGCTGGAGAAATACGGTCCGCAGTTCCCGCGCCGCACCGAAATCGAGCGCTTCGAGAAGATCGACCGCCGGGAGGCGGCGCTCAACAACATCAAGGTCGGCTGGGACCGCAAGGCCGGTTATATCGGCACCGCGGTGAAGACGGAGGATATGCTGGCGTCGAATGAATTCGACCGCTTCCTCCTGATCCAGAAGACGGGGGCCTACAAGGTGATCGCGCTGCCGCCCGAAAAGCTCTTCGTCGGCAAGCTCTACGACTTCCGCAAATACGACGGGAGCACGGTGTTCGGGGTGATCTACCGGGACGCCAAGAGCGGCAAATACTACGGCAAGCGCAGCGCCATCGGCGGGTTCATCCTCGACCGCGACTACGGGCTTTGCCCCGCCGGATGCAAGCTGGAGCTCCTGACGCCGCGGGCGGACGCCATCTACACGATTTTCGAGGTGTCGCCGCGGGGCAAGGTCGAGGAGCGGGAGCTGAATCTGATGGAGCTCCCGGCGCGCGCCCCCAAGGCGCGGGGGGTATTGATCGGCGGCAAGACCATCGCCAAGCTGAACCACGTCCGCTATCTGACGCCCGAGGAATTGGAGGTGTTCCGCTCGATTCCGGAAAGCGACGAAGAGGCGGCGGAGGACATCGAGGAGGCGGCGGAAGAACCCGCCGTCAAGCTCCCGGCCAAGACCGCCAAGCCGTTCTCGGCGCTGGAACCCGGGCTCGAGCCCGAACCCGAGGAAATTGAACCGGAGATCGAACCCGAGCCCGAAGAAATCGAACCGGAACCCGAGCCCGAGCTGGATATTGAGCTGGAACCCGAGCCCGCGATCAAACCCGAACCGGAAGCGAAGCCGGAGCCCGAAGAGTCATTCGAGCTGGTCGAAGCGGCGGAACCGGCGGTAAAGCCGAAGCCGGCCAAGCGCCCGGCGGCCCCGCCGCCGCCCAAGCCGCCCGCGCCGGAAGAAGAGGATGATTTCGGAATTGTTCAACCGGAATTCGGATTTTAACCAACCAAGTACAGGAGGTACAATAATGCGTTATTTGTCGATTGTCATGTTCTCTTTATTCATCAGCATTGCCGGAATGGCAGCAACGGAAGGAAAAACTCCCATGGTCACCATCAAAACCAACCACGGCGACATCAAGCTCGAACTCTTCGAAAAAGAGGCTCCGGAGACGGTCAAGAACTTTCTCGCCTACGTCGACTCGGGCTTCTACGCGGATACGATCTTTCACCGCGTGATTCCGGGCTTCATGATCCAGGGCGGCGGCATGGACCGCAAGTTCGAGCAGAAGAAGACCAATGCGCCGATCAAGAACGAAGCGGCCAACCAGCTGCCGAACAAGCGCGGCACCGTCGCCATGGCCCGGACCAATGTGGTTGATTCGGCCACCAGCCAGTTCTTCATCAACCTGGTGGACAACTCCTTCCTCGACTTCAAGGCGCCGACGCCGCAGGGGTACGGGTATTGCGTGTTCGGCAAAGTGGTTTCCGGGCTTGAGGTGATGGACGCCATCGCCAAGGTGAAGACCGGGACGAAGAGCATGCATCGCGACGTGCCGCAGACGGAAGTGGTGATTCTCAGCATCACCCGCGACTGATCCGGAATCCCGTGGGGGGCGGGTTTTCGGAAAAAAGTAATGTTTTTTTTCGATTTCACTCACAAACCATTGACAAAATTTACCTTGCGCGATATTGTAAGGAAATTACATCCGCCTTTTACGGGAAATAAGGTATGCACCGCTCTCTGGAGATAGCAAATGAAAATTGAGTTTACGCAATATGTGACCCGCGACTCGGTCATGTCCATCGATGGCCGCAACAAGCTGGAAGTTCTCGATCAGCTGATTACCCGCGCCGCGGACCTCACGAAGCTGAGCCGCGACGTGATTTTCCGGCTGACCTGGAAACGCGAACAGATGATGACCACGGGTGTGGGGGGCCGTCTCGCCCTGCCGCACATCCGCGTCAACGACATCGCGCACCCCTATGTGATCATCGGGATCTGCGAAAATCCGATCGAAGACTACCAGGGGCAGGACGACCAGCCGGTCCGGGTGATCGTCTTCACCATCGCCCCCGATGAAAACCAGGAAGCGTATCTGCAGCTGCTTTCGAGCATCTCGCGCAAGCTCCGCAATCAGAAGCTGATCGACGAGCTGATCGAAAACGTTTCGTCGCCCGCCAAGGTTCTCGAGATCATCAAGCGCGACGAAGCCCAGGGGTAATACATGGAGAAGAAGAACGCCATCGGCGCCAAGGCGCAGATCGACTTTCACTGCTTTGACCCCGGCTGCGAGGGAATCGTCAAGTTCAATCTGGCGGATGTTTCCGCCCGCGACTTCCAGGCGGTCTGCCCCAAGTGCCACCACTCCTACGAGCTGGACGACAAGCTCCGCGACAAGCTCGGGCGCATGCTCGAATTGATCGGGGCGATCCGGCGCGCCGAGGATATCCTGGGAGACAGCAACGTTTCGGTGAACGTCGACGGCCGCGAGGTGAAGATTCCGTACGCGCTTCTTCTGACGCGGCTCAACACGCTCATCACGCTGGAAGTGGGCGACCGCAAAGTGGATTTCCACCTCTGGGTGGAGCCCTCTTCGCCGGACACCTTCCGCTGACGAAATGACAAGAGAGGTTTGCGAGATGATGCGGCGGTTACTGCTTCTGTCGATTCCGGTCGGTGTCCTGCTTCTTCTGGCGGGCTGCGCGGAGCCGGTGGTCTTTTCCGAAGTGTTCCAGCAGAAGCTGGATGACAAGATCTATCTCAAGTACAACCTCTGGTACACGAATCCGGAGAAGATCTCCTCGCTGAACATTCAGGAGGGGGATTATCTGCCGATCGGCACCGAGATCGAACCGGTCCGGACGACCCCCATCACCGAGAAGATCATCTTCCGGGCGAACGGGCGGGAGTTCACCATTCTGTACGACGACGGCTACCGGCTGGTGTCGATGCGGGATTTCATCGCCTACACCTTCACCACCACGCCCCCCGAGGAGCTGTTGAAGGAGGTTCCGCCGAAGAATCTGGAGCGGATCAAGCGCGGCGAAGTCGTCGCCGGGATGACCAAGGAAGAGGTGATCCTCGCCTGGGGTCTGCCCCCGGCCTGCCGGACGCCTGAATTGCGCAACGAGAGTTGGCTGTACTGGATCAGCCCCACCGCGACCGTACGGGTGGTGTTCCGGGGCGGCGTAGTCCGCAACGTCATCAACATCAACGAAACGCAGGACAAATGATGTCCGGGCCGCGTTTCACCCCCGAAGAGCTGGCCGCCGCAACGGGGGGCGAGTGGAAGGGGCCGAAACCGCCGACGCTCCTCACCGGCATCCGCACCGACAGCCGTGAAAACGGCGAGGGAGCACTGTTTCTCGCCTTGGCGGGGGAGCGCTTCGACGGGCACGATTTTCTCAGGGAAGCGCAAAAATCGGGCTTTGCCGCTCTTTGCGTCAACCGCAACCGGTTGACGGAGGCCCCCGCCGAAATCCCGGTGCTGGCGGTTCCGGATACCCTGCTTGCCTATCAGGCCATCGGCCGTTTTCACCGCCGCCGTTATCCCGGCTTGAAGCTCGCGATGGTCACCGGCAGCGTCGGCAAAACTTCGGTGAAAGAGATGCTGCGGGCGATTTTCGAAGCCGCCGCCGGTCCCGAAGGGGTGCTGTACACGCTCGGCAACACCAACAATCAGGTGGGGGTGCCGCAGAACCTGCTTCGCCTCAACGCCGATCACCGGTACGCCGTCATCGAGGCGGGGACCAATCATCACGGTGAAATCGAACCCCTCAGCCGGACCGCCGAACCGTCGGCGGCGCTGGTGAATTCCATCGCGCCCTGCCATCTGGAATTTCTGGGCGATTTGGCCGGAGTGGCGCGGGAGAAGGCGCATATTTTCGACGGACTTTTGCCGGGCGGGACCGCGGTGGTTCCGATGGCGGGGCCGGAGGCGGCGACGCTGGGAAAACTGGCAAACGAGCGGACGCCGAAGCTCATGCGTTTCGGCGAAAAGGGTGAAGTATCGTCGGAGTATCTCGGCGGAACCTTGACGGGGAGCCGTTTCCGGCTGAAGTTCAGAACGGGTGAAACGTTCGAATTGGAGTGGGGACTTACGGGCCGCCACCAGGCGTTGAATGCCGCGGCCGCCGCGACGGCGGCGTGGGCGCTGGGGGTGACTCCGGCCGTGATCGCGCGGGGGTTGGTGAATACGGCCCTGCCCGGAATGCGGATGAAGGTAACGGAAGTGAATGGCGTCACCTATGTGAATGATGCGTACAATGCGAATCCGGCGAGTATGCGGGCGTGCCTGGAGTGGCTGGGTGAGTTTGCGGATGCGGGGAAATTGGTTTTGCTGCTGGGGGAGATGCGTGAACTCGGCCCCGGCGGCGCGGAAGAGCATAGGATGATTTTGGATTTCGCGACGGGAATTTTCCCGGGAGCGCGGATTTTGACGGTCGGCGGTTTGTGGGGGGAGTGCGACGGGGTGGAAAATTTCGCCGTGTCGCGGGAGGCCGGCACACGATTGCGGGAAGTGCTGCAAGAGGGGATGCTGGTGCTGGCGAAGGGCTCGCGCGGCGTGGCCCTCGAAGAAGCCCTCCCCTGTTAAAATGTGGCACATTACGTTGCAGCCCGAGTGAAAATGCGGTACACCACGTTTCTGCCCACAGGAACGCGAAGCGCCGCGGAGTGGATGTGAGGGTACTCATTTGCGGCAGCAAATGAGCGAGGAGCAATTGCGACGACGCCGAACGTAACGATGCGAAGGCCCCGCCGTCTGAGGGCGCCCCGCAGGGGCGATTAAGTTCGCGTAAGCGAACGCTAGGGTCTGGGGGCGGAAGTGCTCAGCCACATCAGGCGGCTTCCCCACACCGGGGGTGGTTTCAGGAGGGGAGTAAGGCCCCTCCTGACTCCCACGACATAATACGTATGTCGCGTTGGCAACTCGCGGGCAACG
>JAVBRV010000145.1:0-9815 GCA_031547585.1 Victivallaceae bacterium
GTTATGACGCAGCGCCGAAATTTCAGCCGCGAAGGCCAATAAAATTGGCGATAATAGAATTATCGACTATTTTATTGACCGAGTGGATGAATTTTCGCCGCAAGTCAGAACATTTTGGCTTATTAGTAGATAAGCTCTTAATGGCGAAATTTCTTCTTCCAGCAGTGGAAAAAGACGCGAGGTGATGGCATTGTATAAACTTGAAAACTCTTTCATTGGTAACCTTCTTTCTTTGGTCAGAAGAGAATTTACCCAGAAAGAGCTTTTTTCAATATCTTCCTCTGAAAATCCTCAAAAAATCGGCTCGGTGATACACCGAGCCTTTTTGCAATTACCTCCCGGGAAGAAAAGGGGGTTCGCCCCTCCCCCTGGTCCAAAATCGATTTTTACATCAGCATGCCGCCGTCGACGTTGATCACCTGGCCGGTGACGTAGTCGGAGTCGGGGGAGGAGAGGAAGTAGACGACGGCCGCCACTTCGTCGGGGGTGCCGCCGCGGCGGGTCGGGATGACGTTGAGGAAGGCGTCGCGGGCTTCCTGCGACACTTCGTTGGTCATATCGGTGATGATGAAGCCGGGGGCCACGGCGTTCGCCTGGACGTTGCGCGAGGCGAATTCTTTGGCGGTGGTTTTGGTGAGGGCGATCACGCCGCCTTTGGAGGCCGCGTAGTTGGCCTGGCCGACGTTGCCCATGCGTCCGACAACGGAGGCGATATTGATGATCTTGCCGGAGCGGGCCTTCATCATCGGGCGGATGGCCGCCTTGGTGAAGTTGAAGGTTCCCTTGAGGTTGACGGCGATGACGGCGTCCCACATGTCTTCGGTCATTTTGAGCATCAGGGTATCTTTGGTGATGCCGGCGTTGTTGACCAGGATGTCGAGTTTGCCGAAGTCGGTGACCACGGCGGCCACGGTCTTCTCGGCGTCGTCGAATTTCGCCACGTTGGCGGCGTAGGCTTTGGCGTTGACGCCCGCCGCGCGGAATTCCGCCGCGGTGGCCTCGGCCACATCCAGCATGATGTCCACGATCGCCAGCGCCGCGCCCTCTTTGCCCAGGCGGGCCGAAATCGCTTTGCCGATACCGCGGGCGCCGCCGGTCACCAGGGCGACTTTACCTTCAAGACGTTTTTCACAGCTCATCTTCATTTCCTTTGGGTTGGTATATAGAGTAAAAGCTTGCTTTTCTCCGTACTACTATCGGTCAAAATCTTGTTTTTTTACGATGATTTTCGAGTGGTTGCTTTGTGATTCAAGCATTTCGGCCGTCGGACGGGTCCGACTTGTCCGACCCGTCCGACAGAGCCGGCCGCCAATACGGGTTAAACCTTTTTCACATAACCAAAAACGTTGTTTGCAAATTGCCCCCTGCTGGGTTGCGGACCGAGCCCGCGCCGTGTCCCTCCGTGTTGACCTTGTGGGCGGATGGGCGAGAGGGGACCTTATGCGGCGAGATTACCGGCCCGGGCGGCTCCGCGCGCTGCGGCTCGATAAAAGACCGGCTTCGCCGTCTTTTATCGGCAGCGCTCCGCCGATCGGTATTTACTTGAGGTGCCGCGTTTCGCTTGCCGAAAATTCTTTCGGCAAGCGACCAGCGCTATCCGCGCGCTGGACTGCGTCCCGGCTCGGCCGGGGGCGCACGACCGCTTCGCGGTCTACTGTTTCGATTTTTTTAGCTCCTGTTCGAGAGCACGTTTTTTTCGTACTTCTTCACTTCATCGATCCACGCACAGCCCACCGGCACCCCGGCACGCTCGCAATACGCATCCCAGATCGGCCCGAAGGGCAGCGTCTTCGACTCCTCCTGGTACGCCAGGCGGGCCGAGAAATCACCCTGCTGCTCCGCCTTCAACGCACAAGCCGGTTCCAGCAGCGCCATCAAAAGTGCCTTTGACATGTTGCGCGCCCCCACCGTCCACGCCATGACCCGGTTGATCGAAGCGTCGAAGTAGTCGAGCCCGATGTGCACCCTTTTATCGTAGTTGTGGCGCACCACCTCCTCGGCAATCGCCTTCAATTCGTCGCTCAAGGTAATCACGTGGTCGCTGTCCCAACGGACGCCGCGGCTGACGTGCAGCAGCACCTCTTCAAAGAAGAGCAAGCAGCTCGTCAGCTTGTCGGAAATCACTTCGGTCGGGTGGAAGTGACCCGCATCCAGGCAGAGCAGCAGGTTCTTCTTCAAAGCATATCCCATGTAGAACTCATGCGAACCGACCGTGTAGCTCTCCGCGCCGATGCCGAAGAGTTTGCACTCCACCGCGTCGCGGTTGTAACGGGAGTCGATCGGAGTCGCGAAAATACGGTCCAGCGACTCGATCTGCCGCTCGCGGGGCGCGAGACGGTCCGAAGGCGTGTCCTTGCTGCCGTCGGGCGTCCAGAAGTTGGTGATGCAGCAGTCGCCGAGAACCTTGCCGAAATGCTCGGCGATCTTCCGGCAGGAGATGCCGTGGTTGACCCAGTAGTCGCGCACCGCTTTATCCGGGCTGCTGAGCGAAAGGCCGCCCGCCGCCATCGGGTGCGAAAAGAACGAAGGATTGAAGTCGAGGCCGACCTTCTTCGCCTTCGCCCAGTCCAGCCAGTTGGCGAAGTTCTCGATGCCGACTTCCGAACGCTGATAACCCTTGCCGCAGTTTTCGGCGTAGATGGCGTGAAGGTTGAGCCGCTTCTTGCCGGGAACCAGCGACAGAACCATGTCGATGTCGCCCCGGAGCTCCTCCGGCGTGCGCGCCCGGCCCGGATAGTTGCCGGTCACCGCAATGCCGCCATCAAGCGCGCCGGTGCTCTCGAAACCGGCGACGTCATCGCCCTGCCAGCAGTGAAGGCTCACCGCGATCTCATCCAGCCGGCGGAAAGCCGCATCGACATCCACGCCAAGCCCGGAATACACCTTTTTCGCCTCTTCGAACAACGAAGCCATGACTCTCTCCTTATTATCGTTTCAGGTTCTGCAATGGTAATAAATATAACGCCGGGACGCGCATTACTCAAACGGATTGCCGCCGAAAACCCAGGTTTCCTGTGCTTTGCGGTTGCGCCGCTGCCGCTCGCGAATCGCGTCGGCGTCGCTCTGGGAGCGCTTCTCGTAGGAAACCATCGACTGCACCAGCTTGCGCTCCTCCGGCGTCAGGCTGTCGTAGCTCGCCCCCACCTTGCTGGGCGGCGGCGTACGCTTGAGCTCAAACAGATCGCCCACCGGGTCCGGGAAGCGCGATTCAGGCTCCTCCCCCCGCAATTCCGCCTCCCGGCGCTCTTTGGCCCGCTCCTTCCGCGCCGCGGTCTTCTCCGGCGCCTCGTCGAACAGCTTCCGGAACGTCGAACACCCCGGCAACAGCAGCAAGGCCGTCAGCACCATCAATATAGCGCTCAATCTCTTCGTTTTCATTCGCGATCTCCTTATCGGTCGCTAATATGTGCTGCCCTTGCACTCTTTTTCCCAGCCGGGAAAATTCCAGTGCTCCGGGAATCGCCGGCACTGCCGGGGTTTTGCCCCCTCCACCCGGCATTCGGGCAGCTCCCTCTCATCGAGAAAGATGCAGCTTCCATCCGGCCGCTCCGTCAGCGACAGGCCTGAACGATCGGGCATCAGCCGGGTGTATTCCGTCAGGAACTCCCCCGGCTGCATTCCGAGAAACACCGCCAGTCGGTCGGCTTCCCCTTCTTCCAGCTTCACGCAACCCGACCAGCGGCAGCAATTCCCGCAACGGCGGCAACGAAAATCCATTTTTCCCTCCCCCGGAACGGAAAACGGGCACTCCCGGATCAAACCCGGAAATACCCGCTATGCCGCATCTTCCGGCAACCGCCTTTAGAAGTCGGCGAACGTCAGATCGTCACCCTTGATGTCGATGAAGAAGATGCCCAGCACCAAGTCCGCAATCTCCACCGGATGAATGTAAACATCGCCGCACACCAGGAACGCCAGCGAGCCGCCGATCGCCCAGTAGTCGCGGGTTCCGTCGAGCAAGCTGTAGGTGCGCGTCTCGGGAAGCGGAAAACCGGAACGGTTCTCGATGTACTTCTTCACCAGCGAAGTGCTGTCCGTCAGCGCATATGCTTCTTCACCGACAAAGACGAAGGACCAATACCAGCCTGATTCCACACCCAGCCCGTACTGCCGATTGTACGCCTTGAACGCCTTGTAGGAGTCGCCGTAGCCGCCGCCGCCCCAGACGGCGCGCGTGGCCATCATCTGGGCTTCGATCTTGGGACCGACGCCGACGTTCACCGTGAAAGTATCGAGAGCGTCGAGAATCCGGTTCGGGATGTAAAGCATCAACTTATCCGCAACCCAGTTGCCGGAATCGGTCCCGCCCTGCGCGGTAACAGCGTAAAATAGACAGAAAACAGCACTAAAAGCCATAATATATTTTTTCATACACGACAGGCTCCCTTGAAAGCAATATGGTTGACTTGCAATTTTAACACATCGAACTGGATGTACATTAGCATACCGAAACGCGCTTGTCCAGCGCGCCACGGCAAAAAATACGATTTTTTTCAGACAATCTTGGGGAACTGCGCCGGAGGACGCTTATCGAGAAGAGTCGGCGCTTCCGCCTCCGGCGGAGCAGCGGGAGCAGGCGCCGGGGCGGGAGCCGCCGAAACCTCTTCCTCCACAATCTCGAAATCCCCGGTCATTTCCGCGCGCTTCAATTCCAGCTGCTCCAGCAGCAGCTTGCTCATCCGCCGCTGTTCGAGCAATTGCTCCGACAGCGTCGTCTGCAGCTTTTTAAGCTGCCCGGCCAGCCCCAGCAGGTTCGCCTCGTTCTCGCGCTTGTAGTCCTGAAAGTTCTTGTAGAAACGCGACAGCTGCGCCACCCCCATCATCACAATCACCCAGGTGAGCATAGCCACCACCCAGATCGTCAGCGTCGATACAAATTCCGGCATCGCCAAATCTCCTTACTTGATACGCAAATATACACCCCCGACCGGCAGAAATCAACCGCATCCGGATAAACAATCCAGAATTCGCCGGTCCGTCCCCGGGAAAATCCACCCCCCGGCCACCTCCGCCAGCGGCTCCAAGACGAACCGCCGCGACAGCGCCCGCGGATGCGGAATCTCCAGCCCCGGCAACCGGAACATTCCGTCGCCGAAAAGAATGATATCGAGATCCAGCGTCCGAGCCTCCCGGCTCGAATGCTCCTCCGGACGCCCCTCGCTCCGCTCGATCGCCTGCGTCAGCGCCAGCAACTCCAGGGGAGCCCCCCCCCATTCGCCCGTCAGCGCCGCATTGACGAAGTCGGGCGTACCCGGCACGCAATCGACCGCCCTGGTCCGGTAGAGGCCGCTCCGGACGATCCCCGCAACCCCCCCGGCGCGCAGTTTTTCCACCGCGCGGTCGAAAATAAGGACGGTATCGCCGAGGTTCCCCCCGAGCGCAATGGCTATTTTTTCAGTTTTTCCCATCCGGGACTCGTTTTTCATTCAGATCGGTTCTATATTATTATGACGCATAAGGACCCATTTGACAAGAAGAAAATGACGAATATCCCGGAAATTTATTTTCTCGGCTCCGGCCAGATCGCCGTGCCGATCCTGCGGACGGTCGCCGCCGACCCCACGCTCCGCCTCGTCGGCGTCGGCACCCAGCTCGACCGGCCCGCCGGACGGAACCGCCTGCCCGCGCCCACGCCGGTCGGGGCCGCCGCCGTCGAAATGGGCCTGCAGCCGGAGAAAATCGCCAACGTCAACCAGCCCGGATTCCTCGAACCCCTGCGGCGGAAGCGTCCCGACATCCTGCTCGTGGTCTCCTTCGGCCAGATCCTCCGCCAGGAGCTGCTCGACCTCCCCCGCGTCGCCTGCGTCAATATCCACGCTTCCTTATTGCCCGCCTACCGCGGAGCCTCCCCCATCGTCCAGGCGCTCCTCAACCGGGACGCGGCCACCGGCGTCGCCTTCATGAAAATGGAGCGCGGCCTCGATACCGGCCCGGTGTACCACTCCATCCGGGTGGAACTCGACCACCGCGAATATTGCGACGCCCTCGAAATCAAGCTCGGACGCATCGCCGGTGAAGCCGCCCCCGGCATTCTCCGCGCCATCGCCGCCGGCGAGCTGCAGCCCTTCCCCCAGGATGGCAACGCCGTCACGGTCTGCTCCAAAATCCGCAAGTCCGACGGGCGCGTCGACTGGCGGGCGACCGCTTCCGAAATCGACGCCATGATCCGCGCCTACCATCCCTGGCCCGGCGCCCATTGCCGCTTCCTCACCACCCGCGGCGAGGTCGTCGTCACCTTTACCCGCGTACTCTGCCGCCGCGACCTCGCGGGGAGTCCGGGGGAGGTCCTGCGCGCCGACAAGTACGGCCTCATCATCGGCTGCGCCACGGGCGCCATCGAAGTCCTGGAGCTTTCCGCCCCGGGCCGAAAACCCATGTCCGCCGTGGACTTCCTCAACGGACTCCGCGGCGAGAAACCGGTCATTCTGCCGTAAAACCGGCAGTTTAATTTACCCTTTTATTGAAATGGAAACCCATGGAAAACAGTAAACAAATCATTCTCAACTGCGAGAAGCTGGAACGCCGGTTCGCGCTTCTCGGCAACGGCAGGCTCGAAGAGTACGAAATCGAACGCGACGACCACGGCCCCAAAGTCGGCGACATCTACCTCGGCCGGATCATCAACCTCGAACCCTCCCTCCAGGCCGCCTTCGTCGACATCGGCGCCGGCAAGAACGCCTTCCTTCACTATCACGATATGTTCCCCGCCGACGAGCGCGGCAATCATAAGCCCGAGGATGAGGAGGAAGAGGGCGAAAAGGCCTCCGGCGAATCGATCCAGGCCAAGCGCAGCAAGCGCCAGGAGGCGAAGCCCGACTCCAAGGTCGGCGCGGAAGCCTCCCGCCGCCGCAAGAAATTCTCCGCCGCCGATATCCCCACCATCTTCCGCTCCGGCATGGAGATCCTGGTCCAGGTAGTCAAGTCGCCGATCAGCACCAAGGGCGCGCGGGTGACCTGCGACATTTCGATCGCGGGCCGCTACCTCGTCCTCATGCCCTACAGCGAGCACATCGGCCTCTCCACCCGCATCGAAGGCGGGCAGGAGCGCGACCGGCTGCGGAAAATCCTCGCCGCCCTCGAGCTCCCCGAAGGAATGGGCCTCATCTGCCGCACCGTCGGCGAAGGACGCCGCTCCACCTTCTTCAAGCACGACCTCGACCTCCTCCTCGACAGCTGGCACCAGATCGAGAAGAAGATGGATTCCATGAACGGCCCGGCGCTTCTCTACACCGAACCCAACCTGGTCGAACGCACCATCCGCGACTTCATGACCGAGGAGATCGACGGCATCGTCGTCGACGACCCCGACGCCGCCAAAGCCATCACCGACGCCCTGAAGCGCTTCGGCGGACGCAAGATGGCTTCGAAGGTCACCCGCTACAACGCCCCCAAGCCGATCTATGACCACTACCGCATCAACGACCAGCTCCGCGAGGTCTTCCAGCGCGAAGTGAAGCTGCCGGGCGGCGGCGCCATCTGCATCGATGAAACCGAGGCCTTGATCGCCATCGACGTCAACTCCGGGCGCGGCCGCAAGGGCGCGGATCAGCCGGAATTCATCCGCCAGACCAACCTCGAAGCGGCCGAGGAGATCGCCCGCCAGCTCCGGCTTCGCGACATCGGCGGACTGGTGGTGCTCGACTTCATCGACATGCGGAGCTCCCGCGACCGCGAAGAGGTCTTCCGGACCATGAAGAAGCTGGTCAAAAACGACCGCGCCAAGACCAAGGTCCTGCCCTTGAGCAAGCTGGGGCTGATGGAGATGACCCGCCAGCGCGAACACGAGAGCATCCTCGACCAGGTCTACGACTGCTGCCCCTACTGCCGCGGCACCGGCCTTGTGAAGTCGGCCGAATCGATGAGCGTCGAAATCCAGCGGCGGCTGTCGACGGTGCTGCGCGACCGGCGCTACCGCGACGTGTCGATCCGGGTCATCATGCACCCGGATGTGTTGACGCGGCTTCGCAACCGGGATGCGCAACTGTTGCGCGACCTCGAAGTGAAGCATAAGAACGAGTTAAGCTTCCGGGCCGATCCCCTGCTCCATTACGAGGAGTTCAAGCTGGTCGACCCGGCCACCAACGTTGAATTGAAATAGAAGGATCGGCTATCATGGACTACGCACGTTACTTCCGCGACCACCCCACCCCCGAAGGGCGCTTCGGCGCTTACGGCGGCAGCTACCTCCCGCCGGAACTCCAGGCGGCTTTCGAGGAGATCCAGAACGCCTACCAGTCGATCTGCCGCTCGGCCTACTTCATCAATGAGCTGCGCCGCATCCGCCGCGAATTCCAGGGCCGTCCGACCCCGGTTTACCACTGCGACCGCCTCTCCCGGCGGCTCGGCAACTGCCAGATCTACCTGAAGCGCGAAGACCTCAACCATACCGGCGCCCACAAGCTCAACCACTGCATGGGTGAAGGGCTCCTCGCCAAATTCATGGGCAAGAAGCGGCTGATCGCCGAAACCGGCGCGGGTCAGCACGGCGTGGCGCTCGCCACCGCCGCCGCCTATTTCGGCATGGAGTGCGAAATCCACATGGGCGAAGTCGACATCGCCAAGCAGGCCCCCAACGTCGCCCGGATGAAGATCCTCGGCGCGAAGGTGGTTCCGGTCTCCTTCGGCCTCAAGGCCTTGAAGGAGGCGGTCGACTCGGCCTTCGAATCGTACGCGAAAAACTACAAAGATTCGATCTACTGCATCGGTTCCGCCCTCGGTCCGCACCCCTTCCCCCTGATGGTGCGTGACTTCCAGTTCTGCATCGGCGAGGAGTCGCGCAAGCAGTTCCTCGAGATGACCGGGCAGCTGCCGGACGCGGTCGCGGCTTGCGTCGGCGGCGGCAGCAACTCCGCCGGTTCGCTGGCGGCCTACCTCGGCGACCCCTGCGACCTCTACGGCGTCGAGCCCCTGGGGCGCGGTCCGAAGATCGGCGACCACGCCGCCACCATGGCCTACGGCACGCCGGGCCGCCTCCACGGCTTCGACAGCTATGTTTTGCAGGATAAGGACGGCAACCCCGACCCGGTGTACTCCATCGCCAGCGGACTCGATTATCCGTCGGTCGGCCCCGAGCACGCCTACTGGCGCGACCTCGGGCGGGTCAACTACGTGACGTGCAGCGACGAGGATGCGGTCGACGCCTTCTTCAAGCTGTCGCGCTACGAGGGAATCATCCCCGCGCTCGAAAGCTCCCACGCCATCGCCTTCGCGATGAAATGGGCCAAGGAGCATCCGTACGGGGCGATTCTCGCCACCTGCTCCGGACGCGGCGACAAGGATCTCGACTACGTCATCGAGCACTACGGCTACGGTGAAAACTACCGCTTCCCGGACGACAAATGAGCTGCGAAGAGATCGTCATTGACGGACGCCGCTTCCGGGGGAGTTCGCTCCCCACGCCGAACGGCGTCATCCTCCTGATCCAGGGGGAGAAGGCGAACCTCGGCTGCGGCTACTTCAACCTGGCGGTCGCCGACAAGCTGGGCGATCGCTTCGCGGTGGTCACCGGCGTCAAATGTTTCAACGACATGCTGGAGAAGGCGGTAGTCGGAACGAGCTCCGCCGCCGCGGCCTGCGGCGTCACCCCCGGCCTCTCCGGCCGGGAAGCACTGCTTGCCATGGAGCAGAAGTAACCCTGGGGTAACTACCCCCCTCGCAAAAAAGGAGTTGCCGTTGGCAACTCCTTTTTTGTGATTTTTCAATCCGGAAGCGTATTACTGTTCGTAAATGGCGAGGGCGGCTTGGCGGGCGGCGCTGGAGCTTTGGGGGGTTAGCATGGTTTTGACTTCGAGCATGCCTTGTTCGACTTCGGGGCG
>JAVBRV010000412.1:0-2654 GCA_031547585.1 Victivallaceae bacterium
AAAGTCGGCCAGGGTGCAGGACCCCCGTCCTGCCGAGGGTCCAGGGGGCGCGGAGCCCCCTGGCGCCAAACGGTTTCAGTCGCTTGCCCTCTCCCCGCAAAAAAGCGGGGAGAGTGGCCGACTGATGCCGTTTGGAGGTTCTCTCCGATACCTGGGGTCAAGGGCGGTAGCCCTTGCGGGTGCAGGGCGGAGCCCGCCGGAGGGTCTGGGGCGGGCCGCCCCAGCGAGAACCGTGGTAAAATCACATAAGCTATTGATTTTTGCAATTACCTCTATAGGCGAAAGGTTTTGAAAGATGCTTCTATATCGTGAACTCCGGCGGCGGCTGGCTGATGATTTCGCCGCGGCGGGGATTGAATCGGCCGCCGTGGAGGCGGATCTATTGTTGACGGGGCTGGGAGGCTTTCGCCGCTCCGAGCTCTTTTTTCTCGCCGGGGAACCGGTGCCGGAGGAGCTGGCGGCGCGCCTCCTCGCCCTCGCGGAACGGCGGGTAAAACGGGAGCCGCTGCAATATCTGCTCGGCCTCGCCCCCTTCCGGGAGCTGGAGCTGGAGGTGACGCCCGCTGTCCTCATCCCCCGCCCCGAAACCGAACTGTTGGTCGACTGGCTGATCCGCCGTGCCCCCATGGGCGCGCGGCTGCTCGACCTCGGTACGGGGTCCGGGGCGATCGCCTTGTCGGCGGCGTTCGAGCGGCCCGATCTCGCGGTCACGGGCGTCGATCTCTCGCCCGCGGCGCTCGAAGTGGCGAAACGCAACCGCGCCCGCTACGGCCTGGAGCGGGTTCGCCTGTTGGAATCCGACCTCTTTGCCGCCGTCGAGGGCGAACAATTCGACTGGGTGGCGGCGAATCTCCCTTACGTGACCGACGCCGAATACGAAACGCTGGAGCCGGAGGTGCGGCGGCATGAGCCCCGCCTCGCCCTGACCGCGCCGGAGGAGGGGATGGAGGTGATGCTGCGCAGCGTCCTTTGCCTCGCGGAGTTTCTGGCTCCGGGCGGCGGGGCGATCTATGAATTGTCGCCGCCGCAGGCCCCGCTCCTCGCTGAAGCACTCGAAAGGGAAGGGGGCTTCGAAGCGGCGGAATTGCTCGAAGACTACACCGGACGGATCCGTTTTGTCGCCGTCCGAAAGCTCGATAAATAGAACACTTGCCCGGTTTAATGCCTGCTGTTTCGCTTTTGTGTTCGAAAATAGTAGAACACTTGTTGATGTGCCGGGGTTGATATTTCTGCTCCGGCGGGCTATGTTGAATGGCATCAAATCGGGAGGATGCCGTGAAAACTGTCGTTATCGGAGCAACTTTCTATGGTTGCGGATTGGCCGCGGACCGCGAAGACACGCTGGTCCTGGAGCCGTCGGTGGTGCCGGGCTGGGAATTTTCCCTCAGCTGCGACCCCGGCCGGAATTATGAAACCAAATTGACCCACCCCGCCGCGTTGGAGTTCGAAGCGGAACTCCGGAAGCGCCAGGGGCTGGTGGGGAATCAGGTGCGCACTCATGCGCTCACGCCTGAACTGGCCGCCTGGAGCATTCGGCACAAGGTCGCCATCCGCTTCAACGCCAACGTCATCGCCCGGAACGGGAACGAATTGGAAATCTCCGGCGCCGACGGCCGGACCACCCTTCACGCCGACCGGGTGATCGACGCCCGTCCCAAGGGCGGAGCTTCGAAATATCTGTACGCCTACGTCGAAGGCGAAGCCGCGCCGGGCGCCTACGGTCCCTTCGAGCTTCAGGGGACGGCGGTTGCCGGGCGGCAGCTCCTCCGCTGGCGGCTCGACGCCCGCACCCCCTGGCAGGAGGCGCGTCCGGAGTTCTACCGGCTCTGGGCGAACCGGCCCGCCGAACTGGAGTCCTTTCTCTTTATCTGGGCGGCCGTCCGCTTCGCCTGCAATGACTTCGATAATCCGCTCCTGGCGCTCGACGCCGGTCTCCGCGGGGAGGTGACGAAATGAAATACGATTGCATCATCGCCGGATTCGGCACCGCCGGGTCCATCGCCGCCATCACCGCCGGACGCCTCGGCCTCAAAACCCTGGTGCTCGACCGCAACACCGCGCCGGGCGGCACCCACACCACCGGCGGCGTCTGCGGCTGCTACCAGCAGGAGGCTTTCGGGCTCCTCGCCGAACTCCACCGCGAAGACAACACCCAGTTCCTCCCCGGAATCCGCGTGCACAACTTCTCCGAGAGCGGCAAGTACCTCCTGGAGCGCGACGCGCTGGCCGCCGGGGTGGAGATCCACTACGAAGCGGCGCTGGTCGAGGTGCTGACCGAAGGCCGCCGGGTGACGGGCGTCCGTTACCTGGAAAACGACGAGCTTCACACGGCTGAAGCCAGCGTCTATCTCGACGGCACCGGCGAAGGCGCGCTCTGCCGGCTGGCCGGCTGCGCGATGTCCGGCGGACGTAAAAGCGACGGGGTCTTCCAGCCCTTCACCAACACCATGCTGCTGCTGAGCGACCATCACGTCTTCCTCCACAACTTCGACGCGGGGCGGATCGACCCCTACCGCGAACCGGAATTCTCCGACACCGTGCTCGCCTCCTACCTCGTCCACCGCAAGGAGGATTACGGGGTCGATACCATCGATCTCGTCCTCTCCGACATTCTCGGGGTGCGCGAAGGGCGGCACATCGATTGCGGCGACAAC
>JAVBRV010000034.1:0-4711 GCA_031547585.1 Victivallaceae bacterium
TGCTGCGCAGCGACTCTCAGACGGCGAGGCCTTCGCTCGACTACGTTCGGCTTCGGCACTCTTGTGCCTTCGCTCGTTTGCTGCCGCAAACGAGTTCCCTCACATCCGCTCGCGGCGCTTGCCGCGCTTACTTAGGCTAACTACGCTGTGGGCCGAAGAGATTGGCACGCAACGTTGTTTGGTACACGCCGCCAACTTGTCTCCAGTTGCTCAGCAACCGATTCTCTTTAATTCGTAATTCGTAATTGCGTCAGCGTCCGCCGCGCATCTCTTCCCGCGCCTGCTTCAATCGCGCCAGTTCGGCCGCCGTCAGGCTGTTGATCCCTTCGCGCGAAATTTTATCCAGCAGCGCATCCAGTTCGCGCTGGGAGACCGAGCGCCCTCCCGGAGTCTGCCGCGGCTCCGGGTCCGGATCGCGTTGCGCCGTGGTGCTTTTCCCCAGCCACTCCCCGGGGCGCGGACGCCGGCGGAAGGGATCCCACGGCAGAAAACGCTTCCCGTAAATCGCTTTGAGGAAAATGTAGCCCCCCGCGAATCCGCCGAGGTGCGCCAGGTGCGCCACGTTATCCTCCGCCCCGCTCATTTCGGACAGCATTTCCAGAATCGTATAGCAGATGACCAGCGTCGAAGTTTTCAACGGGAAGAACGGCATGAAAATCATCACGAACTGCCGGTTCGGCTCCAGCATTGCCGCCGCCATCATGATCGCGCACACCGCGCCGGAAGCCCCCAGAAGCGAGGTATGCCCCCCCCAGTTGAAGGCGAGGAACAGTCCGTTCCCCGCCAGCACTCCGGCGAGATAAAGCGCCAGAAAGCGCGCCCCGCCGATATACGGCGCGACCAGCCGCCCGAAGATCCAGAGACCCCACATGTTGAAGAAAATATGGCCGAAGTGGGCATGCAGGAACCCCGCCGAGATCAGCTGGTAATAGCGAAATTCGCGAATCCCGTCCGAACTCAGCACCAGCTGATGGTACAGCGGCGACCCCGGCCGGGCCAGGATGAAAAAGAAAATCGCGTTGATGATGATCAGCGTCCAGATCATCCCCGTGCCGTCATCCGCCGGAGCGAAGGGGCGGGGTCCGCGCATATATGAACGATTGAAAAGACCCATAGAAACCTCCGTAAAAGCGTAATATAATTCGAATCCCGGGATTATTCCAGTTGATTTTTCACCGGTTTTGTGTTAAATTCAATAATATGTACTGGAAATTCGAAGTCTATGTCCCCCACACCCACGCGGAAGCCCTGCGGAGCGCCATTGCCGCCGCCGGAGCCGGACGCCTGGGTCATTACGACAGCTGCATCTGGATGACCTCCGGAACCGGCTCCTTTCGGCCGCTCGCGGGGAGCAATCCCACGATCGGCGAAACGGGGAAACTCGAAACCGTACCCGAAGTCAAACTCGAAACCGTCTGCCGCGACGAAGACCTGAAAGCCGTCATCGCCGCCATGCGCCATAGCCACCCCTACGAAACCCCCGCCTTCCAGTATTGGAAGGTCGAATTGGACACCCATGCATAATTTTTTCATCAGCCACCTCTGGGATAACCCTCCCTTCTTCTTCGCGGCCGCGATTCTCGTCATCTTCTCCATCTGCTGCCACGAATACATGCACGCCCGCGTCGCCCTCTTCGAAGGCGACCCCACCGCCGCCGACCTCGGCCACCTGACGCTGAATCCCCTGAAGCAGATGGGGGTCTTCTCGCTCATCATGTTCGCCGTTCTCGGCATCGCCTGGGGACAGGTTCCGGTGAATCACGGGCGTATGATCCGCCGCCGGAGCCCGGCCATCGTCGCCTTCGCCGGACCCGCCACCAACTTCATTCTCGGCGTCCTCTTTGTCCTCGGCAGTTTTCTATTGCAGCGTTTCGGTTATGCGGATAACTTCCCCAAATTCATGCTGCTCTACGGGGGGATTCTCAACTTCACCCTGTTTTTCCTCAATATGATGCCGGTTCCGGGGCTGGACGGCTGGTGGATTCTCACCAACTTCTTCCCGAACCTGATCCGGGTCAATTCGGAGGTGGTGAAGGGGGCGTTTTTCGTCATGATCCTCATCCTTTTCACCTGCATCGATTACATTTTCATGGCCGCCGGACACTTCGCCGGAATGCTTTTCAAACTTTTCGCTCTTCTATTTGGAGCGGCCGCATGAGGATCCGGGTTTCCGCCGCCGTCGTTTTCCGGGGGCGCGAGGTGCTTCTCTGCAGCCGTCCGGAGGGGAAGCCCCCCGCCGGCTGGGAGTTCCCCGGCGGCAAGCTCGAATCGGGCGAAACCTTCGCCGAAGCCCTGCGCCGCGAACTCCATGAGGAGCTGGGGGTCGACGGCCTCGTTCTCGACCCCCTTTACCGGCTGGTCACCCGGCCCCGCCCGGAGCGGGAGATCGAGCTTCTTTTTCTTCGTACGCTGCTGCCCGAGGGGATAACCCCGGTTCCCCGCGAGGGGCAGCAGATCCGGTGGTGCGATCTCGCCGAACCGCCGCCTGCCGACCTTCTTGCTCCCGATCTCCCCGTCTGGCGATTTCTGGCGCTTTCGGCGCTTGCATAATTACTTCTTTGCGATTACTTTAATTCCAGGAGATATATACTGTGGAATTTCTGAAGATTACCAGCGCGCAGAATGACGCGGTGAAGCATGTGGTGAAGCTTCGCGACCGGCGAACCCGGGAGCGGGAGCAGCTGACGGTTCTGGAGGGCTACCGCGAGTTGACTCGGGCGCGCGAGTACGGAATGGAGCTGGTTGAATGTTACTTTTCGCCATCGCATTTTCTGGGGGAGAACGAGGTTCCTTTCCTGGAATCGCTGGCGGCGGAGGGGATTCCGGTGCGCGAGGTGTCGGCGGCGCTGCTTGAGAAGATGGCGTACCGGGATCGTCCGGAGGGGTTGATCGCGGTGGCGCGGATGCGGCAACACCGTCTGGCGGATCTGCCGGTGCGGGCGGACGGGTTGTACCTGGTGGCCGAGGCGGTGGAGAAGCCGGGGAATCTGGGCTCGATTCTGCGGAGCGCGGATGCGGCGGGGGTGGATGGGTTGATTATCTGCAATAAGTGCACCGACCTCTATAATCCGAATGTGATTCGGGCGAGTACGGGGGCGTTGTTTACGGTGCCGTTGGCGGAGGCGGAGAATGAGGAGGCGCGGGAGTGGCTGCGGGTCAATGGAATCCGCACGCTGGCGGCGACTCCGCATACGGAGCTTATTTACACGGATGTGGATATGACGGGGCCGGTGGCGATTGTGGTGGGGACGGAGCAGACGGGGCTGACGGACCTCTGGCTGCGTGATTCGGATTATCCGGTACGGATTCCGATGCTGGGGAAGATTGATTCGTTGAATGTGGCGACGGCGACGACGATTTTGCTCTACGAGGCGGCGAGACAGCGGAAGTGGCGCCGCCCCAACTAAAAAAAGAAAAAAACTTTAAAAAATAGGTTGCGAAGCAACCGTGCGCCCCCGGCCGAGCCGGGACGCAGTCCAGCGCGCGGACAGCGCTGGTCGCTCGTCGAAAGAATTTTCGGCGAGCGAAACGCGGTACCTCAAGTAAATACCGATCGGCGGAGCGCTGCCGAGAAAAGACGGCGAAGCCAGTCTTTTATCGAGCCCAGCGCGCGGAGCCGTAGCCGGAAACCGTGAGTCTTTCACCCAGTCAGATACCCTCTCGCCCATCCACAAGGTGATTTACGGAGAAACGAATGCGTTTATTGCTCGCCAGTTTGCTGCTTCTCTTCCTATCCGCGACCGCCGCGGAGCCGGAGTTCTACCTCTGGCAGCGGAACTGGACGCCGGAGGTGAAGCGGGCGGCGGCGGAATGCGACCGGTCGCTATCGGCTTTCGCCGGGGAGATCGCCGACAAGGTGGAGCGCTCGAATGCGCCGTTGGAATTCTGGCAAAAGCCGGGGGTAACGGCGGTGTTCCGGCTGCGGTTACCGGCGCTGAACCGGGAGGGATTCCGGAAGTTGGCGGCGGAGGTTCGGCGGATTTCGCCCCGGCGACTGGAGGTGGATGCCGACGTACCGGAGAGCCGTTTGGGGGAGTACGCCCGACTGCTGGCGGAGTTCCGGAAGGAGCTGCCGGAGGGGGTGGAAGCTTTTTCGGTGACGGCGCTGCCGTGCCATTTGGGGGTGGGGGAGTTCCGCGAGGTGGCGGAGCGGGTGGATTTTTACGTGCTTCAGGTGCATGGCTTGGAGGTTCCGGCGAACCGGGAGGCGGCGGGGTCGCTATTGGATGGCGCGGTGGCGCGCCGGGCGATTACGCGGGCGCGGGCGTTGGGGAGGCCGTTCAAGGTGGCGCTGCCGACGTATGCGTACCGGTTGTGGTTCGACCGGGGGACGGGGGCATTTGTGACGCTGAGCGCTGAGGGGGAGGGGCCGCCGGAGGGGAAATACGCGGTTCGCCTGATTGCGCCGGAGCTGGAACTGCTGGCGGCGCTGTTGAGGGAGAATCGGGATCTGGGGGTGATCTGGTTCCGGTTGCCGGTGGAGGGGGATCGCTGGAGCTTTGACCGGGAGACCTTGTTGACGTTGGAGCGGGGGGAGGTCCCCGAGGCGCGGGTGGAGGTGGAAGTCTGCCAGGTGGGGAAGAATGGATTGGAGATCTGGGTGACGCCGCGGGCGATGCTGTCGGCGGAGCCGTTGGAATTGACGTTGGAGTGGGGGCATCCGGCGGGCGAGTTTGAGTTGGGGCCGGGGGTGGAGGATAGGACGGGGGAA